>CAZMOT010000014.1:0-38310 GCA_964568065.1 uncultured Anaerolineales bacterium
GTACGTCATGCGCACTGTTTGCTTTCTGCTCATCGGCCTGGGAAACCTGGGCCGTCGCTTCTGTGAGACCCTGCTGAAGAAGGACACCCTACTGCGCCGTCGCTACGGGCTGGAACTGTGCCTGGTGGGGGCCGCCGACAGCCGGGGAGCGGCTTACGACCCGGTGATCGGATTAGATCCAGAGATAGTGGTGCACCTCAAGCAAGCAGGGGGAACCATCGCCGACTACCCCGGCGCAGGACGGCCGGGCTGGCAGGCTCCAGAACTGGTCGCCACTGCCAAGGCCGACCTGCTGCTGGAGGCCTCCCCGGTCAACCTGAAGCAGGGGGCCGAGCCTGGGCTGACCTGCATCCGCACCGCTCTGCAGCGGGGAATGAACGTGGTGACGACCAACAAGGGGCCGCTGGTCTTGGCCTACCAGGAGTTGCACGATCTGGCGGCTGTGCAGTCTGTGCAGTTACGCTTCGACGGGACGGTAGCCGGCGGCCTCCCTGCGCTCTACCTCGGCCAGCGCGACCTGCGTGGAGCGATCATTCACGAGTTGGAGGCAGTGCCGAACCTGGTCACCGGCTACGTTATGGACTTGTGGGCCGATGGCGTAGCCTGGGAGGAGGCCCTGGCCCGCGCCTGCCAGGAGGGTGTGCTGGAAGCAGACGGTTCGTGGGACCTGGAGGGATGGGATGCTGCGGCCAAGCTGGTCATTTTGGCAAACGCAGTCCTAGAGTACCCAGCCCGGCTGGAGGATGTGACATTGACCGGTATCACCACTCTCAGCGTGGACGAGCTGCAATCTGCGCGGGAGCGGGGCTGTTGTTACCGGCTGCTGGCGCGGGCAGAGCGGGGCTTCGATGGGGCCTACGCTCTCTCTGTGGCCCCTGTGCCTTTGCCGTCGGATCATCCGCTGGGGCGCCTGGGCCGCAAGCAGATGGGCGTCGTATTCAGCACCGACATCTACGGCACGATCACGGCCATCATAGACGAGCCCGACCCCATCCCCTCCGCCGCGACGATGCTGCGGGATGTGATAGACATTTATGCGTAATACGGTTGAGTTAAGCGCTGGCGCTCGCTCCTTTAACTAAGCCGTATTGGGCTAGGGCGCGGCGAGCGTTGAAGCGGGCTCAGCGAGGATCATCCAGCGGGCTGCGAACGGCCAGCCCACCCCGGTTGAGGACGTGAGTATAAATCATGGTGGTTTTGACGTTCCTTCGACTGGCTCACCGCCACGAGTACTCGCGGTGGCAGGACAAGCTTTGTGGCCAAGGAGCTCCCGGACGGTGCGAATGTCGTAGCCATTCTCCAGCAAGTGGGTGGCGAAGGAGTGGCGAAAGGTGTGGCAACTGACAGTTTTGTTGATGCCTGTTAATCTGGCTGCTTCCCTAACGGCCTTTTGCGGACTGCTTTCGCGTACAACAATCTGACTAGGCAAAATCTACGTCCTTGACCCGCAGCCGCAGGCATTCCATCAACCGCAGGTCGGAGCCGTAGAGCGATTTGGCGATGAGTTGATTGGTGCCAGATATGGCGGCAATCACCATCCTGACTTCCTCTCTGGTCAGAACAGTGGGCAGCCGCTTGGGTTTCTTGGCGCGGACGGCATCAACAGACCCCGGGTCCATTAAGTACCTCACGATATAGAAACAACGAGGCACACAAAGCCTGATTCTGCGTGGAGGCGGCGACGTTCCGGTCCACGGCCAGATGGGTGAGGAAGGCGCGGATGCTACGCATCCGGCGATCTCTGGGGTTCCCATCTCCCGTGGGTGGCGCTTGTCATGGAACAGGATGTAGCGCCTGGCCCAACTGACGTAGGCTTCCTCGGTGCGAATCGAGTAGTGTTTGACCCGGATGAGATCACGTATCTGGTCAAGTAGCTTTTTGGGTTGTGCGTTCATTCATCTCGGAAACCACTACCTCTGGTAGTGGTATAATTAGCGGTTCTACCGGTTAAGGGGTACTATAGATCTCCCTAGAAGGTGCGAGCAGAAAAGAGAGGGAGGTTTACAATGTCTAGATTCAAGAGACTGTCGCATTCGATTTATGAGTGCAAGTACCATATCGTGTTTTGCCCGAAGTACCGATACCGTATCTTTAAAGACGATGTGGCAGAGTACACGAGACAACAAATCTACGGTCTTTGTCGACAGAAGGAGTTGGTCGAGGTACTCGAACTCAACATACAGCCCGACCATGTCCATCTTGTTGTGTCAATCCCACCCAAGTACGCTGTGTCTGACTTCATGGGCTACCTGAAAGGAAAACTGGCGATCAGGCTATTCCGCCAGTACGAGAAGCCAAGGCGCACATACTGGGGCCGTCACCTATGGGCCAGAGGGTATCGTGTCAGCACCGTTGGTTTGGATGAAGACAAGATATGCAAGTATGTAAAGTGGCAAGAGAAGCGCGAAAAGCAAGTCGAAGCTACTCAACGTCGGTTGTTTGACTAAGTCGCACCAGTAAGATCGCACCTTCTAGGTGCGACGGTCACAAGCCACCGCCTCTGGCGGTGGTAGTTGACTGTCGAAGTTGCGCTCTCTTCCTCCGTGTGGTATCATTCGTTTACCCATAAAGGGGGAGGGTAGAGAGGGTTGTCTTTCCAATCCTTTCTCTCTTTCCTTGTGTTGGCCTAACCGACTACCGGCAACCCGGAATCTGCTATCGGGAGAGTTCTTAAAACACTTCCAGAGGATCACAATAAACACAGCCTCAAGTGGTACAACTTTTGGGGGTAACCCCACAAACGGATGCCAAAATAGGGTCAATTCCCCACTGTTCACAAAAATGAGCGAAAGGACAGATATAGTGCCCTCGACCGGGTTTTGACCAGCGGTGATTTGGAGGTGCAGGTGCAGGGTCTGGTCCCCACTACTCGCTGGTGAGATGTTTGTCGGCTCCTATGTTTGTCAATTTGACACCAAGTCTAAAGCATCAGGGCGGTCGGGCCGTCCGCGTGTAATGTGCCTGTTCGTGGGAACTTGCGCAACCGGGCAAGTTGGAGTAGAATCAAGCAGCAGTCGGGCTATCAACACAGGCAGTGTTTGCCTATGTCATTATTGCCCTCGGATTCGGAATAATATTCAGAATGTTGAGCCGCTTTTTGGTCATTTGTCATTTGTTCATTTGTCATTGGAACGCAGTTCCCTATGTCATTATTGCCCCAGGATTGTGAATGACATTCAGCCTGCCACGAGTACTCGCAGTGGAATGTTGAGCAGTTTTGGGATTTGGAGTTTGGGATTTGGGCTTTGGAACGCAGTTCCCTATGTGATTTGCACTTGGCGCTGATTCAGCAATGGGTAAGGAGTCGTGGATGGCAAAGTCGCGTGCGGAACTCATGGTAGATCTCCTGCGGGATATGCAGGCCAACACGCCTGACATTGAGGGCTCAGCCATCGTCAGCGTGGATGGGCTGATGATGGCCTCCTTGCTTCCGACGACCACGGGGGAGGATCGAGTGTCAGCGATGTCGGCCGCGATGCTCTCCCTGGGTGAGCGCATCGCTGGCGAGTTGAGACGTGGCGTGCTGAACCAGGTCTATATCAAGGGCGATAGCGGCTACATCGTTCTGATGTCGGTGGGCGAGGAGGCGGTGCTTACAGTAATGGCGCGCAAAGAAGCCAAACTGGGTCTCATCTTCCTAGATATGCGGCGGGTAGTTGACGACCTGACAATTCTACTGTAGGTACTTCTTAGCCTGTGTGAAGCCCGTGTGATTGTCGTGTGCTAGATGGGAGCTTCATTCTTGTGTGGGGAGGGTTGCCCCCAAGTGACCCTCCCCACCTTCTTGAATATTGGGTGAGGTATGCGTAAGTACATTTTCTGTACCGGTGGGGTGCTCAGTAGTGTGGGTAAAGGGGTAACCGCGGCCTCTGTCGGCCGGGTGTTGAAGGCGCGGGGCGTGCGCGTCTCTATACAGAAACTCGATCCCTACATCAACGTGGACCCGGGGACGCTGTCTCCCTACCAGCACGGCGAGGTCTTTGTCACCGACGATGGGGCCGAGACCGACTTGGACCTGGGACACTATGAGCGTTTCATTGACGAGAACCTGACGCAGGCCAGCAACGTCACCACTGGTCAGGTCTACGCAGAGGTTATCGCCCGGGAGCGGCGGGGCGACTTTCTGGGAGGCACCATCCAGGTCATCCCGCACATCACCAATGAGATCAAGCGTCGCATTGCATTGGTTGGCGAGCAGAGCGGGGCCGACGTGGTGATCGTCGAGGTCGGCGGCACGGTCGGCGACATAGAGGGGTTGCCTTTCCTGGAGGCGTTGCGGCAGATGCGCCGGGACGTAGGCCTCGGAAACACGCTCTACATCCACGTCACATTTCTGCCCCATATCGGTGCTACCGGTGAGTTGAAAACCAAGCCCACGCAGCACAGCGTGCGCGAACTGCGCTCCATCGGCATCCAGCCCGATGTCATCATCGCCCGCGCCGACTACCCGGTGGACGACGCGCTGTGTGATAAAATCGCGCTTTTCTGTGACGTCGAGCGGCGGGCCGTGGTCCCGCTGGTGACTACGCCGTTGCTGTACGAGATACCGCTGGTTCTGGAGGAAGCCAGCCTGGGTGACTTTATAGTCGAACGGTTAGGGCTGAACGTGGGTGCCCCCGATCTGAGGGAGTGGCGCGAACTTGTGGGCCGCATCCACGTTCCCAAGCACTCGCTGCCTATCGCCATCGTGGGCAAATACGTCGAACTTCACGACGCTTACATCAGCGTGCGCGAGGCGTTGTACCACGCGGCCCTGGCGCACGGGTGGGACGTTGACGTGCGCTACATCAGTTCCGAAGGGCTGGAGCGCGGCCGGGGTTGGGATGAACTGGGCCTCTCCACAAACCACGTGGCCGGTGTGGTTGTGCCAGGCGGCTTTGGCGAACGGGGCATCGAGGGAAAAGTTGCCGCAGCGTGTTGGGCGCGGGAAACCCGTGTTCCCTATCTGGGGCTGTGTCTGGGTTTGCAGGTGATGATCGTCGAACTGGCCCGTCATGCCCTGGGCAGTGAGAGGCCGAACAGCACTGAGTTCGATCCCCACACCGAGTATCCTGTGATTGACTTGATGCCCGATCAGCGGACGATTGTGGACATGGGCGGCACGATGCGATTGGGCCTATACCCCTGCCACCTGGTACCCGGGACGGAAGCAGCCGCAGCCTACGGCGTGTCTGATGTCCAAGAGCGGCACCGCCATCGCTTTGAGATAAACAATGCCTACCGTGACTTACTGAGCGAGGCGGGACTTGTGTTCAGCGGGCTTTCACCCGATGGACGACTGGTCGAAATCGCCGAATTGACCGATCATCCTTTTATGCTGGGCAGTCAGTTTCACCCTGAGTTCAAGTCCCGTCCCACTCGACCTCACCCTCTTTTCAAGGCTTTCATCGGTGCAGCCATCGCCAGATACGAGGCTATGTGAGGGGAGGCTTGTCATGGCATCATTGTCTCTTTGTGTATGGCTGAGAGTTCACTTGTCAAATGTACGTCTTTGTGTTATGATACCGCGCGTTGCGCGCCCGTAGGCGGGCTTTCCGCTCCCGGCATTAGGTCCGGGGGCAATCCCGTGGAAAGGAGGTGTACCGTCTAATGCGCAGTTACGAGTTAGTATTCATTGTTCACCCAGAGGTGGACGGGGATGACCTGACCGCTGTTCTTGACCGAGTCAAAGGTCTGGTCGAACGCGACGGTGGTAAGGTCACGCAAGTCGAGCCCTGGGGGTTGCGTCGGCTGGCCTATCCCATTCAGGATCAAAGGGAAGGCCAGTACGTGTTGATGGGGCTTGAGCTGGAACCTCAGGGTGTGGCTTCGCTAGAGCGCGGCCTCATGCTGACTGAGCAGATCATCCGCCACCTGATTGTGCGTGTTGAAGAAGGAGAGGATACCGCGCCACTCTCGAATGGCGCGTCAACCGAACCGGTTGGCGAGTGAGTAGGGTTCGTGGTTGGGAGGTAATGAGGTTGCTATGGCAAGGGGCTTGAATAAGGTGATGGTTATCGGCAACCTGGGGCGTGATCCTGAAATGCGTTACATGCCCAGTGGACGGCCAGTGACGTCGTTCAGCGTCGCCACCACCCGCAGTTGGACAAACGCCAATGGTGAGCGCCGTGAGGAGACTGAGTGGTTCAACGTGGTGGCGTGGGGCAATCTGGCCGAGATTTGCAAGCAGTATCTTCGCAAGGGGCAGCAGGTGTATATTGAGGGACGCATACAGACGCGCAATTGGGAAGACAACGAGAGAAGAAAGCGCTTCCGCACCGAGTTGGTGGCTAACGAGATGATCATGTTGGGCAGCCGCCGTGAAGCTTCGGAGACCGTAGAGTCTGCTGATGAAGGTGGGGAGGAGTTCCCTTTTTAGTTGGTAAACTGGTCGCCAGTCTACCAATCTATCAGTAGGGAGGTTGAATCGGTGGAAGAAGAAGAGGAATTGTTCTCGACAAGGCGGCAGCGGCAACGACGGCCGCGAGACCGACAGCGCGGTCGGCGTCGGTTCTTCAGGCGTCGCAAAACGTGTGTTTTCTGCGAGGAAAAGGTCAGCCACATTGATTACAAGAAAGCCGATTCGCTGCGGTCGTTTCTTCTGACTGACCGCGGCAAGATCCGGCCACGGCGGCAGACGGGAACGTGTGCCAAGCATCAGCGTCAATTGTCGCTGGCGGTAAAGCGTGCTCGTCACCTGGCGATGTTGCCGTTCGTGGTGAAAGCGAAGCCTGGGCAGACTCGCTAGTATCCGGTACAAAACTATTTTCCACGGCTCACAGGCCCCGTCTCGGGGGCGTCTTGGGCCAGAAAACCGCCTTAAAACGAGCCATTTCGCTGCATGGGCCCGCCACGAGTACTCGCGGTGGCCGCCCTCGGGACGGGGGCTTAGCGTTTTGTACCGAGGACTCGCTAGACGCAGTATGTCTCGTAGGATGAAGGTCCCACTTCAGCAGGGGAAGCCCGAACTGAGGCCGGGCCTTCTGTCACATTTGTCACGTCGCTGCATCGTGCGTGAGAGGATGGAATGGCAAAGAAAGCCAAGAAACGTGTGTCAAGGGAACTGACGCGCAAGCAGCGTTCCCGCCTGGAGCAGGAAAAGCGCATAGAGAGGTGGCTCATCTGGGGCGTGACCGTCGTGGCTAGTGCGGTTGTACTCGTTCTGGGTTTTGGCTTCTACATCGAAGAGATCAAGAAGCCTCGCGAACCGGTTGCCATTGTGAGCGGCACACCGATTACGACGGCCAAGTTTCAGGCCAGGGTGCGCTTCATGCGGATGCAGATGAATTACGAACTCCAGTACTTGTTCCTGCAGCAGCTGGAACTCGATCCGACGGACCCGGACAACGAGTACTATCTGCAGTATCTCCAGGGCCAGATCCGTGATTTGCAGACCCAGTTATTGCCGGCGAACGCCCTGGCCATTGGAGAGCAAGTCCTCAATCAGTTGCTCGTGGAGGAGTTGGTGCGTCAGGAGGCAGAGCGTCGTGGCATCGAGGTCACGACGACGGAGGTGGATCGGGAGATTGAGCTGTACTTTGGATATGATCCGAATCCTGCCACTCCCACACCAGCACCGACTGCCACACCTCCTTTGACGCCGACGGACGTGCTCACTCCCACGCCGACGTCTACCCCGCTTCCGACACCGATTCCGATGACTAAGGAGGAGTTCGAGCAGCAGAAAGGTGCTTTTCTGAAAACACTGGACGAACTGGACATTTCGGAGCAGCAATTCCGTTCCCAGTTCGAGGCATCACTGTTGACCGATAATCTGCGTGAGGAGATGCAGGCAGAAATTCCCACTACGGCCGATCAAGTCAACCTGCGCACCCTGACCGTGGATAGCGAGGAGCGGGCGAACGAACTGGCTGCCCGGCTGGATGCCGGGGAAGATTTCCAGACGTTGGCGGATGAGTTGGAAGAGGATGAGCAAGTCACTGGATACGCCCTCGAGTTGGGTTGGTATCCCAAGAGTATGCTGGAACAGAGTTTTGGCACGGAGTTAGTCAATAAAGTTTTCAGTCTGGAAGTGGGAGGGCACACTCAACCGAGGCTGTTGAGCGAGGGCAGCACGTCGTATACCATCATTGAGGTGGTGGGTCACGAGGTGCGTGAATTGGAATCTTATGTGCTTAACCAACTGGCGGAAGATGCCTTTCAAGAGTGGCTGGAGGCTCAACAGATTCTGGTGGAGCGCATGGAGTACGACCCCGACATTGTGCCGACGGAACCACCGGAGCTATAGCTCGTAGGTGAGCAACCCGGCTTCTACCAGGAGCCGGGTTGTTGCTTTATCCCATGAACCGCCTGGCCTCGATTATGTTGGGCAGCCGTTCGATCTTTGTCAGCACCCGGCTGAGTTGGGAGATGTTGTTGATGTCAAGCGTGATGTAGAGTGTGGAGATATTCTTCCGAGTGTTGTGTCTGACACCCGAGATGTTGATGTCTTCGGCGCTGATGATGCCGGAGATTTCGTTTAGCAGCCTGGTGCGGTCGTAGGCTGTGATGTGGATCGTGACCGGAACGGTCTGCAGCCTCGTGCCCCAATTGACTTCTATCAGGCGCTCCGTATCTCTCCGGTGCAGGACGTTGGGGCAGTCGCGGCGATGAATGGTGACCCCTCGACCTCGCGTGACGTAGCCGATGATTTCATCGCCCGGCAGCGGATGGCAGCACCGTGCCAGCCGGGTCAGCAGGCCGCCGGTGCCCTGTATCTGGATGCCCTCGACAGTCTGCACCAGGGGAGGGGGTATAAAGGGCAGCTCCTTCTCCTCGTGGGAGCGTGTTTCGGCGATTTTGCCGGCGATCTGTTGGCTGTTGATGTCGCCGAAGCCAACGGCGGCATGAAAGTCGTCGAGCTTCTCGTAGTTGAAGAGCCTGGCAACGGTCTCGTGGCCGAGGTGTTCCAGCCCCAACCGTTTCAATTCGCGCTCGGTGATTTCCCGTCCTTGAGCGATGTTATGTTCCCGATCCTGGCGGCGGAACCACTGGCGGATTTTGCTACGGGCGCGACTGGTCTTTACGTAGCCCAGCGCGGGATTGAGCCAGTCGCGGCTGGGCCCTTCCCGTCGCGAGGTCAGAATCGCCACCTGATCGCCGTTTTCGAGTTGGTGGTACAGGCTGACCAGTTTGCCGTTGACCCTGGCCCCCCGGCAGCGGTGACCGATCTCAGTGTGCACGTGGTAAGCAAAGTCAATCGGCGTCGCGCCGACCGGCAGGTCAATGAGCTTGCCTTTGGGGGTGAAGGTGTAAACCCGATCCTGGAAGACGTCGGTCTTCATTGCGTCCACGAACTCGCCAGCGTCGGTGACCTCTTGTCGCCACTCCATGAGCGAGCGCAACCAGGCGATCTTGGCTTCGACGACTTCGTCTCGCTTGCCGCCTTCTTTATAGCACCAGTGAGCGGCGATGCCGTACTCTGCCAGGTGGTGCATCTCCCAGGTGCGGATTTGCACTTCCAGCGTCTTGCCGTCGTCGCCGACGACTGCTGTGTGCAGGCTCTGGTACATATTGTCTTTGGGGGTGGCGATGTAGTCGTCGAACTCGCCGGGGATGGGGTTCCACAACCCGTGTACGATGCCCAGGATGCGGTAGCAATCGGGTATGGTCTGGGTGATCACGCGGATGCCGCGAACGTCGTAAACCTGGCTAAAGGGGACACTCTTGCGTTGCATTTTACGGTAGATGCTGTAGATATGTTTAGGTCGGCCGGTGATCTCTGCCTCGATGTCTTCTTCGGTCTGTCTTCGTTTGAGCATTTCGACGTGTCGCTGAATGCTGGCTTCGCGCTCTGCGCGGCGCTCCTGAATCAGGGATGCAATCTCTTCGTAGGTAGTGGGGTCGAGATAGCGCAGGCTCAGGTCTTCCAGTTCCCATTTCCACTGCCACACGCCTAGCCGGTTGGCCAGAGGGGCGAAGATGTCCTGCGTCTCGTGAGCGAAAGCCTTGCGACGTTCCTCCGGCAGGGGGTCGAGCGTGCGCACGTTATGCAGGCGATCGGCCAGTTTGATGATCACGACGCGAACGTCCTCCGTCATGGCGATGAACATTTTCCGCAGGCTCTCAGATTCATGCGCGTCGCGCAGTCCTTCGCTCCTCTGGCTGAACTGGTCAATGCGCTCCAGTTTGGTCACGCCGTCTACCAGGCTTGCGATGTGAGGGCCGAATTCGTGTGCCAGGCTTTCCAGGTCAATGTCCGATTCCTCGATCACGTCGTGCAGCAGACCAGCGGCGATGGTAGCTGTGTCCATCCCTATGTCGGCGAGCAGGAAGGCCACGGTCAATGGGTGTTGGATGTAAGGCTCGCCCGACTCGCGTTTCTGACCGGCGTGGGCTCGTTCGGCTATGGCATAGGCACGTTCGATGAGTGCCCGCGCGCCATTCGCCCGTTCACCGGACGGGATGCACTCCAGTATGTCTGAGATGCCGATGGGGCGTTGTTTAGTCATCCCTGCTCGCAATCGCTTGATTCTGATTTCAGTATAATCCGGATCACGCGGAAGTCAAGACTTTACAGCACAAGCCGAGGAAGCAAATCCGCCCGGGTCTTTGGGAGTTCGTCTGGATGACGCACCAGAGTCCCGAACTCGTTCGGGTTCGTTGCCTGCACCCCCAACACCCTGACCCCGCGAAATCCCGAAGAGCCAACCGCCTCAACCGTCGTGGGGCAGCGTGGTCAGTCAGTTCTGTTCAAAGTCGCGGGGGGGAGTTGGTCTAAAGGGAAGGAATGGATTGTGTCGGTGATGGGGGGTTGGGATTAGGAGGGTCGCTGGTCCCCGGAATGGTTATCCCGCTACTTCAGGGCTCAGGCGGGGACATCAAAGAAAGAGATCGAGGGGTAGGTTTGCTGCAGAAAGCCCAGGAAGGCGTCGTTCAACGAGCGGCGGACAGCGGTGAATCGTTCCTGCAAAGCGTCATAGTCCTGGCGCGAAAGCAGAGTAAAGTCGTGCACCAGCCGCCCCCAGGCGTACCCCTCGTCCAGCCAGCCACGCAGGTCGAGGCTACCGGTGTCCAGATCCCCAAAGTGACCGAGTTGGGTCTCCACGTCTATCACGTAGACGGGACCCTCTTCGCGCAGCGCCTTTTGAGCCCCCGGCCCGAAGAGGAGCGCGGCCGGCCCACCCGGCCATTCCAGGCCGGCCCGAATCCAGCGTTGATCCGGGGGCAACTTCTCCGCCACTTCCACTTCGTTCAGTGAGAGGGGATAGGGAGCCAGCAGCCGCTCGGTGAAGAGGTTATCGCTGTAGAAGCGCAGTCGATGGTCGGCAAAGTCCAGGGCATGGTGGGGTTGGATATTGGAGATTGGAGATTGGAGGATGGATTGCACGTATTCGGCCCAGCGTTGCTCCAGCCAGTCGTAGAAGGCGTTAGCATCGGAGAAGAGAACTGCCGGATTGGGGCTGCCGGGCAGGGGGGCGCGCATCTCCTCGACCACGTAGCGCTCCAGGGCTGGCGGGATCGCCTGGGCAGCGTAGTGCTTGTCAATGAGCATGACGACCAACCGCTCCGGCGACTTGAGGGTCACCGGGTCAATGGTGAACACGCCGCGCAGGATGAAGCGGATGGTCTCGCGCTCCGTGGTGGCGCTTTTGTTGTCCCGTTCCAACGTACCGTGGGCCTGGAGCAGAGGGGGGTAGTAACGACGGTCCAGGTCGGCCAGGACGATGCGGTTGAGGCGGGGAAAGACCTGGTGCAGGCCGATCTCGACGACGTGGCTCTTTCTCTCCAGGTCGTAGGGTAGATAGCGGCTGGCCTCGCTGGAGTGGACGATGACCACGATGTGCGTCTTTTCCCCCCGGTCCCAGCGCGAGCGGTAGCGCTCCTCGAACTCGTTGCGGAAGGCGATCTCGGACGTAAAGTTGAGGATGTCGTACCGCCGCGCCTGCAGCTCGCTGATGAGCACGTCGTCCTGCATCAGACGGTCGGGATCCACGACTACCACGCTCTCGTTCTGTTCGTGGCCAAATTGTTGAAGGATGATGTCTTGCCAGCGAGCAGGGTTCATATTGAACTCTCCCTCAGCGTTGCGGCTCAAGCGCGATGTTCTCTACCCTCACCACCGCCACCTGCTCCAGCTTCAGGTCAGGCACCAAGTGGGGCGATGGGGTGATGCGGAAGTTGGCCGCCGAGAGCACGCCCTGCCGGGTCATCAGGGCCTGGAGTTGACGGGCGATGAGGCGGGCCAGGAAGGCGCGGCCTGGGAAGGCCGGGGTAGGAGCCACCTGTCCAGTTGCCAACCGGTCGAAGAGGTCTCCCCAGGGCTCGAAGTCATCCGCCGGCCGGCGGGCCACCCGGCCCGTGGACGGGAAGTAGACCTCCAGGTAGGTCGGGCCGAACAGGGTGTCGGTGGCGACGACACGCCCCGCACCGGCCGCGCGGTCACGGCACTGGGTGACGAGGTCGCCGATCTGGTAGGTGCGGTCCGTTTTCCCCACGTTGTCCAACTCTCAAATCAAAGTAAGCAACCAGCACTGCCAGGTAGATTCACAGGAGTTCCTTGATCTGTTCAGTTACCCGGCGTACCTCCTCAGAATCCAGGCCGCCTTTCTCATCATCTCGGGTGGTAAAGAGACTGACGCCCTCGACGAAGCCGTTCTGCAGATACCAGGCACGCTTTCGCTCCCAGGATTGCCGGTAGTCGTCGCGCGTGAGCATCCCCAAATGCTCCCAGACGATGGGATCGCCGGCCGGAGCGGCGAACATGAAATCCGGCCGCACCACACCCGGCACCTGAATGCCTTCAAACCTTGGCTCGTACTGATACTCAATGCCCCTCTGGTACAGCATGTTGGCGATCACCAGTTCCGACTTACTGCGTACCATGTGGCCCTTGAGCGTCCGATGGATCAGGTGCTCGGCGTAGGGAACCGTGTCGGGCTCTGAGCGGACCGCGGCCTGGAACAGATTGGTGTTTCGTCGTGCTGTTTCCGAGCTTTCCGGCCGGGTATAATCATACAGGACAGAGGCATCGGAGCCCTCAATCAGTAGCACAAGTTGCTCGCGAGACCGTGTGAGAGCCGTATAGAGGAGTTCGCGTGATAGAAGCCGGCAGTTTTCGGGCAGGATAACAAAGACCTTCTTGAATTCACTTCCCTGGGCTTTATGTGTTGTCAGCGCGTAGGCCAGCTCAAGCGGCCCAGACCCAGAAGGGAAATCCCAGTCCCGATAGCCTACGGTGAGGTGCGGCCGCCCTGCGAAGGCCACGTTCAAGAAGCCACTCCTATCGGTGGCGCAGATACCGACCTCGCCATTGGCCAGGTAGATGCGTTCCTTCGACCTGTTCCTGACGTCGTAGGCCTTGCGTCGTTGGTTCTTAAGCTGGATGACCTTGTCACGGATGACGATTTCCTCGTCACCCAATTTCGTCTTCCAGTTGTTTCGTGCATTGCGGAGTTCCTTTCCCCGGAACTGACGCTGTATCAACCGGTTCAACGCGTAGATGCCATAGGGATGCATCCTGACCGGTGAAAGAACCTGGAAGTTCTCCGCGCCATCGGGGTTGTCGAAGGGCACCCATCTTTCCTCCGTGAGGCCAAGCGCACGATCGAAGCCAGCCACATCGCCTGACCCATCTAGGCCCAGGTGCCTGCAAAATACCTCAAACAGCAGATCGCGCAGATCCTCCGGCGTTTTCCAGAAGCAAATCTCCAGGTCGTTGAACGGTTCGCCTTGTTCCAGGTCGCTGAAGACCTTGTCGGCGTCCGCGGGTTGTTGGTCTCGCGTGAACCACGAGGCCAGTCGTAGCGTGTCAGATGGACCTGTCGCGGCCGAACGGACCTCCACCGTCAGTTTGCCCACCGCTTCGCCGAGTGCTTGTTGTGCAGGGTCGGCAGATCTGACCGCCAGTTCCAGGCTGCCCGTAAAGTCGGCGAACGGTCGCCCCACGCCGATAGGCGGCAGTTGATTCGGATCGCCGACCAGGATCACGCGTTGAACGTGGACCTGATCCAGTGCCTCCAGGACGGCGTACAGGTCATCCATCGTCAGCATTGAGCTTTCGTCGATGACGACAGTTCTCTCCTTGTGGTGCTTGTCTTTGCCTTGAAAAAGCGGGCGCTGCCGTTCGCCATCGTAGCGCTTCAGCCTATACAGGAACTGGGCCACGGTCATGGCTTCGCCACCGGCAGTCCTGCCGAGAAGTACCCGCGCCTTGCCTGTTGGCGCCAGCAAAAGAATGCCATCCTTGGCGATGGACTCACACAGCAACAACGCGCCCAACGCAGACGTTTTCCCTGTGCCCGCTCTGCCGACGAGCACCGATAGCTTACGGGTCGTAATCCTCTCCAGGGCGTTCGCCTGTTCCTCCAGGGCCGCTACGTGCCTGGGATTGCTTGGATCGTACGTGCCTCCTCTGGCCCTGATCGCCTGGATGACCAGTTCCTTCCAGTTGGCGCCGGCCGAAGGAAGTGGCCGGGCCGCGCGAGCCCGCAGGATTTTGCGCAGCCGGTCCTCACGTGCTTTCAGTTCAGTCAACTGCAACGCGGGAACCATCACGTGTTTGTCCAGGTCTTCGGGAGTGGGCTCGCTCACCGACACGCTCAACCGCTCCACGACACCGGAGAGAAACGATTCACTGGCCTTGAGCCAGTCCGTGGTCACAGCACAGGGATGCGCCAGGCTGAGCCTGTCCAGCCGGTCAATCACCTCGCCCTCGGCCAGAAGCGAGTCGCCACCCTCCGCAGCCGCCCGCAAGACGGTGACAACCGCAGCGCGCACGCGCCGGGCGTCGAGTTGAGAACTTACGGCCGAGGGATCTGGGATGGGATGCATGGCCGCGATGGTTGAGTCCGGCAGCAGTCCCCGATCCATAACGCCGACCGAGATGGGGCCATCGGCTGCATCACCCAGGTCCACCTCGGAGATGCGATAGGGATTAGCGAGGGTCTCCGCGTCTTTGAGCGGCACAGGACGTTTCTCGGGATTGAACCAACGGGTGGCCTGGTTGGGCGTGAGGTCGAAACGGGAAAGCAATTGAAGCAACACACGCCGTTCGTCCGAAAGCCCAGCCCACGTGTTACCCACGGCCTCCACGTCCCCCTGATAAGCAGGCTTGGGCGGCGGCTGTCGGCCTTGAAGGATTTCATCCACAACGGGCCACGGATCATCCCTGAGCCCAACCGCCCCAGAGGCGAAGAGATCAAGGGCCAGCGCCGTCCCCAGGCGCAGCCCAATCGCCTCCAGTGCAGACCCCAGGCCGGGAAAAGCGCCTCGTTCCTTCCACACGGCAGCGATCTGTTCATTCAGCCACTCCTCGCGGGCATCCCACGGCCCCTTGGCGATACCGTGCTCTTTGACACGCCGGACGGCTTCCAGGCATTGCGTCAGGGTGGAAAGGGCGACATCCGGGCTTGCCAGTTCCGACATGTAGGAGAAGGCGCGCATGTGGTCAGGCGCGGGGATCACCGCGATCTCTCTTACGAGATTCAGGCGACGCGCGTCTCCCTGTGGGTCTCCCGTCGGCTCCAGGTAGTCGTGATAGGGCAACAGGAAGCCCTCGGCCCCACTTGGCCGGATGGAGTGGCGGACGAGCCGGTCCCAAAGGGAGTAGGTGGGCTTCCCAGGAATGCTGCTTTCGAAGTGGCACATTCTGCCCACCTTGGTGATGGACCCAACGCCGACGACGAGACGGATAATCTCATCGCCCAGGGGATGCCCCTCTTTGGTGTAGAAAAACACCAACGACCGTTCGTCTTCCAGACGGCCAAAAAACAACCGGGACAGAGCCTCCTGGCGCGCACGGCCGAACACCCACGGCGACCTGAACGGCGGTTCTTCGTCTGGTGGTAGTGGGCCAGGGAGAGACTCGTCAATCGCATCCTGATTTTCACGGAGCATCCACCAGAACGGAACGGCGAAGGTGGAATAGGGTGGTGCCGTCAGCGGTGTCGGCTTCAAGTGTCCGTGGGTGTCGCGCGTCTTGGACGAAGGCTGGTAGGGGTGCTCAGCGATGCGCACCCACTCGCGAGGTGCCATAAACGCGCCTGCTTCGGCCTTGCACGGGGGGAGGTCTTCAGGCCGCAGGTCGGCCCACGCCCTCCCCGCCAGTTTATCTTCCTTGTCATCATCCCGAGGGGCTTCGCGGATACGATCCAGGGCAATACAGAACGAGTTGCGCGACGGCGCGCGGCAGATGGTACCGTTCCAGCGGTTGTCGTGCCAGGCCACGCGGAGTGTGAGATGCATACTTATATCCGCCTCCGTTTCGCACTTTCAACAGGTAGCATAAAGCTCTGAATCAGCCGATTGAAGAGGTCTCAGTTCCACAAAGGCGCAACTGAGTGGCTTCACCATTTGTCGTCCTGCTCGGTTTCTTTGAAGTCTGAGTCTCCAAAATCTGATGCGCTTCCAACTCTGATTACACTGAACAGCGTACTAACGCGATCTACATCGACCGCCCCAGGTATATTGAGCAGGCCGAGCCCTGCCTGCTGTAACGCTTGATTTAGAGGCTGGCGGAGTGCCTCTAGTGAAGGCTTCAGACGCTTCCAGTAGCCCTCGTTGACGATGGCCCAATGCCGAAGCGCCAGTTCCTTGAGATAAGACCGCAGTCGCTTGGGCTTGATCTTGTCCGGGGCAGCAGCGAACTTCTGAAGGAGACTGGGATTCTTTCTAACAAGGTTAGAAGCTTCGGCCAGTCGGTCAGCAGAACTGAAGCGGAAGGCCATAAGCTCATCAATCTGTTGATTGACGAAGCGAATGCTGTGGCTTGCTGCCAACAGTGCCTCGGCAAGCTCGGTGTCTAAGTGAATCCCCGATTCTACTTGAGAGAGAGCCGAGACGATAGCGTCATCCCTGTACTTGAATACTTGACGCGTTGGATCGTAGTACTCTGGATGGTAGTGATGTGAAGACGGCAATGGTGGATTGTTGAGAAGAGCCCAATTCAGTTCCATTTCTTCCTTCAACCTTGTCAAGATGCCTGCCTCGGGAGCCCTCACAGGCTGTGGGATATCAGTCACCCACTCACTCCTTATGGCCAGCACCAACCGCCTCAATTGAAACTCAACTTCAGACGCCTTTGTCAAATCTAAGTCGGTGAGCATAGCGATGCGCCTCGGCGGCTCGCAGGGCTTGAGTCGCAGCGGGATCATACGAGCTCTTCGGCCTGCGGGATCGTCGGTCTGAATGAGCAGGCTCTCGAAGGCCGTCCATTCGCTCTCTACCCAGGCAGGCGTGAGCACGATGAGTGTCTTGCGGCTGTGCTCAACGGCGTTCTCCATATTGACCAGGCTGGCCACGCCCGGCTCGAAGTCACGGAAGTCAATGCAAACGCGGAGGCCCTTGCCTTCCAGACAGGGCAGCAGCGTGCCCCGCACCCAGGCGCTGTCCCTATGGCTATAGCTGATAAAGACATCGTAACGAAATTCGCCCTGTGGAGCCCTGGCAGGCTCGGGACTATGTCCCACTCCGATTTCCGCCAGTGCCCGCTCGTAGACGCGATTGCGGATTCGGCAACGGCCGTCTTCATCTGGATTGATCACGCCAATGACGTGCGCCAGTTGGAAATGCGCTGGATTGACAGCAGGGCTGAACTTGACATTGCCAGCAATCACCCCGTGAGCATAGCTCAACAGTTCAGCGTCCGCTTCTAAATCCTTGGAAATGCGCGGTAGATGATTCGTGTCCTCGCGGAAGAAACGCTCGACGGCGGCATCTACGGCGTTAGCATCCACTGCATCTCCGGACTCTGCCAGATAAGAACAGATCTTTTGTACCAGGTACGGTTGCCCATCAGTCCAGTAGGCCAGGCGTTCGGAGACTTCTGAGGCTTGGAACTCCGGCAGTCCCAAGTGAGCTACCAACTGCTCCACTTGATCAAGGGTGAAGTCCTCCAAGTGTATGCGCTGAGCAACATTGAAAGGAGAAATCTTGCTATCAGCAATCAAATCACGTGGGTCGAAGGCACCGGCAAGGATGAACGTGATGTGCTTGAAGTACGGCTCAACTTCGCGCACGACATAAGCCTCCCGCAAGACTCGGAAGAAGCTCTCAGCCCATTCGGTGGGCACACTACCAATCTCATCTAGAGCAATCACGAGCTTCTTGGATTCCCGCTGTCCTGCGCGGGCCAGATGGGCTAGACAGTCTCGCCATTCGAAGGAATGGAGTGAGTGCTCATCAGATAAATGTGAGTGTAGCTCTGAGGTGGATTCAAGCTGTGTGGTAAGCCGGCGTGTCAGCGCCACATACCAGTCTGGGTAATTGTTAGGCTTGAGGCCCTCTGCATCCACATAAGCAAAGACATATCCACTGTTGGACAGCTTAGACCGCAGACGGTAGATCAGACTGGTCTTGCCCTGCTGCCTCGGCTCGGTGAGTTGAAGGTAATGCATCCGATGCAGATGGTGCAATGCCTCTCGGTCGGTTTTGCGTTCGATGTAGACCGGGGAGTTGGAGGGAAGCGGTCCGCCTGTCTGGAAGGGAACGTCTCTCATTCGGGCAGCTCCATCGGGTTCTTGAGATATTGGCTTTTTAGAACGATGAGCAGATCTTCGGCTGTCGTCGTGTTAGCCACCACTAACGGGAACGCTTCGACGGCAAATTCATATCCGGCTTGGCTGCGCCTGAGGATCGAACGTAAGTCCACCAGCCGGTCAAGCGCAGCCTTGACGACTTCAGGATCGGGGTGCAAATCTTGAGCAGCCAGCAGATCCAGAATGGCTTGCAAGCGGTAGGATCTGGCCTCTTGTGCCATCAACAGCGAGATGATTTGCTCCAGCGGCGTGGCCCGCTCCCAGTAAGTGCCGAGAAAGTCTTCCTCTTGGAATCTGGGATCATCGATGACCGCATCCACATCATTCGGCGTGATTCGGCGCGTGCCTTGCTCATTGAGACGCTCGATCAGGCGGCGACACAAGCGTTGGACGACATTGGGATGGCCCGACGTGAAGTCGTAGATGCGGCGCGCCATCGCCGACTCATCCACCAGTTCAATCTCCAATTGCTTCATCGGCCGGGTGACCAACTCCTCGACAGCACGAAAATCTAGAGGGCCAAGAAGCATGTCGTTGGCGAAGTTAAACAGTGGACCAGTGGGATCTTGCAGCGCGTCGCGCAGCGTGCGTTCACCGCTGAGGACAACTTGGATGCGGTCAGAGTTGGCCAGCGCCCGCAGCGCGTTGAATAGCTGCCATTTGTGGGCACGGTCGGCGGGGACAAGCTCATCAGTCTCGTCCAGGAGAAGGACGAGGGGTTTGTCATCTGGCGGAGATCGAAGCAAGTCCCCGAAGGTGGTAGGGGCATCACTGGGTGGTTCCGGTCGCCACTTAACGATGAGAGCGTTGATGAAAGCCTCGTAGGTGGGTGTAGAGGAGCAGTCGTGGTAAACCGTACGGAAGCCAGCGGCAGGTAGGCGAATGCGATACAAGCGACCGAGCAGGGATGATTTGCCAATACGGCGGCCACCGATGACGGCATAGGACACAGTGGCGATATGCTGATAAATCTCCCGCAGCTCTGGTTCACGACCGAAGAATATGTTGTCAGAAGTAGCACCTTTGGTAACGTAGGGAGAGATGCTGATTAAGTTGACCTTGGAAAGTATCAAACGCCTTAACACGGCCTGGGGTTCCCGAGCGACGACTATGCGTTGTAGTTCCCTGAGTCCCATTAACGCGACATCACATGCGTAGGGTGCAGCAAGCTTCTCGCGCAATAGGTCTTCGGTTAGCTGGCGATCTACATCACGGTCAGATACCACGGCAAGGGCCACATTACAGGAAGGACTCAGCTGTTTATGGAGCAGGTGCCCTAATCTCAGGTACATCTTCTTCCTTGATTGCCAATCGTCGGGTAAACACCAGAGGAATCGAAGGCGGCAAGTTGGTGTCTTCAAATGCCAGCCTAGTATCGAGAAGAAAGGTCAACAGCCTTGGGTGTTTTGGCAATAGTTCTGAGACCGACTCCGGAAAGCCAACCAGTCGAAGTTGGGCAACTATCTCCCCTGCACACCGGTCAAATGTGTCTTCGATTACCCCTTCGGGTCTCACGGCTGCAATCATCCTGTGCCACGCCTCGTTGAGTGAGTTGAGCCCTCTCTGGTTTCTGAAGCGGATGAGAGGAGCTTCGACGAGATCGAACTCTGACCGGTATGTATCTACATAGCGACTCCAAGCAAACTGTCGATCTGGTTCTGCTGTACCTGCCAACTGATCCAAAGTAACAGACCCGCTTGTGAATAACACATCCTCTATCGAGCGCCTGGCTCGCTGCCATTCTTCCTCGATAATGGTTTCCTTCAACACCAGAGAAAAAGGTTTGTATTTCCTCAGCCAGTGGGCATACAATTGGGCCGTGAAGTCGAAAGTTGGGGGATCGCCGGGAATGCTTCGCAGAAGGTCACGGCCGATAAGCCGCTCGGTGACCTGGACAATGAGTTCAGGATCCAAGCGCAATTGACGCTGGCTCAGGTGGGTAGCAACGGCCGCTACTGTAACTTGGTCTGACTGCTCCTTTAATTCTGCCAAGGCGCTCAGGACTACCCTGTCCTCTCGGTTGGAGCTCTGCCAAATAAACGCCAGATGAGCTCTGCCCGTCTCCAGCAATTCTTCCACGGCATCACGTACATCTTGAACGGTGACATAATTGCAATGCGCTTGGTTACACCAGTTCACCAGGATGTTACAGAGCAACTGAGTGAAGTACGGGTGACAAGCCGTCAGGCGCAAGACCTCATCAATGGCCAAGTCCTCGTACACCATCCCGTAGGGCCGTACCGGTTCAGTGATCAGGCGGATGGTTTCCTCGCGATTTAGGAATCCCACCTTCTTGTATTTGGCAACGTTGAACAGCACAGACCAGTATTCCCCAACCAACTCTTCCATTATGTGCGTACCAGCGAAGATGAAGGCCAGTTGTTCTCCATGCTGAATCAGGTGGCGAAGATAGGGAAAGATCTCAGAAGGTAAGCGATCTCGGCTGACCCGTTCCCCCAGCTCCTCAAACTCATCTAGGGTCAACAGCAGGACGCGCTTCCCAATTCGCTCCCGAACCATCGGAAGGAAACGTCGCTCGAAGACATCCTGCGGGCCGTCTCTTAGCTCCGCCAGCGTCGGGGGCTCAATGGGAATCCCAACCTTATCTAGCCCGTCAGCGATAGCAATCGCCAGGCTCAAGAAGAAATTCTCCATACCCGGGTCAATTCCGAGCGCTTGAGCATCAACGTAAATTGGGACATAGCGCGGGTCGTTCAGTCGGGCCGGAAGCTGTCTAAGGACGGATGTTTTGCCAGTGCGCCGTTCACCAATCAGGACAAGGATCGCCTTTTGCGCCAGGGCGAGGACATTCTGTCGGATGAAATTGAAAACGTCCTCCCGACCGAAGAAAGTGGGGTTGCCCGACCTCAGAGGCACCCCCGGCTGGTATGGGTTAGGTATATATCGGAAGGTGCGCTCTTGTTCATTTCCCATATGCTCCTGGTTCATTGCGCTCTCCTACTCTACCTTATCAGCGTTTCCGCCTCTTTGGTGCCAGCAGGTCTTTCGCCGAGCATCTGGCACACATTGTCATACTCCTGCTGCAATCTATCACGATGCTCACGCAAGGCCTCCAGCTCCAGGTCCAACCTGTTGCGCTCAATGACGCTGGTGGTGGCTCGGTACTGCTTTTCCACCTTCGCCATATCGGCCACGGTTTCAGCGAGTTCTTTTTCGAGAGATTCCCTTCGGGTACGCAAGTGTTGATCGTCGTACATTGACAACTCCTGAGCCTCGTTTGACACCACGCGAGGCTCAGGAACAGGCCGAGGAGCATCAAGCATCGGCTCCCCTCTTATGGCCAGTACCAACCGCTGTAACTGGAACTCAAATTCAGACGGTTGAGTGAAGTCTACGTAGGTCAGCATGGCGATGCGCTTCGGGGGATTACAGGACTTGAGCCGCAACGGGATCATACGAGCTCTTCGGCCGGCAGGGTCGCCAGTCTGGATAAGCAAGCTCTCGAAGGTCGTCCACTCGCTCTCCATCCAGGCAGGGGTGAGCACGATCAGCGTCTTGCGGCTGCGCTCGACGGCGTTCTCCATGTTGACCAGGCTGGGCAGGCCCGGCTCGAAGTCGCGGAAGTCTATGCACACGCGCAAACCAGCCTTTTCCAGCCGAGGCAGCAGCCAGCCCTGCACCCACTCTTTGTCGTGGTGGCTGTAGCTAATGAAAGTGTCGTAGCGGTAGATATCGTTTGCTTCGGTCATAGATGCGCTGCTCCAACCGCATAGGGTTCCAGGATCGGCTTTCTCATCCCTCAAGTGATTCCAACAGCCCCTTGCCGAGGGAGGTGATCTGGAAGGCAACCAGTTCCCGGGTCGTGCCCCTGCCCAGCGGCTTGTCCTGATACTCTGACTCCACCACCTCGAAAGCGGCCAGGATGCCGATCACCATGCGCTGGATGGAGCCGTGCAATAACATCCGGGCAGAGGTCATGTTCGGCGCTGTCCACTTCAGCCCAGTCTCCTGGATCAGCCTGTCGGCGAACGGTTCAAAGGGGATGCGTGTCTCGGCCGGCAAGGACAACAAGTGGGCCAGGGTGATCTCTTCGAAGCGGGGCGGCAGGCTTTCGCCCATGCCCTCGAAAGGATAGGCGATGAGCCAGTTGACTCGTTCCCACCAGAAGGTGAACAGTATCCACACCTGGATCGGGGGGCTAGCGGCCAGAAATCTTGCACCGTCTGGCGTGAGTCGCCACCGCCGGGCCCGGCCTCCCTCCAGCAACCCACCAACCTGTGCCAGGGTGTGCAGGAAATAGAGGGGCCAGACATCGTCTTCACTTCGAAGCCGAAAGGTACGGTCTCCGATGGTGGTATCCAGTTCCGGCGGATGCACAAAGCAGGCCGTCACCTCACGCACGGCCTTGAGAGGCAGATTGCCGGTGCTTTGCGTGCCGGTGACGCGATTGTCACGCACGTATGTGAGCAGCGTCACCATATCGCGACGCAGGGGCAGAGCTTCGGCCTGGTCGGCCTGGTCGCCTTTGACTTGCTGCATCCAGTCGCTGAGGCTGCGGGCAGCAGCCTCAGCCGTCTTGAAGAATTGCCCTTCATTGAGCATGACGTCCTCCTGACTCTTGTGTCATGGTGGGCCGACTGCATTGGGCGCAGAGGTCCTTGAGGATGGAACTAGCTTTCGTGGCGTAAGTGCGGGCGTCAATGGTCAGGAGTTGACGGGTCAGCTCCAGGTTGACGTTGACGTAGACGCCACCGATCTTGTCACACACCTGGCGCATAAGCCGGGTCTTGCCGGAGGCAAAGTCACCGACCAGGAGCACGAGCTTGTGATACTCCTGCTCCTCGACGGTCCGGATGGCTTGTTTGAGACGTCCTGCTTGTGCTCCGAGCATGTCTGACGCTCCCAATCACAAAGTCGCTCGCCACCGGCTTGACGGTGGGCTGGCCTTGTGCTATCATTCGGCTGCCAGGGCGACCCGCCGTTCTGGACACAGCCTTGGACCCGGCAAAGCTGTGAGGCTCCAACGTTATTAGTATACTCCCCTCCCCGTTCTGCGCAAATCCTTTGTCTACTTGCCTACTTGTCTACTTCCCTGTATAGTCGTGTGTGTGGGTGCAATCGAAGAGGAGGTACACCGTGCGCGTTATCGCGGGCAAGGCAAAGGGGCATCGGCTAAAGTCGGTGCCGGGGAAGGGAACACGGCCCATCACGGATCGGGCCAAATCGGCGCTTTTCAGCATCATTGGCAATGACGTTATGGGTTGCCGTTTTCTGGATCTTTTTGCCGGTACCGGACAGGTCGGGATCGAGGCGTTGAGCCGGGGGGCAGCGGAGGCTGTCTTTGTGGAGCGGGCGGGGGCCGCGCTGCGCACGATTCGCCAGAATCTGGCTCACACGCGGCTGGAGGCCGGGGCACGGGTGGTGCGGGCCGACGTGTTTGATTTCCTGGCCCTTGCAGCGGAGCAGTTTGACTACGTCTACATCGCGCCGCCGCAGTACAAGGGATTGTGGGTGAAAACGCTGCGAGTGCTGGACGCCAACCCTGGCTGGCTGGCCGAAGATGGCTGGGCCATCGCGCAGATTCATCCACGGGAGTATGAGGAGCTGATACTGGAACATCTGGTGCTCTTTGATCAGCGCACTTACGGGAGCGTGATGCTCTGTTTCTACTGCGTGATGCGCGAAACGCGAGTGTGCTATGGGGGTTGCAGTGGGGAGATCTTGTGATATGATAAACGAATATGGTTCGCAGAAATAAACTGGGTCGGTCAGGTGTATCCACGCGGAGACCCGGTGCTTGGCTCCAGTGGTTACCCCCCGCGCTGACGGCAGTGGTCGCTATCGCGCTCTATGTCTATACCCTCCGATTGCCCCTGTTTCGTGACGCGATGGTCATGCTGCGCTGGATGGACCATCGCTCCGTCGCACAACTCTGGGTTGACGCCCGAGGATTTCCCTACTACCGGCCGCTGGCGTGGATGTTTCTCAAGGCCTTCCAGTTCGGGCCTGGTCGCTTCCACGCGGCTGGTATGCACGCGCAGAACGTGGCCCTGCACGCACTGGACGGCGTGCTGGTCAGCCTGCTGGCCTGGCGGCTGTGGGATGGCCGAGGGCGCGCGCTCTTTGCTCTGCTGAGCGGCTTCATCTTTGTCAGCTACCCCTTCAGTTACGAGGTGGTGCCGGTCGTCGGTCCGATTTTCCAACTCGTAGTCACGGGGTTGATGCTCGGCGCGACGTTGCTCTACTGGGAGAGCCGGATGCGTGGCTCTCGTGAGCTGGGTGTGGCTTCCGTGGTGCTGGGGCTGGCCTGTCCCTTCGCCAGCGAGTACGGTGTGACGTTGGGGTTGCTCTTGTTGGCCGTCGAGTGGCTGGAGAGCCGCCGGGGCTCCTTTCGCTGCTTCTCGTACCGTCCGCTGATCTACCTGGGGGGCGCCGCCGTGTACCTCTTAATCTGGTTTCTGGTGCCCAAGAGCCGAGGAGGCCAGGGACTGCCGCTTTTCTCGCTGGAGATGCTGGGGCAGAAGAGTGCCTATTTTCTGCAGGGTCTGATCTTCCCCGTCGCGCCGCTGGTCAGGCCCATCGCCGGTGATGGGCCTACGTCCGGCTACGGGGTCGTGTTCGCCGTGGCAGTGGTGACGTTGGGCTTGCTTGCCATTCTCTTTCGCCACGCCCACCGTGGCCGTGCGATGGCCTTCAGCCTGGCCTGGTTCGCCATCGGCGTTCTGCCCCTGTGGCCCACGCTGGATCTGGACTATGTGCTCAATGGGCCGCGTCTCTTCTACGTTGCCTCGGCAGGCATCGCTATGCTCTGGGCTGGGCTGGCCGTGTTGCTGGCGACCCGGCTGCGGCCAATATGGGTCGGACGGTTCGCTGGTGCTGTGCTTGCGCTCGCTATCCTGGTGGGGAACGTGACCTTCCTGGCTGGTGTGCAGAACGTGTTGACCACCGGCGGAGACATTGCCGCCGACGTCATCGCTGTCGCCACAGCGCACGAGGACACGACGCCGCTTCTTTTCGTGAACTTTCCTTCCTGGCTGTCGCCCAAGGAGTACCGCTTTCCGTTGGGTTGGGAGGGCATCAGCATCCTGCCCGGTTACTCCGACGTCGCCGACTTGATCTACACCAACACCGGCCGCCAGATGGACGCACGCTACGCAGTCTCGACCAGTATCTGGAAAGACTGGCCGCTGAGCGAGCGCTTCTATTCCACACCGATTGGCCTGACAGAGTTGGCGCTGGAACTGCGCGGGGCCGAAAAGGTGTACGTTATCCAGAATGGGCCTGCCGGCCTGCGCTTGACTGAGTCGGGTCGAGTCGGCGTGTCATTGCCGTCCTCTATGCCCCAGGCCATCTTCTCCAACCACGTCTTTGTGCGCCTGGCGGGCCCTCTCTCTCAGGCAGGGGGGGAGGAGCTGGTTGTTCGCCTGGAATGGTGGTGCGATATGGCGATGGAAGAAGACGTGACCGTTTTCCTGCACGTCTACGGCGAAGGAGGGCAACTGGTGGGCCAGGCGGATGGTTCTCCCCTGCTTGGCCTTTACCCGGCTTGGTTGTGGGAGGAGGGAGAGATCGTGCACGACGTTCGGTCCGTGCCGCTGCCGGCTGACCTGCCGGCGGGTCGCTATACCGTCGGCGTGGGAATGTACCAGGTGGGAAGTAGTGTGCGTCTGGACGCAGCCGACGCCGGAGGTCATCCTTTGGCCGACGATGTTGCCATTCTGGGGGACTTTAACCGATTATTCGAGAGGTGAGTAGCCGCGATTTCCGTGACTTTCGAAAAATGAGAAGCGGTGGGGAAGCTTCAACTTGTTGAGGTGGTTTCTGGCCGCCGAGTGGGGAGCACCCGAACAAGTTCGGGCTTCCAGAGCCCTGCCAGCGTAGGGCAAACAGTGTGTTCTTGACGGGCAAACGGAGTTGAACCTGGTGCTGGCTGTGCTATAATGTCCATATTGCGCAGTTCCGGAACTGCGAGAGACCTGTGGACGTCTTGTAGATACCGTATAGTTGACACAAAGTAGCGCAAATGAGAAGACTGACATTGATCGCTTGTCTTGTGATCCTCCTCCTGGCCCGGATGGGTGAGCCGCTCGTGGCGCAGGAGGCCGGCCCGACGATGCGGGTCGTGGCCGGCTTCGACGGCTACTGTCGCAGTGGTGGCTGGTGCCCCGTCCGCGTCATTCTGTCTAACGAGGGCGCGGACGTCGAGGGGGAGTTGCGCATCGCCGTTCAGGGCGCAGCGTGGCAGGAGCCCAGCGTGTACGCCACGCGGGTCGTGCTCCCGGCTCACTCGCGCAAGGCTTATTTCTTGTATATCCCATCCGCTGGTTCCTCCTATCACTCTCGTCTGATAGTACGGTTGCTCGCCGGCGACAAGGTGCTCTCGTCGGAGGAGGTTACAGTGATGCGGTTGGATGAAGAAAGAAACCGGCTCTACGGCGTCGCCAGCAGCGGTTCCTCGGCGCTCAACTTCCTGAGCGACGTCGCGCCGGCTGGCAGCAGGGCTGTGGTGGCCCACCTGAGCCTGGAAACGCTCCCGTCCAACCCCCTGGGTTGGGAGGGGCTCGACGTGCTGATCCTGAACGATGTGGACACGACTGCGCTCAGCGGTGAGCGACGACAGGCGCTGGAGACGTGGGTGGCTCACGGCGGACATCTGGTCGTGGGTGGCGGCGCGGGGGCGGCCCGCACGGTCGCCGGCGTAGCCGACCTGCTGCCCGTCACAGTAGGCGGTACGCGCCCGGTGGACGATCTGTGGGCGCTGGGCGAATGGTTGAGTGTGACCGTCGCTGCGGGCCCTTATGCCGTGGCCGAGGCAGGCTTGCGGGACGGGGAAGTGCTCATTGAGCAGGGAGATGAGCAGGGAGACCTCATCTTGCTGGCCCGCCGTACCCACGGGGCGGGCAAGGTGGACTTCCTGGCTTTCGACCCTGACCTGAACCCATTCACCCGTTGGGACGATAACGTCCAGTTGTGGGAAGGGATTGTTGGGCCAGGGACTGCGGGCGCTCGAGGGCTTACCGTGCACAATGGGTACCAGGCCCGCGATGCGATCAACGCTATCCCTGGCCTGGAACTCCCCTCTACGCTGCAGCTCCTGGCCTTCATGCTCGTCTACACGTTGCTCATCGGCCCGGTCAACTATGTCATCTTGCGCAAACTGGACCGGCGCGAACTGGCCTGGCTGACCATTCCGGCGTTGATTGTGGGATTTACCGCGTGCGCCTACGTGACCGGTTTCCAGATCCGGGGCACCGCGGCGATTGTGCACCGGCTGGCGGCAGTGTACGTGCCGGAGGGGGCAAGGGTGGGCCGTGTGAGCGAAGTGGTAGGGCTCTTCTCGCCTCGGCGCACGGATTACGACGTGTGGGTGGCAGGCGCGGGGGTGCGCGAAATCCCTGGCGACTATTATGGCGGACCGGCCAGGCAACCGCTACACGTCGTCGAGGAAGCGGAGGGCTCAACTGTGACCGGCCTACGAGTGGACGTGGGCGGCATCCAGCCTTTCGTCGCCGAGGGATACGTGGACGTCTCTGCTGTGGAAGCCGACCTGCAACTGGTTGTCAGCGGTTCGGGACACCTGCGGATGGAAGGAACGCTGCGCAATGGCGATGTGCCTCTGAAGGAGGCTGTTCTCATCGTGGGCGATGCCGAGCAGCGGTTGGGCGACCTGGAGGCGGGTGAGGAAGCAAGCGTTCATCTCCTGTACAACTGCTCTGGTTATGGTCGGGCTGGCAACCCGGAGCAAATCTTGGGGACAGGGGACTACTGGGGGAATCAAGAGTTGTATCGGCGCTATCAGTTCCTCCGGGCGCTCTCCCCGTACGATGCTCCTCCCTACTATGGGCCGGGTGGGTATGGCGGGCCGGGTCTGGGTCTGGGAAGGGGTGTGTACCTGGTGGGCTGGGTGGAGAAAGAAGTCCCCCTGCCGGTCGAGGTGGTAGACCGGCCCTTTTCGACGTTCGAAACTACTCTCTACCTCTACGACCTGCCGCCACCGGCGTTGGATATGGGTGCGGTGATCACCATTCCACCGGCGTTGATCGCGCGCCAGGTAGAGGAAGCGACTGGTCACGTGGACATACGGGATGACTACATCCTTATCGGACACGAGGCATCGGCCGTGTTCCGCTTCACGGTCTGGCCGGAGGTGACGATCAGCCAGGTGGATCGGCTGTTGCTGAATCTCTTACAGAATACGGGAATGGGCGGTAACTCTCTTCCTCAGCATCTGGAACTGTGGGACTGGGAGGCCGGAAGGTGGGAGAGCCAGGAAGCTGGATGGGGGAGTAACGTGATCCCCAACCCGGGCCGATACGTCCGCCCGGACGGCACTGTGCGCGTCCGGCTGGAGACTGATGTAGCCAGGCCTGCTGAACTGAAGGCAGTAACGATCACTATTGAGAGACAAAGGTGATGGCGACATTATGAAGATAATCGAGACGCGGGGATTGACCAAGCGGTATGGCCGGCTGACTGCGGTGGAGGAGTTGGACCTGACGGTCGAGGAGGGGGCGGTCTTTGGCTTCGTCGGGCCGAACGGGGCGGGCAAGACGACGACGATGCGCATCCTGGCGACACTGCTGCGCCTGACGGCGGGGGAGGCGTGGGTCGTGGGCCACTCGGTGCTCAAAGAGCGGCGCGATGTGCGGCGGGCCATCGGCTACATGCCCGACTTCTTTGGCGTCTACGGCGATATGAAGGTCTGGGAATACCTGGATTTCTTCGCTGCCTGTTACGAGATACCCGCCGATACGCGCCGCCGGTTGGTGGACGACCTGCTGGAGCTGGTGGACCTGGCCCACCGGCGTGAAGACTATGTGGACGCACTCTCGCGGGGGATGAAGCAGCGGCTGTGCCTGGCTCGGGCGCTGGCCCACGATCCGCAGGTGCTGATCCTCGATGAGCCGGCCTCTGGCCTGGACCCACGGGCGCGGGTCGAGATCCGCGAACTCCTGCGCGAGTTGCAGGGGATGGGTAAGACTATCTTTGTCTCCTCCCACATCCTCTCCGAGATCGAGGAGGTCTGCACGCACATCGGCATCATCGAGGCGGGGCAGTTGGTGGCGATCGGCACATTGGAAGAGATGCGGCAGCGCATTCAGGCCCAGCGCGTCGTGAGGATTGGGTTGACGAGGCGGGTTGAGGAGGCGCAGACGTGGCTGGCGGACCGTCCGGACGTGATGCGTGCCGAGCCGGTGACTGGAAACGGCGGAGGAAGCCTGGAGATAACGTTCACCGGGGACGACGAAGCGCTGGCCCGGCTGTTGGGCGAAATGGTGGGGGCGGGCTTCCCGGTCGTGATGTTCCGCGAGGAGACCGGCGACCTGGAGGATGTGTTTATGCGGCTGACGAAGGGGATTGTGTCGTGAGCGAAGGGAGGTGTTCTTTGGCGGAGAAGCAGATCGCGTTGATTACCGGCATCACGGGACAGGATGGCTCCTATTTGGCGGAGTTCCTCTTGGAGAAGGGGTATGAGGTTGTTGGCCTGGCAAGAAGGTCAACCCATTACCATTACGAGAACATTGACCACCTTATTGGCGAAATAACCATAGGGTACGGCGATTTGATTGATCCTGACAGCATCGGGCGGATTATTTCAGAGTACCGGCCGACCGAGGTATACAATCTGGCTGCTCAATCTGTGCCTGCCGATAGTTGGCAGCAACCCATTGTGACGGCAGAGATCACCGCAGTGGGGTCCGTCAGAATCCTGGAGGCGTTGAGAAAGCTGAAACTCGACGCTCGCTTCTACCAAGCATCGAGTAGGGAGATATATGGCGGAGTACAGCAGGAGGTGATTGATGAAACTACACCATTCCTGGCCAATAATCCGTATGGTGTGGCAAAGCTGTATGCCCATCTGATGACCAGGACTTATTGCCAGTCCTATGACATGTTTGCCTGCGGCGGTATTCTGTTCAATCACGAGAGCCCGCGGAGAAGCTTACACTTTGTTACCCGCAAAGTCACAATGGCTGTGGCTTGCATTCACCTTGACGTCAAAAACCCGCCCGTGAATGAGTTGGGGCAGTCTCTCGTCGTCAACGGTAGATTGAAGCTGGGCAATCTTGATGCTGTGAGAGACTGGGGGTATGCCAAGGAGTACGTCGAGGCGATGTGGCTAATGCTTCAGCAGGAGGAACCGCAAGACTATGTGATTGCAACCAACACAGCTTACACGGTTCGTGACTTGTGCGAGGTCGCTTTCTCTCACGTGGGACTGGATTGGCAAGAGCACGTGGAGGCCGACGCGCGCTTTATGCGCCCCACTGAGATCGCGGCTTCGCGGGGGGACTACTCGAAGGCTAAATCGGAATTGGGGTGGGAACCCCGAATGCAATTTAAAGAACTCATCGAGTTTATGGTGGACGAGGACATTCGCCGTCTATCTGGTGGCTGAAGCGGATGTAGGAGGCTCAGGGTGGGAGAAGAGGCTACGACGGTCAAAAGGCGCCGCTGGCTACACCGCGATTCCAATCCGATTTTGATCAAGGAACTGCGGGGGCGCATGCGCGGCGCGCGGGCATTCATTGTGTTGACTGTCTATTTGCTACTTTTGAGCTGCTTTGTCTCGGCTATTTACTACGCCTACAGTGCGGGCGCGAGCGGGCCAAGCGGCGGATTGGAGATGGCTTATTTGGGTAAAGTCGTCTTCGCCAGTGTGGTTCTCATCGAAATCTTCATGGTCACGTTCATTACGCCTGCCTTCACTGCTGGCGCAATCAGCGGCGAGCGGGAGCGCAAGACCTACGAGTTGCTGCGAACGACACTCTTGCCAGCCCGCAAGTTAGTCTTTGGGAAGCTTACGTCTGCCCTCACCTATATGCTTCTGCTGATCCTGGCCGTGGTGCCGCTGGAGAGCATGGCCTTCGTGCTGGGTGGTGTGGTGGTGGAGGAGTTGGGGCTGGCGTTGGTCATTCTACTGGTGACCACCTTCTTCTTTGCCGCTGTTGGTCTCTTTTTCTCCTCTCTCGTGCGCACGACGCTCGTTTCGACCGTGTTGACCTACGCCACAGCGCTGCTGTTGACGGTGGGGTTGCCAGTGCTGCTGTTGATCTTTGCTACCGCGCTCATAGACCCCCTTATATATGGCTATGGCTCAACCACACCGTCCTGGGTCATGCAGGCCGTTCTGATGTACTTGGGTGTCTTTCTCGCCAGCCTGAGTCCCATCTCCACGGCCGTGCTTACCGAGATATTTTTGGAGGAGAACGCCGTTCTGTACCTCTGGCAGGATTTGGATTCCACCCATCGCGTTCCGATTCCTTCTGCCTGGATTGTCTACACGGTGATTCACCTATCGCTGGCGCTGGTGTTGCTGGTGGTGGCGACGCTGCTGGTGCGGCGACAGGAGAGGCGGTAATGACAAATCTCAAGATCTACCTGCGGCGGTGGGGTTTGCGGTTACGGCTGGCCGGGAGCCTGACCTGGGGGCCGTGGGGAGCGGTGGCAGGTCTCGGAGCGGGGTTGGTCTTGGCAGTGGCGGCGCGGCTGTGGCCGCTGCTGATGGCCCGCTGGCTGGCCGGATTGGCGGGTCTGCTGGCGCTCGTCGGCGTAGCAGTTGGGTTGGCGGTTGTCTGGCTACGTCCGCGCCCGCTGGCTTCGTCGGCGCGTACCTTCGACCGTCGCTTCGGGCTGGCCGAGCGATTGACGACGGCGGTGGAGGTCAGCACCGGTCGGTTGCGAGCGACGCCAGCTATGGCTGGAGCGCAGTTGGTCGACACGCTGGATGCCGCCGCTCGCGTTGACTCCGGCATGATGCTGCCACTGCGGGCCTCCCGCCGGGCGTTGCTTGCCTCTGGCGTGCTGACGGCAGCGCTGGTGCTTTCGCTCTGGCTGCCGAATCCCCAGGAGGACGTGCTCTTACAACGAGCCGCCGTGCGTGCCGCTATCGAGGAGCAGATAGAAGAGTTGGAGGCGACGCGGGAGGAGGTGGCCGAGGCGGAAGGGCTGACCGAGGCCGAGCGGGAGATGCTCCTGCAGGCGCTGGAGGAGGCGATTGCTGCCCTCAATGCGGATGGGGGCCGGGCGATGCCGGAGGAGGCGGTGGCGGCTCTTTCTGAGGCGGAGCGGGCGCTGGCGGAGTTGCAGGATCCCGGTGCGGCAGCCGTGCAGGCCGGGCTGGAGCGCGCCGCCGAGGAGATGACCGACTCCGAACTCACCCGCGACATCGCTGAGGCGCTGACCAGCGGCGACTACCAGGCAGCAGCCCAGGCACTGGCTGCCTACAGTGGTACGGAGGGCGAACAGTTAACCCGCGAAGAAGAACTCGAACTGGCCCGTGAGTTGGCTGAGGCGGCCGCGGCGCTGGCCGAAAGCGACCCCGATTTGGCGGAGCAGTTGGCCCAGGCCGCCGAGGCCATCGAGCGCGACAACATCGCCGAGGCGCGGGAGGCGATCCGGGAGGCGGCGCGGCATGTGGGAGCGGCAGGCGAACGGGTGGAGCGGCAGGAAACGGTCGAGAGCACGCTGGCGGAGTTGCAGGAAGGACGAGAGCAAATCGCCCAGGCCGGTGGCACCTGACCGCGCACCGGACGGCCGCTCGGTCAGAGTGGCACTGGTGGACAGGTGACTCAGCAGGGAGGCCAGCAAGCGGGCAGCGGCCAGCAGACGCAGCCGGGTCACCACGAGGACGCTGGCTCCGGCGCGCCCTACGGCGAGGTCTACGCGCCGTATCGCTTCGAAGAGGAGGGAGCTGGGGTAGATGTGGGCCGCGAGGGCCCTGGAGATGAGGGTGTGCCGGTTGGCGACGCGCCGCTCCCGGCGCCGGAGGGGGGCCGCGTCAGTGTGCCCTACCGCGAGGTCTACGCCGACTACGCTGAACAGGCCGGCGCCGCGCTGGAGGGGAGTTACATCCCCCTGGGGCTGAAGCAGTACGTGCGGGATTATTTCAGTTCGTTGGAGCCGTAGAGATGAATGGTGATGCTGTTCGTTACACCGCTGCTGGCGGCGTCGTCGTGTACGACGGGCGCGTGCTGGTGCTGCGGCGACCCAGCCGGGATGAAGTACGGCTACCCAAAGGACACGTCGAACCGGGGGAGGATGTGCAGGCGGCGGCGCTGCGTGAGACCTGCGAGGAGTCTGGCTATGCCGACCTGGTCCTGAAAGCCGATCTGGGTCAGCAGGTGGTCGAGTTTGACCACGAGGGACGGCACGTCGTGCGCACTGAACGGTACTTCTTGATGACACCGGCCGGTGGTTCGTCTACTGGCGGGGAGGCCCAGTTTGAGCCCGTCTGGCTCACGTGGGATGATGCGCTGATGTCATTGACTTTCGAAGCGGAGCGGGAATGGGTGCGGCGGGCGAGAAAAATGACCAATCATAAGTGAAAAACGAGGAGGAAAAGTGAAAGAGCACAATTTTCAGCAGTCTGGTTGGACCCTTGCGGCGTTGCTGCCAGCGCACGAAGGTGCTGAGTTCGAGCGCATCCTGGCGGAACTGGAACAGCAGGTGGCGCAGTTTGAGGCCGGCCGCGAGCGTCTCTCACCGGAGATAAGTAACGAGGCATTTATGGAATTGATGCAACTTGCTGAGACGATCCGTGCCTCCACCGGGCGGCTGGTTGCTTACGCCTACTTGTGGTTTGCCGAGGACACGCAGGCACAGGAGGCGTTGGGCTTCCTGGGACAGATGGATCAGTTGTCCACCGAGATTAAGAATCGCATGCTCTTCTTCTCGTTGTGGTGGAAGGGGCTGGATGAGGAACCTGCTCAGCGTTTGCTCGCCGCCAGCGGAGACTACGCCTACTACCTGGAATCCCTCCGCCGCTTCAAGCCGTATACGCTGTCCGAGTCCGAAGAGCAAATCATCAATCTCAAGGACGTCAACGGTGCAAACGCGCTGGTGAAACTGTACCACATGATTACCAATCGCTTCTCCTTCGAACTGGAGATAGATGGCGAGGTGAAAGAGATGACGCGGGCCGAGCTGTCCCAGTACGTCCGCGATCCGTCGCCAGAGATGCGCGCCGCGGCATACCAGGAACTGTACCGGGTCTACAGCGACCAGGGGACGGTCCTGGGGCAACTCTACAGCCATCTCGTGCGCGATTGGGGCAGCGAAAACGTCACCTTGCGCAGCTTCGACTCGCCCATCTCCGTCCGCAATCTGGGCAACGATATCCCTGATCCAGTGGCCGAGACGCTGTTGGACGTCTGTCGAAAGAACATGCCGATTTTCCACCGCTACTTCCGGCTGAAGGCCCGCTGGTTGGACGTGGATAAGCTGCGCCGCTACGACATCTATGCACCCGTCGGTGCCGCCGAGAAAACCTACCCCTTCGCCGAAGCGATTGACCTGGTGCTCGACAGCCTCGCTCAGTTCTCGCTCACGCTGGCGGATTACGCCCTGCGTGTCTTCGCCGACCGCCACGTTGATGCGGCGATTCGGCCTGGGAAGCGTAGCGGGGCTTTCTGTTACGGCGTTCTGCCCGGCGTCACCCCCTGGGTGCTGGTGAACTATGTGGGGAAGACCAGCGACGTGCTCACGGTGGCACACGAAATCGGTCACGCCGTCCACGCGCTGGTGGCGCAGGATCACTCTGTGTTCACCTTCCACTCCGCACTCCCCATGGCAGAGACGGCCTCCGTCTTCTCCGAGATGCTCATGGCCGACCGGCTGCGCAGCGAGGAAAAAGATCCTGCAGTGTTGCGCGACCTGCTGGTGACGACGTTGGACGACGCATACGCGACCATCGCCCGCCAGGCCTACTTTGTCCTGTTCGAGGTGGAAGCACACAAACGGGCCGTGGAGGGCGCGACGACCGACGACCTCTGTGCACTCTACCTGGACAACCTGCACGAGCAGTTTGGTGACTCGGTCGAAATCTCCGGTGACTTCCGCTGGGAGTGGACCGCTATACCCCACATCTATGCGACGCCTTTCTACTGCTACGCCTACAGTTTCGGCCAACTGCTGGTGCTGGCGTTGTACCGGCAGTACAAGAACGAGAGTGCGTCGTTCGTGCCCCGTTACTTGAACATCCTATCCTACGGCGGTTCGGCCAGCCCGGAGCATATCATAAGCGAGGCTGGCTTCGACATGACCTTACCTGATTTCTGGCAGGGCGGCTTTGATGTTCTGCGAGAGATGCTGGACGAACTGGAGGCGCTGTGATTGCGCTTTCTACCGGTTCGCTTTACAGTTACGGCATGGCGCGCGTCTTTGAACTGGCGGCCCAGGCCGGCTATGATGGGATCGAGGTGCTGGTGGATCACCGCTGGGATACCCGTCAGCCGGTCTACCTGCGTCGTCTGTCTGCCGACCACGGCCTGCCCATCGTTGTCGTTCACAGCCCCTTTGTCATCGAGGCGCCAGGTTGGCCGGCTGACCAACTGGGCCGGCTCCAGCACACTGTGGCGCTGGCGCAAGAGGTTGGAGCGCCGACGGTCGTGACCCATCTGCCGTTCCGTCTCCATGCCATCGTGGGCCACTGGCATGCCTACCGACCGCGCCACTTCTTCCTGCCGATGCCTCTCCCCCGCCGCGAGCCGTACTACCACTTCCTGCGCAACGGAATGGCGGAGTTAGAGGCCGAAACAGGGATCACGGTTGCCGTCGAGAACATGCCATCGAAGCGGTTCCTGGGGCTGAAGATCAACGGCTACTGGTTCAACAGCCCGGTTGAGCTGGAGAGTTTCCCTCACCTGACGCTCGACACAACCCACCTGGGCACCTGGGGGCTGGATCCGCTGGAGGTCTACGAGCAGTTGCGGGAGCGGGTGGTCCACGTGCACCTGTCCAATTACGATGGAAGGGAACACCGCTTGCCGCCCGACGGTCACCTGTCGCTGGCGGGGTTGCTGCGTCACCTGGCCCGCGATGGCTACCAGGGGGTCGTCACTGTCGAGACCGACCCCGACGCGCTGGACGCCGGGGACGAAGCAAAGTGCCTGGCGGCGCTGCGCCGGGCGCTGGAATTCTGCCGGAGTCATTTCGAGTAGACGAGGATTGATTAGATGGGTAGATGAGCGTTCTATAGATTGCGATGGGTGTGATTGAGGGTGTGGGGGAGACCGCCCCGCGGGTCTGGATGGGTGACCAGGAGCAGACCCGCGCGCTGCGGCAGGTGGGAGGAGGGGCGTACTGGCCTCTCAACTGGGGCGACTACGTAGGGCTTTCCCGCTTGCGCATCGAAGTGGGCAGGCGGACGGCGCTGGAGGTGGTGGTGCAGGCGATGGTTCAGGGGTGAGTTATGGCTCCCATCCTAAAAGTTGCTAAAGATGAGCAGGACGAGGAACGGGAACTGGAGTTTGAACTGGACTACCTGGCGACCCTCACCGTCCAGCAACGGTTCGAGATGATGTTCCGACGTTCCCGTCAGCTCCAGGAGATGCTTGAACGACATGGACATCGAAGGCCTGTTGAGATCGTTAAACGGACATAGCGTGCGGTACGTCATTATCGGCGTGACCGCCTTCCCGGTGCACGGCTACGCGCGGGCTACGCTGGACGTAGATATCTTCATTGAGCCCACAGGGGAGAACGCCCGCTGCACCTGGGCCGTGTTGCGGGACTTTGGCTACGATGTGACCGACCTGATGGTGGACGACCTGCTGACCAGGAAGATTCTCATCCGCTAGTACTGGCTAGAGACGGACGTTCACCTCTTCGTCGCCGGCGTCACTTTCAACCAGGTGTGGGTCAACCGGGTGGAGGGGGCCATCGGGGAGACGCCGACGTGGTTCGCCAGCCTGGACGATTTGATCGCGATGAAGCAGGCGGCCGGCCGATCTAAGGACCTGGAGGATCTGCGGGTGCTGCTCAAGCTGCGGGAACGACGAGAACAGCGAGAACAGAAACAAGAAGAACACCGGTGAAACGGAGGGATTCACCAGCCTCACGTGACCATCCCAAGTCTACCAATCTACCAATTTACCAGTCTATGGACAAAGGACACGAATATGCCAGAAATCTCTCCCACTCAATTCCGCGAAACTGTCACTCGCATCGAGGCCGAGGTGGGCAAGTATATCGTCGGCCAGCAGGGGGTGATTCGCCACACGCTCATCTGCCTCATCGTCGGGGGGCACGCGCTGCTCGAAGGCGTGCCCGGCCTGGGCAAGACCATGCTGGTGCGCACGCTGGCGAGAGTACTCGATCTCGAGTTCGCTCGCATCCAGTTCACGCCCGACCTGATGCCGGCCGACATCGTCGGCACCGACATCCTGGAGGAGGCCGAGGACGGGCGGCGTGAGTTCCGCTTCCAGCCGGGGCCGGTGTTCGCCAACCTGCTCCTGGCCGACGAGATCAACCGTGCCACCCCCAAGACCCAGTCGGCGCTCTTGGAGGCGATGCAGGAGCGCACGGTCACCGTCGCCAATCGCTCCTATCCGCTGGAGCCCCCCTTCCTGGTGCTGGCGACGCAGAACCCAATTGAGATGGAGGGCACTTACCCACTGCCGGAAGCCCAACTGGATCGCTTCCTGTTCAAGGTCAACGTCGAGTACCCCTCATCCCAGGAACTGGTGGAGATCTTGAGCCGCACTACAGGTGAGGCGGAACCGGAGGTCGGGGTCGTGGCCGATGGGGCGACGGTGCTGGCGATGGGGGCGTTGGCGCGGCAGGTGCCCGTCGCCTCGCCCGTGGCCGACTACGCCGCCCGCCTGACCATCGCCACTCACTCCGAGAGCGATGCGGCCTCGGAGATGGTGCGGAGGTATGTGCGCTACGGCGCAAGCCCCAGGGCGGCCCAGGCGCTCATCCTGGGCGGCAAGGTGACGGCGCTTCTGGCCGGACGGTACAACGTCGCTTTCGAAGACCTGCGGGTGGTTGCCCCGGCCGCGCTACGACACCGCATCCTGCTCAACTTTGAGGGCCAGGCGGAGGGGGTGAGCACCGACGACATGGTGGCGGAGGTGTTGAAGGAAGTGGCTGAGGCGTGATTGAGGAGGGT
>CAZMOT010000015.1:0-38032 GCA_964568065.1 uncultured Anaerolineales bacterium
CAGGTCATCCAGGCTCCCGCTGCGGGCGTAGCGGGCGCGCAGCCCGTTGCCCAGGTTGTTGAGGTACATAGGCATGTCCGGGGAATCGGGGTCCGTTCGCTCCACCGCCTGACGAGCGATGCGGATGGCTTCCTCCAGGTCATCCAGGCTCCCGCTGCGGGCGTAGCGGTCGCGCAGCCCGTTGCCCAGGTTGTTGAGGTACATAGGCAGGTCCGGGGAGTCGGGGCCCGTCCGCTCCACCGCCTGTTGCCAACAGGAAAGCGCCCGGTCCAAGTCTCCCAGGCGCCCCCTGGCCCCATAGCGGCGGAGAAAGACGGTACCGCCGTCGTTGAGAGCGGCCAGTTGAAAGCGCTCTGGCGCGCCGGCAAAGGCGGCGTGGTTCAGGATTCGCTCCCAGGCGGCCGCGGCCTCGTCCAGACCGTCCCGGTCTCCGGTGCGGAGGTAGCGTTGCTCGCCCTCCTGCGCCTGGCGCAGGTCGGCCTGGAATTCGGGGGGGATAGGAGGTCCTCCCGCGCCCACAACGCCGGCCATCGCCCTTTCCAGCGCGGCGAGCAGCTCGGGATTGGCGTTCAGAGCCGCCTCCAGGGCCTCGGGGTCGTCGGCCTGGGCAAATATCTCTGTCAGGGCGTCGCGCTGCTCCGCAGGCAGCGAGGCCAGCGCCGCCAGGAGCGGTCGCATCTCTTCCGGCACATTGTCGGGCAGGGGCGCAGCGCGCTGCATCTCTACGAGTTCGGCAAAGGCGGCCTCGACGCCCACCTCGCGGCAATGGCGCAGGAGGTCGCGGTGTACCTCCGCCTTCTGGTGCTCGGCGTCGGTCTCCTGAAGTTCGACCAGATGGCCCATCAGCGTGCCGGCCCTGTCGGTGAGGAGTTCGGGGTGCTGCTCGACGATGCGGCGGGATTCATCCCAGGTCTCGGCCTCGGTGAAGGCGTAAATAGTATGTACAAGTTCCTGCGAGTCGGGCTGGCGCTGGCGCTTGCGGCGGAAAAAGCTCATTATTCTCTCCTTTACCGGGCCGCGCTGAGGCTTCCAGTAATGGCCTGGGCTCGAGGTAAAGATCGGCTGTTTTTTGTCATATTACCATACGCCAAATACTCATCACGCGCTGTCCTCCAATTTTTGAGCGTAGCGGGCGAGTTTGCGCCACGTGGCCTGGTAGGACTTGAGGGCCGACGGAGCGTCGCTCACTTTGCGCTTGAACTCGTAGAGGTAGGATGGCTCGCCCCGGAAAATCTCGGGTGAAAAGGTCTCGCGGTAGCCGTAATCGCACGTGAACTTGCCGATCAGCCAACAGTTGTCGACGTGTTTGTTGTAGGTCCGGTCAGAAAATCTCTTGGCGTCCAGATCGTCCAGGAACTCGAACAAGAATTGACCAACCTGCCGGGCGAACTCGCGAGAGGCATCATCCCAATGCCAGTCCTTGATAAAGTCTTCCAACTCGGCTTGTTCGTCATAGTCCTCGTCCTCATCGTCCTCATCATCCTCCATTTCCAGGGCCCACAGATCGCCGCGATAGCGCAGGGCAATCTGGCGGCCGCCGTGCAGCCCGGACAGGCCAAAGGTCGCCTCAGCCGGGCGGGGCAATCCCTGGGTGGCGTGCAGGTGCTGGGTGATGAAATCGGGAATGGTGCGCAGCGCTGCCGCCAACCAGGCTACCTCGTTAGCAGTGGGTATTGTGAACGTATCTGTCCCCGAGACGACCTTGATCGCCACGGGATAAGCCAATTCCGCTGCTACCGGCCACCGGTACTTTTCAATCGCGTCCAGATCATAAAAGGACATGGCCCTCTGTTCATCAAAGACCAGGCTGAACCACGACACTGACTCGGCGGCATCTCTTGGTCTAGTCGTAGAGTAGACCGTATATATGTCGTCCAGAGATTCGTAGGACACCAGGCCAAAGGTCTCTCCACCGCTGCCCAGAACGAGAGCGTAGCGAGCCTGGCCATCGGGAGGGCACCGGACCTCGATAGGCGACTGGTTATCCAGCCATTTCCAGGGAGCCTGGCGGTAAAAGTCAGCGGCGGCGGTATAGAGTTCCTGGACCATAGGAACGGTGACCCCCGGCACACTCAACAGTCCCGGAATCGGCTCTTGCCTGTGCATACGGACGGCCATCGAGTGCAACGTATCTTGCACGAGAGAAAGCGTGTGTTGATAGTTACAGTGGACTCCGATTTGGGTCAACGAGGGCGCTAGTACGTCAACCAAAGCTGAATCGTCCAGCACGATACGCGCCGGCCGGTAGCGCCCGCCGGAACCTAGTATTGGTCGCCGCATCGCGTCGAACAAGGAGGCCAAGACATCTTTTGGAGTGGGTAAATCATCCCTTATGTCGGTGCGTCGGATTCTGCCTTGTTCCGCTTCTACCACCAGGACAATGTACGGGCGGTATGAATCGCCATCCTGGGGATCAATCCACGTATAGGCCCGTCGCCGGGTGGCGAACCAGGTCGCCTGGCGTTGTTTCAGACGTTGTGCGTTTTTGAGTTGTTTGGGTAACACCAGATCTCCTCCACAATTACCGTCGAATGAATTCGACGGCTGGTATGGGAAACCTGTTAAAACAGGTTCAGGTTTGGATTATACCCAACACGTTTTAACGTGTTTGGCGTAGCCGCGAATTCATTCGCGGCTAGAATGGCGGTTCGCCCCACGTTTCATACGTTACTCGCTGCTCGCGGACAATGGAAGGGACCGGACCTGGCGTGATGCCGACGTCGTCCGGCCCCTCATCGAATTCGGCATATCGCTCGAGCCATGCGTTGGCTGTCTGGTGTTCGTGATGTTTCTTCTGGTCCGCCACGTATGCTTCGGCTATGGGCCTCTGGCGTTCTCCCAGGCTCAAGGCTCCATAGCCACGCTGCCAGGCAAATGTGTAGTCGAGCCCACCGGTCTGGTTGAGATCGTGTGAACTGGCTCCCTTCAAGCGTTTCACCACGTAGGCGACAGCATGCTTGGGTGGAATTGAGACCACGAGGTGGATGTGGTCGTACCAGCCGTTGATTGTGTAGACGTACACACCCAGTTCGGCTGCTTTGTTTACATTGTAGGCATAGAGCCGGTCTTCGATTTGGGGCTGGACAAAGTGCTCGCGGTTCTTGGTCGCCCATACAAGGTGGTAATAGAGACGCCAGAAGGGCATGATGCTTCTCCTTTGCTATTGCCGTCGAACCCTGGCTGACTAACAATCACATCGGGCCAATCGAGTCCACAACGATGAGCCAAGACATCCCCAGATATGGGTAAAACCACCAACTTTTTCCCAGATGTGGGGGTAGTCCAATCAACGAACTGCTCCCAGTGACGATAAGGGGCCGTCGAATTCATTCGACGGCTGATATGGGAAACCTGTTAAAACAGGTTCAGTTCGGATTATATCCAGCACGTTTTAACGTGTTTGGCGTAGCAGGCCGCGAATTCATTCGCGACTACTACTACTACTACTACCGGTCCAACGTCAATCGCGTGTTGTGCAGATCGTGGCCGCGCATATTCTGGCTCACAAAATTATCAAAGCGGCGTCGCAGTTCCTCCACTGTGCACGGCAGGCCGCCCTCCTTCAGGGCCTCCAGCAAGTTGTCTACTGGCAGGGTCACTGCCTCGATGCCGCGCAGGGCCTGGGTGGCGGCGGCCACAAAGCCCTCCGGGATAGTTGGCTCGTCGTCACCTTGTTTCAGAAACTGCTCGATGGGCTTGCGCTCGGCCGGCGTCATCGCCTCCAGGCTGCGCCGGGCGGTCTCGCTGGTCAGGTTGGCCTGCAGCGCCTGCCGCCAGCGGGTCAAGAGGTCGTCCAGCCGGGTGTCGAGTTGGTCCAGCATCTGGTCGGCCTGGCCGACGTGGCGATGTTGCGCCGGTCGCAGGTGGCAGGAAGGACAGGTGGGGGTATCGGCGATGGCCCCCTCGTGGAACTCGCGGCAGGTGGGCAGTGCCGAAAGTGATTGCTTCCAGGCCTCCAATTCCAGGCTGCTGAGCAGGTCAATGGCCGAAAGTTCGTTCAATGCTGCCAGACGAGAGTCGCCATACAACCGCTGGCGGTGGTCATCGGCTTTGGGACCCAGTACCAGTTCCCGGTGCAATTCGGCGTAGGCTGTGACATAATCCGCCTTCAGTGTCTCCAGCTCGCGCGCCAGTGCCGGAGTGTCGCGTGCCTCCTCTCCTCTGCCCAGACGGCGCACGTCGTCCAGCAACGCCTGGCGGGCAGCCACCGCCCGCTCCGACCAGGGATGGTCGTCAGGCAGGTTGGCCTGGGCCTCGGCCAGGTAGGCGGTCAGGGGCTGGATCCGGGCCACGAGTTCCAGCAGTTGCCCCGCGCGCTTTACAACCGCCTGGTCGTTGAGGGCGTCCGTCACCTCGCTCACCGTCAGCCGCAGGTTGCGCAGTTTGCCTACGGTGTTGAAGCGGCTCAGTTCCTGCAGGAACTGCTTGTATCCGCGCAGGGAGGGCAGCAGTTCGGCCAACGAGAGAGTGACGTCGGGCAGATTGGCGCTCACCACCGTGCCAGCCTGCACCTGATAGGTGAAGCGGTCGGTGAAGAGAGACGTGTTCCACAACTGCACGCCTTGTTGCAGGTGACCCTGGAGCGTGGCTGTCCGTTCCAGTTCAGTTCCCACGACACGCTGAAGCTCCTGCACCGCTCGATCCCGCGTGTTCTCGTCGCGTACCAGCCCGGGCGAAAGCCCCAGTCCTTCCAAGATCATCGTCCACAGGTTGAGCGGCAGGGTGCGAGGTTGTTTGTAGAAGCGAAAGTCGGTCAAGTCGGCGATGGCCATCGTCGCCGCGCGCTCGACGGTGCTGGCGTCCATCTCCACCCGCCCGCCCAGGTTGAGCACGATATCGCCGTTGTAGACCAGGGCCAGCAATACCACTATGGCCCACTCGGGTTCCAGGTGGAAAAAGATCTCCTTTTCGATGGGCTGCAGGCCGCCGGCCACTTGCTCGATCAACTCACCCCGATTGACCACCTGGCCCTCGGGTTTCTTCTGCAGCAGATCCAGGCAGCAACGGGCATAGCGCGATTGGTAGGGCCGGACGGTTGCATCTGCGTCCACCAGTTCCAGCCCTTCCAACACACCCACCCCCAAGTTGGTGCGTCCCCGCCCGGCCAGAAAACGGATGGCCTCCATTGCGCTGGCGGGCCGAGCCTGCTCGCTGACCGGCTGGGTCAAGCGCTGGAAGGCAGGGTAATCGGGGTAGCGCTCCTCAAAGTCGGGCATCAGCAAGTGCGCGGCGACCAGTCGCAGCAGATCCTCGATGGTCTCGCTGGCGGTGCTGCGGGTGCGGGTTAGCACAGCGCCCACAGGCTCGGTCACGGACTGGTAGGTTACCTGCAGGTGCTCGGTCAGGTGCTCACGCAGCCAGCGCAAGAGTTTCCGCAAGTGGTAGTCGGCCTTTTCGGCGTAGACGTCCCGATGGGAGGCGGCCTCGGTGGCCATCGCGCGGGCGCCGGCATACTGGCGCAGCAGATCTGTGAAAGCCTGATCCAGCCCGGCCAATTGGAAGATGACTTCGTCGGACCGTTCCTCGTCGTGCCACTCGCGGTTCAAGAAGGGGGGCAGCATATAGACATAGAAATCGCGCGGAGGCTGGGCAGTGCTGCGCTCGTCTGGTGTGCCAAAGAAGAGGTAGCCAGGGCGCGTCACCATCGGATGTAACCGACCGGGACGGTCGGCTTTATCCGCGCGCTCAGCCCAGGGCAGCTCGTAGAACCAGATGCGGTAGTTGGTGACGTAGGTCGTGTCGCTCAGATTGAGAGCCTGGCGCAGGGAGTCGAAGAAATAGCGGTTGAGGTCAACGTCGTCGAAAAAGTCCCCGCGCTCGCTGATCTTGGCATCAAAATCAATATCCTTCTTGACGTCCAGATAGTACTGACCGTTGGCATCGTTCCACGAGATGTACTGGCCGCTGACGGTGCGCATGATCTCGCGCAGCGCCACCTGGACCTGATCGAGCAGAAACTCGGCCGCAGGTTCGGGCAGGCTCACGTGCAGGCATAGGTCATCGCGCAGTTCCTCGGGGGTGGCACCCAGCGGCACATAGATGTCGCTGGCGGTCAGCCGGTGGACACTGAGCGCGTGGATGATGCGCAGAGCGACGGGCAGCAGATGTGGGCGGGTGTAGGCATTTTGGATGCGCCCTTCCAGCACGTTGCTCTTCTCAACCACTTCGGCCACGCCGGGCAGTCCGCGCATGCTGGGGTTCTCACGCAGCACGTTCCAGTAGTGATCGTAGGAGATCAGCCCTGGCTGATCGGTGGGCACCTCCTGGTCGAGCAGCGCGCGCATAGCCAGGCTAAAGGTCTTGAGCACCTCCCGCTTTTCGGCCACGTAGACGCGCTCGAAGGTCTCAATGTAGGCCGGGTGGATGGGGAAGAGCTGGGCAAATTCGTCCAGCCGTTCGGCCATGCGGCTGTAGAGGGGCGTGAACTGGCGCAGATGCTCCGTGATGCGCGCCAATTGCTCGTCGGTCTTGCGGAGCAACCGGTGGGAGACGACGTAGGCAATGTCCTCGCGGGCGATGCGTACCTGTTCGAAGCGATCGCGCACCCGCCGCAATTGCTCGGCCACGAAGGCAAAGCGAGGATTATCAAAGAGGGTCTCTTGCAATCCTCCCAAGAAGCGGAAGGGGGTCAGCGCGGCCACCTCGCCCAACTCGCGCAGAAAGCCCAGATCCAGGATCAATTGGCGCTCCTCGCGCGTGCGTAGATAGTCGAGCAACTCGTCCACTACCAGCAGGATGCCGTGATCGGGATAGCGCTCTTGGAAAGCGGCCACCGCAGCGATGATAGCGTCTTTGTTGTTGGTCACCTGGTCTGCCGGGGGGAACGTGAAGGGAGTTCCCCATTGCTCCAGCGCGATCTCTAGCTCTCTCAGCAGGATATCGCGCAGGCTACCGGTGACGCCGCCGATCTCCGCCCTGGTTACTTTGAAGCGGCCGGCGATGGACTCAGCAGCCTCCTGAACCAGGGTATGGTCCAGGAGAGGCACGAGATCGGCATATTCGGCCATGCCCGAGACGACCGCCATTAGGTGGGACTTGCCTGTGCCATAGTTTCCGACAATGAGTATACCCTTATTGTCACGTGGAGACAGGAACTGGAGCTGAGGTATGACGACGTTGACAATCTGATCCGCCATACGATCGGAGATGACATAGGTCTGGACGAGACGGCGGGCCGCGTCCTCCTGATCTGCATCGCGCAACTGAATGACAGTCTCAATCGGTTCAAACTGGACCAGGTCACGGTAGCGCATAGTGTCTCCTTTGTGCTAGGTTCATTCAAGGACTATGATGGGTACTTCCGGCTTGCGCCAGGTGCGGTAGTGGCTGTGTTCGGGTACAGCGTAGGCCAACACGTCGCCTCGGTAGCTCCCTGGCCAGGCGACTACTATCCGACTCACCCGGCTGACATCGTGCAGCAACCTCAGCGGATCTAGATCAAGTGTCGGATCGAAGAGTAGATCTATCTCGGTGCATAGGACGGGGCCAGAAGACATCTCCCCAAGACGGGCGGGCATCCACCGGCGGGCTGCGCGGGAGCGGTGTTGAGGCATCTCAGAGAGCAGCACGTCACAGAGTTCTTGGCCCACAGATAGACGTGGCCAACCATAGGTGGACAGCAACTGGTCAGCTGCGTCCTCGAGCCTGTGGATCTGTAGATGTACCAGGAGCAGGCAGGTATGGGATGTGCGCAGAAAGTTGGCAACTGCATCGTACATGTTGCTCTTGGCGCCCCCAGAGATTGTTGCAGAATACGCTACACGTCATCTACCAAGTGGTCACAATGGGCATGCTTGGACGCTCAGCTTTGATCTTCAGGCTATTGCCCTCCGAAACAAATAGCCCACCGCACCGTTCGACATGCTCACGACAAATCTTGACGGCGGGCGGGCCTGGTGTAGAATATGCTTGCTGGGCGGCCGCCACCGTCCTGGACACAGCCTCGGGCCTCCATAAAAGCGCCGGGGCTTTCCTCCACGCGTCCTCACATCTCGCGGCGTGCCTGGGCAATGTCCTCTTCGGTGAAGTGGTACCCTTCCAGCAGACCGCCAAACGCTACAGCGGGTTCGCATGCCTGCTCCTGGTTCTTGAAGCGCAGAAAGTCGAGAAACTGCCGCACTTCGCGCAGATTCTCTGGTGGAAGCTCATTGAGCGCATGAATGATCTGTTCTTTGGTTGCAGTGTGGATTCCCATAGCGGTTCTCCTTCACTTGCTCTCGTTAGCATCATATCACAAATCGAGCTCATCGTCAATTGAGAAAAGACGCGACAAGGGCTGATGACACACAACGAGAAAAATGGCAAATGATCAAATGACAAATGAGAGTGATTTGAGATTTGCTGATTCAAGATTGACGGACCGCAACCAAACTCGTAACCCACACGGCCTGACCAGCATCACGACTTTCTTCAGTTGCAACCCAGTAATCCTGGCGGACAACCCATAGGCTTCAATCTACTTGGAGGTGGCAATCAACTATATTCACAGGATTTTTTCTTGCTTTTATCCTGTTCATCTTGTAAATCCTGTCCATTTATCTGCTCCGTGCGGAGAACTGAACAGCCCTGATTGACGTGGTGAGGAACGCCCTCCAGGCCGCCTTTCAGCAGATGGTCTTCCTTGACAGTCCTGACACTTGTGGTATCCTTAGTGCAATTGACCTATAGTGCAATTGCGCTAAGGCGAGTGAGGATGGTTTGAGCTTGAAGAAGACAATAGCCTTCTATCCATCTCACCTCCGCTCCCTGTTCACCAACCGGGAGCGGGAGTTGGATCTGCTGCAGCAGGCCACCGTTAGCCTGGCCGACGGACGCCCCCGCCATCTGGCCCTCTTTGGCCTGCGCCGTATCGGCAAGACGCTGCTCTTGCTGGAGCACGCCACCCGTCTTCTCCAGACTTCTCCAGAAGGCCCCGTCCGGCCGGTCTATGTGGATTTCGAGGAACTCGTGACCTCGCCCGAACTGTTCAGCCGGCGCTACGTCGGCCTGGTCACCTTCTGGGCCCTCACCCGGGGCGGTGGAGAGATCGAAGCCTTCCTCACCCCCACCGGATTGCTGGGTGGGCCGGCAGCCGGTCTGCGCACCGTCGCCCAGACACTGGCCGCGCTCGAAGATACCCGGGACGATCCCGCCACCCAGATTACGCTGGCACTGGATTTTCCCGATAAACTGGCGCAAGAACTGGGTTGCCGTCTGCTGCTTCTCCTGGACGAGTTCACCGAACTCACCATCCTGAGCAACTACCCATCGGTTCGTCGTCCGCTGCAATTATTCCGCGCGGCTATGCAGCGACACGATCGTTTGGGCTATGTCATCGCTGCGTCGGCCATCAGCGCAATGCAGGAAATGGTGCAGGATGGTAGCTCGCCGCTCTTCTTACAATTTGAACAGGTGGAGGTCTCCCACTTCCCACCGGATGCCACATTGGCCCTGGCGGAGCGCACCCTGGGAGCTACCCCTCCCCCTGGGTTCGGCCGGCGGTTGCACCAACTGACCGGGGGCCACCCTTTCTACATCCACGCGGTGGTCACCCGCCTCCTTCAGCAACGGACATTCGTCCGCGATCCTTCCGACATTGAGCCGGACGATGTGTTGCGCGCGTTCGTGTTGGAGACGTTGAGTCGCACGGGGCAAATTTATAACTACTGCCGCTATCTCTACGACATATCCCTGCAACGCGCCCGGGGCTATGGTATTCTCAAAGCAATCCTGCAAGTTATGACGGAGGAAGAGGGACTGACGCTGAGCGAGTTGGCCCGTCGTATCCACAAGACGGCGCCTACCACGCGAGGGTACCTGCGAGCGCTGCAAGAAGTGGACCTGGTCGTGGAGAACGAGGGCATATACTTCTACCGGGACCCGGTGTTACGCTACTGGGCGGCGTATGCCACGCGCGGGATTGAGGTGGACCCATTCGCTCCCCGGATGGCGTTGGCCCCGCTGCTTGCCGACCTGGAAGCACGGCACAGCCGTCTGGCCACCGAACTGGGTTTGGCCAAAGAGAGCACGGTGCGTGAGTTGCTGCGGCGGTTGGCGGGTCGGGAAGTAGACGGGACGCTACTGGGTACGAGTGGTTCCATCCGGCTGCCCACGTTCGTCCGGGTGGAGCCCTACCGCTCGCCCGACGGACAGATCGAAGTGGACGCACTGGCCGAAACTGAAGAGGCCGAAAGCGGAGAATGGTGGGCAGTGGAGATCAAGTGGCGGAGGAAGGCAGTGGGGGAGAAGGAGCTGGCGGCACTGTTGCAAAAGACCCGCACGTTGGGTGCTCGCCCGTGGTATATCAGTCGCAGCGGGTTCACCCCGGCGGCGCGAACGTATGCCGCCGACCACGGTGTCCTGCTCTCCACACGCGCCGACCTGGAGAAACTGGAGAGGCAACTTTCGGAATCATAAGCAGTGATAAGCTATCCGGTAGTCCCCCTCTTGGGTGTTGTTGACAGATGCTGTTCAAACTTTACCGCAAAGACGCCAAGAACGCGAAGAAAACACAAGAAATCTTAGCGCCCTTTGCGTCTTGGCGGTGAAAAGAGTTCTGTTTTTGCCCACCAACACTCAATAGGGAGACTACCGGGGTCCGTTGGCAGCATCCCCGCCGAGAGAGGAGGTCCTATGGGTAAGAAACGCAAGAGACGGCGGCCAAGACGGAAGCAGAGGGAGAGCACACCGGCACCCCGGAGGCAACAGAAGCCGTCCCGCCGTCGGACGGCCCCGCCGCCTAGCCGGGACGAGCGAGTCCTGCGTGACCGCATCCAGAGATTCGTCTACCAGGAGCGCTTCAAAGCCGACTTTGAGCGCGCCAGGCGGCTCTACTTTGGCGAGGAGGCGTTGCAGGATAACGTCTTCACCTTCGACGAGGATAAGACACCCGGTTTCCAGGAGTGGTACATCCACGACTATGTCACCTCCGAGAGAGAACGCATCATTGACCTCTTTTCCCGCGAGGTGGAGTCGCGGCTTCCGGCTGCCCAGCGGCAAATGCTCGAAGATTGGCGGCGCGTCAACCGCTTCCGGCTGTTCGAGGTGCAGGCGGTCGAGCCGGGCGTCGGCGTGACGGTGCAAGACCTGCTCAGCGGCGAGGTGATTGAGGTCAACGACATCTCCTCCTCCCACGTCCTGGTGAAATGGCAGGTACTTCTGGCCCGCCCCCTGCTCACGCAAGGGCAACTGCACTTCACCGGGAGCATGATCCCTCGCCCGCCGCTGGATAAGCCCGCGCTGCTGGACTTTGCCCAGGAACTGTGGAAGGAGTACCAGGCGCAGCATCCCCAGGCATCGCTGGATGACTTTTATCGAGACCACAGCCTCGACCTCTACCGCCGCCTGATGGAGATTGCCACCGCACCGCCGCCGCCCGTCTACACCCCGGAGGGTCACCCGCTGATGGACTGCACGGCCCGCTATGCCGTGACCAACCCTCGGGCGGTCGAAGAGCGGCTAGACGAAGCGGAGGAGTTCATCTATGCCGGGCCGGACGCTGGCGACTCCACGGCGCTGCACTACAACTGGCTGCTGCGGGGCCGCTCTCACGTGCCTGAGACCACTATTGAGGGGAGAGGGCTGGCCATGCGGACGGAGTGGACGGCCGGGCCGGGCGGACCAACCTACCGTTCCCTGGGAGACGTACAGTTATGGCGCCACCGGCTGGAACTGGGTTGTCTTTCGCGGGAGCGGCTGGAGGTCGGCAAAGCGCTGCTGACACAGATCCTGGGCCGTCTCATCCGCCACCGAAGCGACGAATGCCGAGACCTGGACACCATGTTGGAATCAGCAGAGCCTCCTCCTCCGAGTTACGCGGAAAAGATACCGGCAGAGGTCGAAGAAACCCTCGTCCGCGAGTTGATGGAGGGCTGGCGCGAAAAGTGGCTCGCTACGCCGGCGCCCGCGCTGGACGGGAAATCCCCCCGCGCGGCATCCCGCGACCCGGCTATGCGGGAGCAGTTGGAGGAACTGCTGAAAACCGTCGAGTACATAGAAGAGCAAAAGCGGCGAGCAGGTAAGTCCTACATCAGTGTAGCGGACCTGCGCCGCGAACTGGGGCTGCCCCCGCGTTAAAGATTGAGTGGACTCGCCAATGACCACCGATATTCAGCATCCAGTATCCAGCATCCTGGTCCCTATTCTCACCTTTGTGGCCGTCTTTGCCCTCTACGCCGCCACCGCCGCCCCGGCCACCCTCTTCGGTGACCCCTCCGAGTACCAGTTCATCCCGGCCATCGCAGGGATAGCCCACCCTCCGGGCTATGCCTTTTACACCCTGCTGGCCAAACTCTGGCAGACCCTCGTCCCGGTGGGCACCGTCGCCTTCCGCACCAACCTCCTGGCCGCCGCTGTGGGGGCCTGGACCATCACCGCCATCTACTTCATGGCCTCGGAACTCGGCACCTCTCACGTTTCACGTTGCACGTTTCACGTTGCACGCACCACCGCCTCACTCTTTGCAGCACTGTGTCTCGCTGTTTCTGCTGATTTCTGGCAACACTCTATCCATTCCAACGCCCACGTCGTCAGCACGGCGCTGGCCACGACCCATCTGTGGCTCCTGATCCGCTGGTGGCGTACCGAGAAAGATGGCTGGCTGGCTGCCTTCGCCGTGGCCCTGGGCTTGGCCGCCACTCATCACCCCATCACGCTGATGGGCGTCCCGGCCTACGGTCTCTTCATCCTGGCTGTGCGGCTCCGCATCTTGCGCCAGTGGCGGACATTGCTGCTGCTGGTTGGCTGCCTGCTGGTGGGACTGACCCCACTCCTATATTACCCCCTGCGCAGTCCTACCGCTCCATCCGTTCCCGTCGCCCCCCCCGACATGACCACCTGGGCTGGCTTCTGGGGGCACACCACAGCCCAGGGACTGCGGGGCAACCTCTTCCACTTCGGCCTGCCCGACCAACCCGACCGCGCGCTGGTCTTCTGGTCCCTACTGCGCCTCCAGTTCCCTCTCCCCATCATCGCCCTCATCGTCGTGGGCCTCATCTGGCTGGTCCGCCGCGCACCCAAACCTGCCCTCCTCATCTGCTCATTCCTCCTCACCCATCTACTCTTCACCTTGAACACCGTCCAGGACGTCATGGCCTACCTCCTCATCCCCTTCGCCGCCCTGTCCGTCGTCGCCGGCCTCGGCGTCTTGGCCCTCATCGAACTCCTTGCCCGGCCAATTCGCAACTCGCAATCCGCAATCCGCAATTCATCATTGCTCATTGTTCATTGCTCATTGTTCATTCTGCCTTTCTACCAGACCGCCCTTAATCTCCAGCGCGGCATCTCCCTCCGCGACTTTACCGCCGCCGAGGAATACGTCGCCACCGTTTACGACCGCTTCGCTGGGCGGGGCGAGGGTGCAGTGCTGCTCTCCGACTGGGAGCACCTGACTCCGCTCTGGGTCCACATCTACGCTCAGGGAGAACCGCTGGACGAGAAAGACGTGAAGGAATTGGTTTACGTCAACCCTACCGACGCGGCCACGTGGGTGAAGAACGTGTGGCAGCACATTGAGGAGGGACCTATCTACGTGGTGGGCTACCGGCCCGCCGTGCGCAATGAGGGCTTCCGCTTGCTGCCCGAAGGTCCCTTCTACCGGGTCGTCGCCCCGCCGATGACCGATGCCGTCCCCGCCCATCCGCTGGATGTCTGGGCCGACAACCGGATTCACATTCTGGGCTACGATCTGCCCACGACGACTATCCGCGCGGGCGACCCGCTGGTGCTGATCCTCTACCAGAGCGTGGCGGAGCCGCTGGAGGGAATCTGGATGCCGTATGCCCAACTGGGGCCGGTCGAGGCCCGCTGGACGACCGACAGTCGCTTGCTCACTCCTCAATGGCAGGCGGGCGAAGTTGTCGCCGAGGAGTACGAACTGCCCACGCCATTTGGTCTGCTGCCGGGGGAGTACCCGCTGCGTCTGGGCTACGCCGACCTGACCGGTAGCAGGCCAGAATTATCCCTCTCCTCCGGCGGGACCACGGTGGAACTGGCAACCGTCACCGTGCTGCCTAATCCTGACGTCCCCAACAGGAAAATAGTGGAGCGAGCGTTGGCAAACCTGGATAACCAGGTGGCGCTGATGGGAGCGCGGGCGCGGTCTGGCTGGCAGACACGCCGGGCCCCGTGGGAAGAGCCGCCGGTCGTCCGGGCCGGGCAGCCCCTGCACCTCACCTTGACCTGGCACGCTCTGGCCTCCCCGCGCGAGAGCCTCACCGTCTTCATCCACCTGATAGACAGCGCGGGCCGTTACGTCACCGGCCACGATTACACTCCCCTGGGCGGGTCCTGTCCCAGCTACCTGTGGTTCCCCAAGTGGCTGCCAGATCAGACCCTCACCGATCCCTACCGGCTGATCCTCCCGGCCGACCTGCCCGCGGGCGATTACCGGCTGGAGGTGGGGATGTATGGCATGACTTCCCTTCGTCGCCTTCCTGTGGTAGACTTGGAGGGGAACCTGGCTGGCGACCGAGTCGTCCTGGGGCCGGTGCAGGTAGAGTAGCAGGAGGTAAAGCAATGGACATTGCGTTGCTAATCTGGGCGGTGGCTCTGACTATCCTGGTGGTTGTCGGCGTCATATGGATGCTCGACCTGCAAGGTAGGCTAGGTCAACTACAACGCCGCCCTGAGACGCTGTTTACAGGAGAGGAAGAGCACCCCAGCCTGGCCAGGGTGGTGGAGAATTTGGCCACTCGCCTCTCGGAGACGACGGCGCGCACTGAGCGCCTGGTGGCGCGTGCCGAGCAGATTGACGCGACTTTGGCCCACACCGTGCAGGGGGTGGGGCTGGTGCGCTTTCGCGCTTTCCAAGATACCGGCGGTGACCAGAGTTTCGCGCTGGCGGTAGCGGATGGCGAGGGGAACGGCGTCATCATCTCGGCGCTTTACGGGCGTGGCGCAACGCGCATCTACGCCAAGCCGGTCCAGGGTTGGCTCTCACCTAAAACGTTGAGCGAGGAAGAGAAACAGGCACTGGAGCAGGCACGGCAGGTCATCGTCGGTCGCAATTGACAAAAAACTAACGCTGATGTATCATCTGGACAGTGCTTTGTCGCGACTGAGATGAATCGCCACTACAGAATCAAGGAGGAACATCTGTGTTCGCAAGAGAAAAAAAAAGGACAATCCCAGCACCCACTGCAGCTCCCACTCCTATGATTGAGACTACCATTGGCCCCAATACCCATTTCCGGGGTGACATACAGTCCGATGGTGGCGTCAAGATTGACGGCATCTTCGAGGGAACTATTGACGTCACCGGCAACCTGGTCATTGGCGAGGGAGCGAAAGTCATCGCTGAGGTCAAAGCCAACAACATCTCCATTTCCGGTGCGATCAAGGGCAACGTCACCGGTAACCGGGTGGAGATACTGGAGACTGGCCGGATGTGGGGTGACCTGACCATCAACTCGCTGCTGCTCAACGAGGGGGCCTACCTGCGCGGACAGACCACCATGCATGGCGACATCGAGCCACCAATGATTGAGCCTCCCAAATCTCAACCTGCCGCTGAGCTCACCAACGCCACGATCGTGGACGTAGCACCAAGGCCTCAGACGGGCCAGTAGCATCAGCATTGCAAAGGAAGGAGCCTGTCCGAAAAACTCACTCCAGCCCCCTGTGACAGGGCGGGGAGCATCTTGAGGATGGGTTAGAAGCTCCACCGCGTTCACCCTGCGGTGGAGCTTTGCTTTAGGATGATTCCTAACCTTTGCGAAGGTTTGACGGCAGATTTGAGACAGAAGTGTCCCTGACCGTCAGAAATCGCCTCAAGCCAGAGTTATTCGCAACCTTCGCAAGGGTGACTGGCGACGTTATATCACCGGCCAGGGAACCTGACGGCTGGCAGGGTCGGGGTGGGGAAGGACGGTACTCTCCAGCAGTTCTGCCAGGCGTACCCGCAGCGCAACGAGTTCGTCCTCGCTCAGCAACTGGGTCAACGCCTGGTATAGCGTGCTCTCGCGGTCCAGATGCTGCTGTAACTGGCGTAGGTTGGCCAGGTATTCTTCAGGGATCGGCTCCCCTGCAAAATCCCAGATGACGGTGCGCAGTTTGGGCTCAGGGTGGAAGGTTAGAGCATTGTCAATCGCCCAGATGCGATCCCGTCTATCCAGCAACAGGTGACCGCCCTTGCGGTCGGCGTTGTTGACCAGGATATCGAACAGGGCCACTGGAAGCAAGTCGGGCAGCCGCTCCTCGCGGAGGGTGAAGTAATTGGCCTCCAGATCAGCATCGATGTGGAACTGGAGAGCGCCAGGGCCATGAGGGCCATCGCGCAAGACGGTGGGTGGAATAAGCGGCCACCCAAGTGCCTGGCTGACCATATAGGCAGTTACCTCCCGCAAGCAGAGCGTGCCGTGGGGAAAATCCCACAACGGCCTCTCCCCCCGGCGCGGCTTGTAGACCGCCAGAGCTCGCAGATCCTCGTCGTCCACGCTGGTCAGAAAAATGACGTTGGAACTATCGAGGATCTGTCCCAGGAGTTCCACCTGGCCCTGTGAGAGCAGCCGCACCACACGCTCCAATCCTACGGCTACCGCAGGGGCTGTCTCAGTCCTCATCTGTCTTAGAGGTGCTTGCGTCCATTGCCCCTCACGCAGACGTGTTCCTCACTGGGGTTGATCGGCTCACCACACAGGGGACAAGTGGGGCGGCCTGCGGCCACGACGACGGCGGCCTTGCGAGCCAGGACTGCCATCTGGGCTCGGCTGGCCCAGATGCGCGCTTTGGCTCCCAGTTGCTCCTCTTCCGCAGTCAACTCCTCGGCCACAATGACCAGCATATCCTTCTCCTCGTCGTAGCCCAACCCCAACTGCCCCACGCGGAAGAGTGGATCAACCGGCTGGATCAGATCCAAGCCCACAAGTTCAGGTTCTTCTTCCATCCCGCCCAGTTTCTTCAGGAGATTCATAATGGCGATGGATAGCGCAGCAGCGTGCATCTTCTCGATGATCAGCGCGATGAGCGTGTTGCCTTGTGCTGCCTGTAAGTAGAAAGTGCGCTGGCCCTGCGGGCCGACGGTGTCAATCGTGACGAAATCCGCCCGGCTTAGTTCGATCAGTTGGGGTGGTCTCATTATCTCCCCTCATCCACAACGGCCGGCGGATGGCTGGTATCATTCAGGCACGCCAGACAAGGCACCAGACCGCCCAATTCCAACACCGTCAGCGAAGCCGGGGCAACCACTAGCCGCTCCAGGGGACTGCTGTATGTGGCCTTGATCTCGACCGGGGCCAGACGTTGGGCCGGAGCCTCCACCTGGGCGCGCCCCTCCTGGTTGAGGCGGGCGCCAGGTGTCCAACCGGCCAGTGTGCCGCTCTCCCGGAAATCGTTAGCACCGTGATGGATGAGTAATAGATGGGTCATTGTTTGGGTCTCCAATGCTCTCTCCTCTCTCCCGAGATTGGGAGAGGGGAGGGAGAGGGTCTACCGAACCAGCAGCACCGGGCAATCCACCTCGTACAGCAGCTTCTGCAATTTAGCCAGGTGTAGGATGGTACTACTCAACACCAGTATGCCGCTTCCCTCGGCCTGTACTACTTGAGTCAACGTCGCCACGCCTGCACCTGCCAGCCGGCGGTAGCGCACCAGGAGCCTTCGCTCACGCAGCAGATCGGAGGTTTCGGATTGCAACCGCTGTGCGATATCTGGTGCATCGGCTATGCTCAGCACAGTCAGGTATCCACCTTTGTTTTGGGCCAGGCGGGCCGCTATCATCAACGCCTGGCGGGCAGTAGGCGAGCCATCATACGTGATCACCACCGGGGGCCTGATGATCGCATCCCGCTGAAGTAGGAGCACAGACCTTGGGGCCTGCACCGCTGCTGCCAGAGCCGTGGAGCCCAGCCGCATCCGCCGGATGAGCGGTCGGCTCGCTTTTCCCAGGCTGAGCAGGTCTGCCTCTTCCGCCGCCGCCAGTACCTCCGGCGCAACCTCTCCGCGCACGACTCGGAAAGACCACTTGATCTCTCGCCACTCACAGGCCGCTGCAAGTGCCTTGCGCGCCTGTGCTGCCTGCGCCCGCAGTTGCCGCTCCATCCGTGCCGGGTCTAGCCGTGCCGTGACGCCAAACGGATACGACACCTCTCGCGCTACACACGACCCTGCCACTCGCAGCAGATTGACATCTTCGACAAAGAGCCCTTGCAGCTCCGCCTTCATGCTGGCGGCCAACTCGGCTGCGGCCTCCATCGCTGCCAGGCTGTGACGTGAAGCATCCAGCGCCACCAGGATACGTCGAATCGTCAACTCGTCATTCTGCTCGCTCATACCTGGCCTTCTTCCTCAGACATCTCTTCCTCCCCCTCTTCTTTGGGAGGTGCAGCGAAGGCGCGTTGCTTTTCGGCCAATTCGATCAGCCGGGCTTCAACCAGTTGGTTGATGCTTCCCTCGGGGAAGTTCCCCTCCTCGTCTCGTTCGCCGGCCGGGATACCAGTCAGGAGTTCTGCGGCCTGATCCACCGTCTGCACGGGGTAGACGTGGAACTGACCCGCTTCCACTGCCTCGACGACGTCCTGGCGCAGCATGAGGTGCCGCACGTTAGAGATCGGGATGATCACTCCCTGGTCGCCCGTCAGCCCTCGGGCTTTGCAGACGTCGAAGAAGCCCTCAATTTTCTCATTGACGCCGCCAATAGGCTGAGCCTCGCCGTACTGGTTGACGGAGCCGGTCATCGCCAACGACTGCTTGATGGGCACCTGGGCCAGCGCTGAAAGCAGCGCGCACAGTTCTGCCATCGAGGCGCTATCTCCCTCCACCCCGCTGTACGATTGCTCGAACACCAGGCTGGCCGAAAGGGATAGGGGATGCTCGGAGGCGTAGCGAGCGCCGAGAAAACTCGAAAGGATGAGCACCCCCTTGGAGTGGATGGGGCCACCCATTTCGACCTCGCGCTCAATGTCCACCACCTCGCCCTTGCCCAGACGGACGCGGGCAGTGATACGGCTAGGTCGCCCGAAGGCAAAGTTATCCAAACCGATCACCGAGAGGCCATTGACCTGCCCCACGCGCTCGCCGGTCGTATCAATCAGGATCGCCCCCCGCTCGATCTGTTCCTGCACGCGCTCCCGCAGCCGGTCGGCGCGGTGAATCTGCGCCTCAATCGCCTGCTGCACGTCGTCTGCGGTCACGACGCCGTTATCGGCCGCGCTCGCCCAGTAATCCGCCTCGCGCAGCAGGTCAGCGATGCTCAGCAGATGAGTGGAGAGCTTTTCAGCATCGCCCGCCATACGGGTGCTATGCTCAATGATGCGCGCGATGCTCCCCCGGTCGAAGGGACGCAGCTCGCTCCTGCGGGCCAGCGTGGCCACCAGACGAGCGTACAGCAGGTTGTTCTCCGGCGTGCACGCCATCTCCTCGTTGAAATCGGCCTCAACCTTGAATAGCTCGCTAAAGTCGGGGTCGTGTTGGTAGAGCAAGTAGTACAGCAGCCGCTCACCGACCATGACGATTTTCACGTCCAGCGGCAAGGGCTCCGGCTCCACCGAGACGGTGCTGACCAGGCTCAGTGCCTGCCCTAGCGACTCGACGCGCACCTCCCGCGAGCGGAGAGCACGCTTGAGCCCTTCCCAGGCATACGGTTGCAGCAATAACTGGCGCGTATCCAGGATAAGGTAGCCACCGTTGGCACGGTGCAACGCGCCTGGCTTGATCAAGTTGAAATCGGTCATCAGCGCCCCCATCTGAGCCATGTGCTCGATCCGCCCGACGAGGTTGTTATAGGTCGGGTGATCCTCGTAGACCACCGGCGCACCCTCGGCCTCACTGTGGTCTACGAGCACGTTCACCTGATAGCGACGGAACAGGGGTGGGCCTGCCAGCGAGGGCGGCAGTGGGATGCCCATGACCTGGGGAGGCTCCTCGGTTTTGCGGAACTCGTCCACGTTCTCGACCACATCCCGCTGCACTGCCTCCAGGTAGTCCACCACGTCCGGCAGTTCAGCGTGCTTTTCGCGCAGTTCTTCAATCCTATGGCCCACGGCGAGCATCACCACCTGGCGATCCAGTTCCTTCATCTTCTCCCGCGCTTCACGTTCCCACTGCCGCACCTGGTGTAGGGTTTCCTGGAGCTGCTCCTGGAGTTTGGTGATGTCGGCCTCGACTTGCTTGCGCTCCTCCTCCGGTAGTTGCTGAAACTCGTCCGGGCTGACGACCTCGCCCTCCCGCAAGGGCGCGAAGGCCAGTCCTACCGGCGTGCGCATCAGCGCGATACCACCTTCCTTGGCCTGCTCTTGAATCGTGCCAAGAGCTTTTTCCTGTCGCTCCTTGAGTTCCTCCTCGACCTCCTGCCTGCGCGTGCGGTAGTCCTCGCTTTCAAAGGCAGAGGGGATGGAGGTGCGCAGTTCTTCCACCAACTGCTCCATGTCCTTGCGCAGCACCACCCCCTGTCCCGGTGGGAGCTGCAAGGCACGCGGTTTGTGAGGTTGCTCAAAATTGTTGACGTAGCACCAGTCGGATGGGATCGGCTCGGCGGCGGCTTTCTGGTCGAGAAACTGGCCGATGGTGGTGCGCTTCCCTGTGCCACTGGGTCCCAGGGCGAACAGGTTATAGCCCTGGTGTCGGATGCCAATGCCGAACAGAATCGCATCCACCGCTCGCTCCTGGCCTACGATCTCGCTCAGGTCTTCCAGCTCGTCCGTGGTCTCGAAGTCAAACTGTGATGAATTACACGTCCGGCGTAGCTGCTGGGCCGATAGCGGTTCTACTGTTGTCATGTGTGAGTCTCCTTATGTACGATGTTTGATGCTCAATACTGGATGCTGGATACTTGATCCAGAATCCAGCTTCTAGCTTCCAATGTCCAGTCACAAGAGTTCCACAAAACGGTTCTCACCCGTCGTCAGGTCAAGGATGCAGAAGGAGCGCCGCTGCCAGCGCACACCCCCCAGCGCGCCAGGGTTGACGACGCGGGTGCGGCCCACCATTTGATCGCGCCGCCGGTGGGTGTGGCCGTGGAAGACACAGGCGTACTTGCCGGAGGTGATCAGGCTCCCCAGCACCTGCTCGTTATCCCCATGAATCATCGCCACCAAGTGTCCGTCCAGCGTAGGTTCGTGAAGCCAGGCCAGCCGGCCGCACCCAAGCGTTTCCTCGATCGCCTGTGCCAGCCCGAGGTGGCGGTCCATATTTCCCTGCGCGATCCACACCCCGAAGCCCGCCAGCGCCTGGATGATATCAGGCCCACAGACGTCGCCGCAGTGAAGTATCTTCGTCACACCCTCGACCCGCAGCACCTCAAGTGCCGCCTCCAGGTCGCTCACATTGTCGTGAGTGTCTGAGATGATGCCGATTTTCACCCCCGTCCTCCACCTGTAGATGATAACAGAAAGCGGCACATTGCGCAAACCCACATATATGCCATAACTGGCACGCACTTGGCTGGCGGGGCGGGGGCTGAGAGCATAATTTGCCAACCGCGGCTGGCATGCACGTATCATTGATCTGCAACGAAATCCCTCACCGAAGAATAATTGTGCAAACGTCGCTCCTGCGTTATAATCGGAGCCAGTGTCCCTCCTGTTGCGAGACTATTGACAGAGCGAGGAGTAATGAGAACAATCTTACTTGGATTCGAACCGGGCACTCTATCTGAGACACAACTGGCCCAAGTCCAGGAGGCCGCACCCGACATGCGGGTTCTGGTCACACGCGACCGCAGCGAGATCGAGTCCGTACTGGACGAGATCAAGATCGTAGCGTGCAGGTTCCCACGCGATTTGCTCCCCAGGGCGCACAACCTACGCTGGTTCCAACAATGGGGTGCTGGCGCAGACTGGTTGTTGCGCCACCCTGAGGCCGTCGAACTGGACTTTGTTTTGACTAACGCTTCCGGTGTGCACCCGATTCCCGCCAGCGAGCACATCTTTGCGTTCCTGCTCGCCTTCGCCCGCAGTCTTCACCTGGCAGTACGCGCTCAGGACCACCACGAGTGGAAAAGGCCCCCTCACCAACCTGTCTTCGAGTTGGCGGGCAAGACGATGGTACTGGTCGGCGTCGGCGCAATCGGCACGCGAACCGCCGAACTGGCTACGGCGTTGGGGATGCGGGTATTGGGCGTGCGGCGAGATCCGGCGGTTGACGTGCCGGGCAGGGAGGCGATGTTTGGTCCCCACCAACTGCTTGACTTGTTGCCGGAGGCGGACTTTGTCGTGTTGACTATTCCTTTGACCCACGAGACCCAGGGGATGATCGGGGAACGGGAACTGCGGGCGATGAAGCCGACGGCATACATCATCAACATCGGTCGGGGTGGCACTATTCAGGAGCAGGTATTGATTCGAGCATTGAAGGAAGGATGGATCGCTGGGGCAGGACTGGATGTCTTTGAGACCGAGCCGCTGCCGGATGATTCGCCACTCTGGGAGATGGACAACGTCATCATCACCGCACACTATTCCGGCGTCACGCCGCGTTACAACGAGCGCGCGATGGAGATCTTTCTGGACAACCTGCTGCGCTATCGGGCTGGTGAGCCGCTGCGCAACGTGGTAGACAAGAAACTTGGATACTGATTGAGGAGGTAAACAGATGCAATATCGCAAATTCGGAAAACTCGATTGGAAATGCTCAGCACTTGGTTTTGGCTGTATGCGCTTCCCCACCATTGGCGGGGAACACTCCAACATTGATGAGCCAGAAGCGACCCGGATGCTGCGTTATGCTATAGATCACGGCGTGAACTATGTGGACACAGCCTATCCGTATCACGGCGGGAACAGCGAACGGGTCGTCGGGCGGGCGCTCAAGGCTGGGTATCGGGAAAAGGTCAAGCTGGCGACAAAGCTGCCCTGCTGGAAGGTAAAGGCCCCCGAGGATTTTGACAGACTCCTCAACGAACAACTCGAAAAGCTGCAAACCGACCACATCGACTTTTATCTCCTGCATGCTTTGAACGAGAAGGGCTGGCACAAGATACGCGATATGGACGTGCGGCAGTCGTCTGAGAGCGCCATTGCCGACGGGCGCATCGGGCACATCGGCTTCTCGTTCCACGACAAGTACCCGGTCTTCAAGGAGATCGTGGATGCACATGACTGGACGTTTTGCCAGATCCAGTACAACTACATGGACATCGAAAACCAGGCCGGTACCCAGGGACTGAAGTATGCAGCATCCAAGGGGTTGGCTGTCGTGATTATGGAACCCTTGCTCGGCGGCAGGCTTGTAGACCCTCCCGAGCCAATCCAGCGGATGTGGGACACCGCCGCCAAGAAGCGCAAGCCCGCCGACTGGGCGTTGCAGTGGCTGTGGAACCAACCCGAGGTATCGGTCGTGCTCAGCGGCATGAGCGCGATGGAGCAGGTCGAAGAAAACGTCGCCAGTGCCAGTGCATCGGGGATCAACACACTGACAGAACAGGAACTGGCGCTTTTCGACCAAGTACGTGAAAAGTACGGGGAGCTGTGTCCCATCCCCTGCACGAAATGTGAGTACTGTATGCCGTGTCCCAACGATGTTGACATCCCCCGCAATCTCACGGTCTACAACGAGGGGGTTATGTACGACAAACCGGATCGAGCGCGCGAGGCGTACAAGTTGATACCAGAAGAGGTCCGCGCCAGCGTGTGCGCCCAATGCCGCGAGTGTGAGGAAAAGTGCCCGCAGAGCATTCTCATCAGTGAGTGGATGCCACTCGTCCACGCGGTGCTCGGCGAAGGACAGCCATACGTGTGTGAACTCCCTTGATGGCAACCCGCTCTTATCGGGAGAACAGGAGGAAGCTGATGCTTGCAGAACTCATCCGTAAGAACCGCAGCTATCGCCGCTTCCACCAGAATGTCCCGCTGGATCTTGAGGCGCTGCGCACGTTGGTCAACCTGGCGCGGCTCTCGGCCTCTGGAGCCAACCGGCAGCCGCTCAAGTACATCCTCAGTTGCGGTCCAGAGACGAACGCGCGCATCTTTCCGCACACGCGCTGGGCCGGTTACCTGAAGGATTGGTCTGGCCCAGCGGAGGGGGAACGCCCAGCGGCGTACGTGGTCATCCTGGGCGACACAGAAATCAGCAAGTCCTTCGGCTGCGACCACGGCCTCGCTGCCCAGTCCATCATGCTCGGCGCGACTGAGCGGGGTCTGGGCGGCTGTATGATTGGCTCGATCGACCGTGACGGACTGCGGCAGGCGCTCGACATCCCAGAGCGGTACGAGATCCTGCTCGTACTGGCGCTGGGCCAGCCCAAGGAGACAGTGGTGCTCGAAGAGGTCGGTCCCGACGGCGACATCAAGTACTACCACGACGCCGAGGGCGTGCACCACGTGCCCAAGCGTTCGCTCGACGAGCTGATCCTGCGGCAATACGGGGAATAAGGTAAACACGCTAGACCCGCGCCAGGCGTACAAACGCGACACCCTCGCGGACGATTGGCGAGGGTGTCGCCAATTTCACATCGTCGCTTCCTACTCGCTGGCTAGCTTCTGTGTCAGTTCCTCGGGCGTTGTAGCCGTGACGGGCTTGTACTCGATGCCAGGATAGTGCTGCTTGAAAAAGTCCTCCAGACTCTGCGGCCCGGGCCACTCCTGCGGATTGACTGCGATCACGCGCCGCACGTCCAGGTCACCGATGCCTGCATCATCTGCACTGTTGCCGATGGTGTAGTGTTCCTCGTCCCACATACCATCCACCGCCGCCCGAGCCCAGGCAGCGCCCACATTAGGAGGAAGTAACACATAGGTGCGCTTGTACTGGATGCGGGGATGCCCACGAGCCTTATCGTCCTCCACGGGACTTGGTTTCTCGCCCTCTTTGGGATACTTAAAGGGCTTGCCCGGATTCTCCTTCGTATACGCGATCAACTTCTTGGCCACGGGAGTCCCGGCCACGTCGAAATCCGACCAAGGCCGGCCGAAACTGCCAAAGGTGAAGATGGTTGCGCCGACGACGTAGTCATCCTTTTGCAATTCCTTGTCGTACCAGACCAACTGCCGGAAATAGTAGTCGTCCTTGTCTGGTTCGTTGTCGCGCTCGGTCCAGAAGCTGCCCAATTGTTTCCACGTCCCGTACTCTCCGCCTGGCGGCTTGGGATTCACCAAAGGATCAATGCCACATTCGTTGATCAACAACGGTATATCCCCCAGCCCGTTCGGGATCAGGTGTTGGCGGTAGACCTTACGGTAACGCAGCGTAGTCCAGCCCTCATCCCCCTCATCCGCGTTGGGGTCCATTTGGTGCTTCCCCGTCATCCACCACATCCAGGGGCAACCGTACTCGTGTAGACCGAGGATGGCTTCATACTCCTTGGCCGCCCGGAGGGCTGGTAAGAAAGCGGGCCAGAGTTCCAGACGCGGCGAGCCGGTGGCAAAGTTCCCGATCACGCACTTTAATCCCTGTTCGGCCATCAGCCGCATGAACTCCATCTCGAACTGGGCATACCAGCCCATCTCCTCTTCAGAGCCCCACACCGGTTCGTTGTGTGACTCCCAGTACTTGATGTGGGGATTGGACTGATACGTTTCCAGTTGGTCCTTAAAGAACTTTTGTGCTGCTTCGATGGGAGCCTTCTTCTCGCGGTACTGCCCCTGGGCTTCGTAGTCTTGAACCTTACGGCCGATCACCAGAACGCCCTCTGGGGCGTCCTGGGCCATCCCCCACTCGCCCACAAACTTGACTACCGCCGGACGCGCCTCCATGTAATCAAGTATGTCTGGCGCAGACCGCAGGATGTGGAGACCTAACTTGGTGGACATTGCAAACCTCCTTATTGTTGAATCAACTTGCGCGCTCAATGTGAGGGCTTCAACCTCGTCAGCCGCAGCCCCCGCCCAATATCACTTATTAATGTACTACAAAATGATTCTGCTGGCAAGTTTGGCCACCCGCACGCTCATGGTATAATTGCCTATCATTCGCGTTAGAACTGAAACAGGCAACTCGTTTCCTATGTCCATCCTGACCGCCAGCAATCTAGCCAAGTCTTATGGCCCGCAGGACGTCTTCGAGGGCGTGTCCCTTGAGGTTCCCCACGGGGCCAAGATCGCCCTGGTCGGGCCTAATGGCTCTGGCAAGACAACTCTGCTACACCTGATAGCTGGGTTGGAAAAACTCACAGCCGGCACCATCCATCGGGCCAAGGGGCTGTGCGTCGCTTATCTCCCTCAGCAGGCCGACTTGTGTAGCACCGGCACCCTCTTGGAAGCCATGCTAGAAATCTTTGCCGATCTGCAAACCCAAGCCGCCGAACTCCGCCGCCTCGAGGCCGCTATGGCGGATCCTGCCACCAGTGAGGAGGCGTTGCAGAAGTATGGCCCAGCCCTGGAAGCGTTCGAGCAGGCCGGCGGCTATACCTACGAACAGCGCATCGAGCAGGTGCTCTCTGGGCTGGGTTTCAATGAGGACGATGATTTTCACCGTCCCGTGGCACAACTCAGCGGAGGACAGAAGACGCGCGCCATGCTGGCCCGCCTTCTGCTGGAGGAGCCTGATTTACTGCTGTTGGACGAGCCGACCAACCACCTCGACCTGGCGGGCATCGAGTGGCTAGAGAACTACCTCAAAGCGTGGAAGGGCGCGGTGGTCGTCGTGGCCCACGACCGGGCCTTCCTCGACACTGTCGTCGAGCGGGTGTGGGAACTGGAGTGGGGCCGGCTGGAGCGATATCGCGGCAACTACAGCGCCTACGTCGTCCACAAAGCCGAGCGTCTGGCGCTCCAGCGGGCCAGGCACGAGCGACAGCAGCAGTTTATCGCCCGCACCGAGGAATTCATCCGCCGCAACATCGCCGGCCAGCGCAGCCGCGAGGCAAAGGGACGGCAGAAGCGACTGGCGCGGCTCGAGCGAATCGAGCGACCGCAGGAATATCGCCCGCTGAGCCTCGACCTGGGCAACGCGGCCCGCAGCGGCGACCTGGCGCTGGGTCTCTACGATCTCACCGTGGGTTACGACCCGGCCACGCCGCTCTTTACAGTCCAGGAGTCCGAACTGCGACGGGGACAGCGAGTGGCGCTGCTGGGGCCTAACGGCTCCGGCAAGACCACGCTCGTGCGTACCATACTGAGCGAGGTTCCACCACTCGCCGGGCGCGTGCGCGTTGGGGCTAGCGTGCACCTGGGTTACTTTGCCCAGGCCCACACGGATCTCGATCCCGAGAAAACCGTGATCGAGACCATCCTGGACACGGGCGAATTGACGACCAGCCAGGCACGGAACCTGTTGGGCCGTTACCGCTTCTCCGGCGACGACGTCTTCAAGTGCGTCGAAGATCTTTCCGGCGGCGAGCAGGCCCGCGTCGCGCTGGCCGTCCTGACGCTGCAGGGCGCTAACATCCTGATCCTCGACGAGCCGACCAACCACCTCGACATCCCCTCCCAGGAGGTGCTGCAGGAGGCACTCTCCGACTTTGGCGGCACGCTGCTGCTCGTGACCCACGACCGTTACCTGATCCGCAGACTGACTACCTGCGTCTGGGCGATTGAGGACGGGCAGTTGTGGGAGTTCAAGGAGGGGTACGAGGAGTATCACGAGTGGGAGACGCAACGGCGTCAGGAGAGGCGGGTGCGTCGGGAGACACGAGAACAGACAGAGAGGGAGCGAGAGAGGGAGGCCCGCAAGGCTGCGGAGCGAGAAGCAGCGCGGCGGGCCCGCAGCCAGGCCGAACTTGAAGAAGCGATCCACCAGTTGGAGACGCGCCTGGCACAATTGGAGGCCCAATTGGCCGTCGCTAGCGAGCAACAGCAGGTCGAGCGAGTGCGCCAGTTGGGCGCTGAGCACGCCTGTGTCAAGGCGGAACTGGACGCGCTGCTCGCGGCCTGGACGGATGTGGAGACATGAGCGGTCATCGTTCACTGCTGATCGGCCTCACGGGTAACATCGGCACGGGTAAATCCACCGTCGCCGGGATGCTGGCCGAACTGGGCGCCGAGACGATTGACGCAGACCTGGTGGCCCACGAGGTGATGCGGGCCAGTACTCCCGCCCATGCCGCGATAGTCGAGACGTTCGGGCTGGAGGTACTAACTCCCGATGGCGAGATTGATCGGACGCGGTTGGGCTTACTCGTCTTCGCCGACCCCGCCGCGCTGGCGCGACTGGAGGCCATCGTCCATCCTGCCACTCTCGAAGCGACCGATCGCCTTATCGCCGCTGCCTCTGCTGCCGTCGTGGTGGTCGAGGCGATCAAACTCATCGAGGCGGGGATGGCCGACGGTTGCGACAGCGTGTGGGTGACGACCTGCCGGCCGAAGCAACAGATCTACCGCATCAGGGGGGGGCGGAACTTGAGCCGGGCCGAGGCCGAGCAGCGCGTGCAAGCGCAGCCGCCGCAGGAGGAGAAAATCGCCCGCGCCGACGTGGTCATTGACACTTCCGGCTCACTCTCGCAGACGCGGGCACAGGTACAAGCGGCGTGGGAGCGGTTGACCAGAGGTCCAAGGTGCGGCGCACTTCAGAAGTGCGGCGCACTTTAGAAGATACTGTTGGCAAACTCGATTTTTGAGGGATGGCGCCCCAAAAAGGGCAAAAAACGAGGCTTTTCTCCCACTGGGCTGGCAAAAATGGCCTTAGAATGGGCTTGATCTCCCATAAAAGGTAGTAAGCCAACAGTATCTTTAGAAGTGCGCCGCACCTCCAAGGCAGAGCTTGCGTCACGGCGCCGCTCTTGGAAGAGAGAGGCTTTCAGAGTATAATTGTGGTCAGTTCGCCCTTCTTGGAGTCTGACCGCTCAATCTTAAAGTTGGAGAAAAAACATGGCGCAAGGGATTGTAGTGCGACGGGTCAAAGCAAGTGATGCAGACGACATGGCCGCGTTTATCAATCGCTTCCTGACGGGGCAAGCAAAGATTGATAGGCAGAGGATCATCGAACGCTTTGGCAGTGTGGGCTTTATGTTGGCCGAATGGAATGGCAAACTGGTTGGAACGCTCGGGTGGCGGGCTGAGAACCTCGTCGTCAGAGTAAGCGATCTTCTAATCGGATCGGTTCCAGATCGCGTTGCGGTTGGTCGCGCGCTACTCGCAGAGATGGAGCAGGCTGCAATCGAGTTGCAGTGTGAAGTAGTCTTGCTCTTTTTGCCTCGTCCGACTTCGCCCCGGTTGGTTGAGTTCTGCAGGACACTCGGGTACGAGCCTCAAGTCGTCGCCAGTTTGCCGCAAGCGTGGCGGGAAGCCGCTCGCGAGGTCCAACTAGGTGATGACGAGACACTACTGATAAAAGAGTTGCGTTCCGGTCGTGTGTTCCGACCATTATGATCAGACATACCAGACACACCTGAAATCTAAGTTTCATCGGAGGTGAACATGTCTTCTCTGAAGCAATTTGTCAATCAACACCCTCGCCTGACGGCCTGGCTGGTACTGGCGATCGGTATGGTGGTTATCCTGATCTGGTCCGCTCGAGATGTGGGTCTGTTGCCGGGGCAGTGGGCTGCCCTGATCGTAGCCACCATCGGACTGGCCGGCTTGTGCGTGTGGATCATCGGGTGGGAAGATGAAGAAGAAGAAGAAGGAGAAAAGAGAGAAGAGAAGCAGGAATAGCGGCAGATTGCAAGCCGGCGAAGAATCCAACGCGACCTTGCAGAAGAGCCATAGTCTCCGACCTGGTCGGCCCGATCTGAAGGGCGCGCTCGAGCGCGATTGAGAACGGAGAAGGGCCCCGGCTTTTATCAAGTCGGGGTTCTTTGATTGCATTCCGCCTCATTTCAGGTACAATAAAGCCTGCTGGGTGAAATGATTGGATTGAAACGGCTACTCACGCTGGTCCTTGTGGCCATCATATTGATACCCCTTGTACAGCTCGGTACGTCCCGCGCTCAGGACGAAGATGCCGTCACGCGGCTGATGGAAGACATGTCCAGCGCGGCCAAGGTCGGGCAACTCTTCCTGGTCACCTTCCCCGGAGCCCAGGTCACCGAGGATGGTATCATCACAGAGTTGATCCGTGACTACCACGTCGGCGGGGTGGTGCTTCTGCCTGATAACGATAACATCGTCAACGAGGGCGACACGCCCGTGCAGGTAGCCACGCTGATTGGTCAACTCCAGGGGACCGCCTGGGCGGCAACCCAGCCGGTGACCGAGACAGTTGCCGAGGAGCAAGTCCCGCGTCCTTTCATCCCTCTCTTTATCGCTGTGAATCACGAGGGCAATGGCATGCCCTTCACCAGCATCGTCAGCGGGACAACTCCTCTACCCTCTGAGATGGCTCTGGGGGCCACCTGGGACCCGACCCACGCTGAGACTGTAGGCCAAGCCGTAGGTCAGGAACTGCGCGCTCTGGGTATCAACATGCTGCTGGGGCCTTCGCTGGACGTGCTCGAAAATCCTCTTCCTGAGAGCGCCGGCGACCCGGGTGTGAGAGCCTTCGGGGGGGAGCCGTTCTGGGTGGGGCTGATGGGACAGGCATACATCCGTGGCGTCCACGAAGGGGCTGGTGGGTGGGTCGCGGTCGTAGCGAAGCACTTCCCCGGCCTGGGTGCCTCCGACCGCTCCCTCGATGAAGAGATCTCCACCGTGCAACGCACGCTGGAGAAGCTGAAGCAGATTGACCTGTTTCCCTTCTTCGCCGTGGCCCAGGCAGACGACCCGCTGGCGCGTCCGGATGGAGTGATGGTGTCTCACATCCGCTTCCGGGGCTTGGAGGGTGGCCGTTTTGTCACCACCCGCCCGATCAGTGTGGATAGCCAGGTACTCCAGCAATTGCTGGAGTTGCCAGAACTGATCGGCTGGCGCGAGGAGGGTGGCGTGACAGTCTCTGACGGGCTGGGCGTGCGTGCCCTACGGCGCTTCTACGATCCCAGCGAGGAGACTTTCAACAGCCGCCGCATCGCGCAGGAGGCATTCTTCGCCGGCAACGATCTCCTGCTCCTCTCCCAGTTCGCGCTCAGCGACGACTGGGAAGACCAGATCGCCAACGTCAAGTCCACGATCACCTTCTTCCACGAGAAATACGATAGCGATCCCTCGTTCCAAGCATTGGTGGATGCGGCTGTGGTACGCATATTGCGGCTTAAACTGGCACTCTATGGCGGCACGTTCAGACTCACTGCCACCCGCCCGAACGTGGATAGAGTTGGCGAACAAGTAGGTCTTCATCAAGAGATGCTATCGGCCATTGGCCGCGATGCGATCACGCTGCTTTCCCCTCCCTCGCCTGACCTGGTCCCCTCCCCTCCGACCCCCGAGGACAATATCGTCATCTTCACCGATGGCCGCAATGAACAACCCTGCGCCACGTGTGCTCCTGTGCCCTACATTGACCCTCTCACGCTGCAAGACACACTCGTGCGGCTTTATGGCCCTCGTGCGACGGGGCAGATCAGTCCGTGGCGGGTGACCAGTTTCACCTTCGACCAACTCGAGGAATATCTGAGTACGCCGCCTCCATCCCCAACACCTACTTCCACAGGCGAAGAAGAAACCACACCCACCCCATCTCATCCCATCGAACCGGTGCTGCAAAATGCTGATTGGATCATCTTTGCTATGCTCAACCCGAGCGGCGAGCCGCCCCAGTCGGGAGTCGTGCGGCGCTTTCTCGCCGAACGGGCTGATGCACTACGCAATCCATACCTGGTCGTGCTGGCTTATGATGCCCCCTATTGCCTGGACGCAACCGAGGTCAGCAAGTTGAGTGCCTATTACGTGGCCTACAGCCGGATAGAGCCTTTTATTGAAGCTTCGGTGCGGGCTCTGTTTGGCGAATTTGCGCCGGCGGGGACCCCGCCGGTCAGCGTGACCGGCATCAATTACGACCTGTTGACTCAGACCTCCCCCGATCCTGAGCAAACCCTCACTCTCTACTACGACATCAGCGAGCCACCCGAGGAGGATCAACCGACGCCGGAACCGACTGAGGAGGGCCAGCCGACGCCGGAACCGACCGAGGAGGGCCAGCCAACGCCGGAGCCTAGACTTGAGGCAGGCGACGAGCTAAGGTTGCACACCGGAGTGATTGTGGATCGCAACGGCCATCCGGTGCCCGACGGTAGCCCTGTCCAGTTCATCTTTACCTATCCCCAAGAGGGGTTGGAACGTTCCATTCTGGCAATCACTCACAGCGGCATAGCTGAAGCGGCGGTTACGCTGGAGCGAACAGGCCAACTCGACATCTCTATCCAGGCAGACCCCTTCCCACGCACAATCGTCCTGCAAATCATGATTCAAGAAGGAGAGCCTCCCATCATCTCGACGCCCACGCCCGAGCCCACACCTATACCGACGCCAACACCCACGATAGAGCCGGAACCGACACGCGAAGGGACACCACAACCAACGACTGAACCGGGGAACGGAGAGGATGAAGAAGAGACACCCACGACGGAAAAGGTCGGAACGCCGGAGCTGGCGCTGGCACTGGCTGGCGTCCTGTTTGCCAGCAGTACGGGGTACTACGTTGTGCGTTCTAACAGCAGGCCGGTCAGCCGTGCCTTGCGCCTGGCACTGTGGTGCGTAATAGGAGGTCTCACGCTGTACCTGGCCTACGCCCTGGGCCTACCGCCAGCCGCCTGGCTGCGGGAGCAAAGTGGTGTGTGGGCCGCAGGATGGGTCACGCTGTTCGGTAGTGCGGTGCCGCTGGTCATCGCGTGGTTTGCTAACCAGCGGAAACGGTATGAGTAGAAAGCTGCAAGTAGCTGCAATTTCCACATCGCGCCGACCAACACGCGGTATTGAAGCCGCGCCTACTCACAGGAAGGTCGCCAATACAGCGACGATGAGCATCAATCCGGCCAATGCCAGCAACCTACGATTTTCGATCACCGCCTTGGTCCATTCCCCCTGCGCGGGAACCAGCGTAATCAGAGACGGGGGAAGTGAAGCAGCATGTAACATCTCGCGAAACTCTGCCACGCTCGGTGGGCGTGGATCGGGATGCATGGCGATGGCCGTCAGGATAGCCCGCTCTGTGGCAGGAGAGATGCGCGGATTGATCGCTCGCGGGAATACGAGCACGTTGGGGTTGAGGAAGCGCTGCTTGGCATCCGCTGGAGGTTGATTAGTCAGAAGATGGTACAGCGTAGCGCCAAGCGAGTAAATGTCAGACCGAGCGTCGGTATGACCGGTATCCCCGCCATATTGCTCCAACGGGGTGTAGGCGACGGTGCCCCGACCCTGCAGCACGGTGATGGTGCGAGAGTCGTCCACCGCCAGCAGTTTGACCAGCCCAAAGTCCACCAGCTTGATCAACCCGCCGGGCGTCAACTTGATGTTGGCCGGCTTGATGTCGCGATGGAGCACGGGAGGGTCCTGCCCGTGGAGGTACTCCAACGCATCACACAACTGATCGGCCCACTCGAGTACCCTTCCCCCGTCGAGGAACTCTCCCCGGTGGCGTTTTTCCTCCATCAGTTGGCGCAGATCCTGCCCACCGACGAAATCCATCACCAGGTACTCTCGCTGGCCCGTGGGGAATGTATCGGATACCTTGGGGAGGTTGGGGTGATCCAGCCGTCCCAGAGTGAATGCCTCGCGGCGAAACTGCTCCTGGGCCTGAGCCAGCGCTTCCGGCATGGCATCGGGGTCTGGGCGGACTTCCTTGATCGCACAGATGCGCCCTTCAAGGCGCAGGTCCTCGGCACGGTAAACCGCGCCCATACCCCCCTGGCCAACAGGCGCGATGATTTTGTACCGTCTATGCAGGACGGTACCAGGTTCAAGCAGGCGAGCCACGGTTTCTCTTCCTCTCCTCTGTTGCGGCTGGTTCCATCATAAGCGAGAAGAGTCATTCTGTCAAGAAGGAGATGGTGATGACACGACAGGACATGCCAATGCTCATTGTCTACGAAGGAGAACTGGAAGGGCAACGATATGTCATAGACCAGGATCGGGTGATCATCGGGCGCGGGTCGGATTGCAATATCGTGCTGCCAGAACGGCAAGCCTCGCGCCACCACGCCCAGGTCGAGCGAGACGACGGCGGCTATCTGCTGCGCGATCTGGGGAGCAAGAATGGCACTTGCGTCAACGGCCAGGAGGTGCGCGATAAGCCCCACCGTCTGAAAGATGGGGACGAGATACAGATCGCGCTGTGCGTCAAGCTGGGCTTCGTAGGCGCTGACGCAACGTTACCGTTGGAGTTAACCGGCCCCAACAGGGGACTGCGCATTGACCGGGCGGCCAGAAAGGTCTTTGTCGGGGGACACGAGTTGACCCCACCTCTCTCGGTGGCTCAGTATCGGCTGCTGGAGTTACTGCTCGACCACGAAGGGACGGTGGTTTCGCGGGACGCAATCGTGGCCACTGTGTGGCCGGAAGAAGAAGCGATGGGCATTTCTGAGCAGGCGATTGACGCGCTGGTGCGCCGCCTGCGCGACCGCGTCTCGGCCGTAGACCCGGATCACGCCTACATCGTCACTGTACGCGGGCACGGGTTCCGGTTGGATAACCGGTAGATTGGTGGCGTGATAGTGATGTATCCCTGATAACTGCTACCCTCCCGCAGGTTGTGGCGGAACCTGCGGGAGGGTCACCGGTGGAAAGTCCTTACACCTCTTGGAACTCGCCCTCGATCACGTCTTCTCCGTCGCTTCCTGGCGTTGGGCCGACACTGGGCCCAGTGGGTCCGGCTTGCGGTCCACCCGCCGCCTGCTGCTGCGCGTATATCTGCTGCCCGATCGCGTAACTGGCCTGCTGCAACCGCTCGATGAGTTGCCGGATGCGGGCTGTGTCGTCTCCCTCTTTCGCCCGCTTCAGATCCTTGACAATCTGCTCGATGCGCCCACGATCGGGCGCGGACACCCTGTCGCCCAGGTCGCGCAGTGTCTTCTCCACCTGGTAGATCAGTGCGTCGGCAGTGTTGTGGGCCTCCACCAGTTCCCTGCGCCGCCGATCCTCCGCCTCGTGCCGCTTTGCGTCCTGCACCAGCCGCTCCACTTCTTCCTTGCTCAGGTTCGTGGTGGCGGTGATGGTGATCTGCTGCTCCTTGCCAGTGGCGTTGTCCTGGGCCGAGACGTTCAGGATGCCGTTGGCGTCAATGTCGAGCGTCACCTCGACCTGCGGCACGCCCCGCGGCGCGGGCGGGATGCCCTCTAGATTGAACATCCCCAGGCTGTTGTTGTCGGCTGCCATAGGGCGCTCTCCTTGCAGGATGTGGATTGTCACGGCGGTCTGGCCGTCCTCGGCGGTGGAGAAGGTCTCGCTCTTGTGGACCGGGATGGTGGTGTTGCGCTCGATGAGCGGCGTCATCACCCTGCCCAGCGTCTCCACGCCCAGCGTCAGCGGCGTTACGTCGAGCAACAGCACGTCCTTGACCTCGCCGCCCAGGACGCCCGCCTGGATGGCCGCACCGACGGCAACCACCTCATCGGGGTTGACCCCCTTGTGGGGCTCCTTGCCGCCGGTGAGTTCGAGGACCAGGTTCTGGATCATCGACATGCGCGTCGCGCCACCCACCAGCACCACCTCGTCCAGGTCTTTAGCCTTCAGTTTGGCGTCGCGCAAAGCCTGCTCGAAGGGTCCCCGGCATCGCTCCACCAGGTCCTCGGTCAGTTGCTCCAGCTTGGCCCGCATCAACTTCATCTGCAGGTGCTTGGGGCCTGTGCTGTCTGCGGTGATGAAAGGCAGGTTGATCTCTGTCTCCATTACGGTTGAGAGCTCGATCTTGGCCTTCTCGGCTGCCTCCTTGAGCCGCTGCAACGCCTGGCGATCCTCGCGCAGATCAATGCCCTGGTCTTTCTTGAACTCGTCGGCGATGTAGTCTACGATGCGCTGATCCCAGTCGTCGCCGCCGAGGAAGGTGTCGCCGCTGGTGGCCTGCACCTCGACGACGCCCTCGCCCACGTCCAGGATGGAGACGTCGAAGGTGCCACCGCCCAGGTCGAAGACCAGGATCGTCTCGTCCTTCTCCTTATCCAAGGCGTAGGCCAGGCTGGAGGCGGTCGGCTCGTTGATGATGCGCAGCACCCCCAGGCCGGCGATCTGGCCGGCGTCCTTCGTCGCCTGGCGTTGGCTATCGTTGAAGTAGGCCGGTACGGTGATGACCGCCTGCATAACCGGTTCCCCCAGGTAGGCCTCGGCATCCTGCTTCAGTTTGCGCAGGATTATAGCCGAGATTTCCTGCGGGGTATATTCTTTACCGGTCTGGTGGACGTAAATGCGCGCGTCACCCGCTGGCCCGCGCACGATCTTGTAAGGCAGGACCTGCCGTGCCTTCTCGACCTCGGGATCGTCGTACCGGCGGCCCATCAGCCGCTTAACGGAGAAAACGGTGTTATCCGGGTTGACAGTCGCCTGTCTTCGAGCGGTCTGCCCTACCAGCCGCTCACCGCTCTTGGTGAAGGCGACGACCGAGGGACACAGCCGCCCCCCTTCGGAGGTCGGGATCACCACAGGCTCGCCGCCCTCCATCACGGAGACCACTGAGTTGGTCGTACCCAGGTCAATTCCAATAATCTTGTCCATTTTTTTCTCCTATTATCCAAGACGCCCTTCTGTGCCTACCACGGCCACCCTATGAGGATGAGGCTCATGGTGCTGCAGTGCGTTTCTATACTCATCTCTATCTCCTGTACCTCAAACTACCTCCATGATTGTATCATCAGGGCGGCCGTCTGTCTGTGACAAAAGTCCCTTTTTCCGACAGTCGGCACCGGCCTTAGGCCCCCACCCCGGCCCTCCCCCAGGGGGGAGGAGGACCACAGCACCGCCTGTTTACGGTGATGTCTGTTCCACGCCTGTAGCCTCCCGCTCCAATCCCTCTCGATCTGCCACGACGACCCGCCCGCGCTCGCGGTGGATCAGCCCGGCGGCGGTGAAGGCCTGCAGTGTGCGCCCTACCATCTCCCGCACGGTGCCGATGTGTGCGGCGATCTCCTCCTGTGTCCAGCGATGAGATGGCTGCGGGTCCTCAGCCTGGGCCAACAAGAAACGCGCCAGGCGGGCGCGTACCGTGTGCAACGCCAGGTCCTCCACCATGTCGGTCAGGCGTCGCACCTCGGTCGCCAGGCGCTCCATGACAGCCAGCGCCACCTCGTGATGCTCGCGCACGATCCGCCGGAAGCGCTCACACGGGATAGTGTATAGCGTTGCCCCCGTCAGTGCGTCCACGCTGGCCGGGCTGGGTTGGCCGTCGAGCGCAGGGACGAGGTTGAACAGCCAGCCGGGTCCGAGATATGCCAGCACCTGCTCGCGGCCTTCGCGGGACAGCCGGTAGGTCCGCACTATACCACGGATGACGAAGTACACCGCCTGACAGGGTTCCCCCTCCAATACAATCGTCTGGCCGGGCGAGAATGTGCGTTCGTGGAGATAAGGCATTATCTCCTGCAGGGCGTCGTCACGGAGCCCGGCAAAGAGCGGCAGTTGGGCCAGGGCCTGAACTGTGATAGCCATCAGCAGCCCACCAGTTAATGCGTCGCACAGGCGATGCAGGGGTCGAAGGCGCGCACGACCCGTCCTACGGCGCGCTCCAGTTCCATGTCCACCCGCTCGGCGGTGACGTAGCGCTTGGCCGCGACCCGCAGCGCCCGCTCGATAGCCAACGCGTTGTGCACGGTGGGGATGATGAACTCAGCCTGGGCGATGAGGCCGTTCTCGATGCGGTAATGGTGGATCAGGGGGCCGCGTGGCGCTTCGACCAGACCGTAGCCTTCCCCGTCGCGCGGGGTGTAGGGGACGGCGGTGTCCTCGTGGTCTAGCGGATCGGCCAGGATCTCCATCGCCCGTTCCAGCGCGTAGACTAACTCGACGCCTCGTGCCAGGTTGAACAGCATGATCGCGTGGGCCGGCTGACCAAACGCCTCGTGGAAGCGCGCCAGATACTCGTCGGCATGCGGAGTACCCATCCTCCCCCTCGCTGTCGGCGTCTTGGGTGGAGTAAAAGCCGCCGGTCGAACCATCGGTCATCTCGCGGACGACGTAATCGAGCGTCTCCTCCGCGATGGTGCGGTGGAACGGATTGCCGCTCACCTGCCACCCGTGCAGGTAGACGCGGGCCAACTGCGCGTTGTCGTAGAGCATCTTTTCAAAGTGAGGCACAAGCCAATGGTCGTCCACGGAGTAGCGATGGAAACCGCCGCCGATTTGATCGTACATGCCCCCACGAGCCATCGCGTCCAAGGTCTTGGTGGCCATCTGCAACGCCCGCGGGGCGCCGGCGGAATGGTGATAGCGCAGCAGGAATTCCAGGATCATCG
>CAZMOT010000016.1:0-37272 GCA_964568065.1 uncultured Anaerolineales bacterium
CTAATACACCAGCCCCGACGCGAACACCCCGCCCGACGAACACCCCCCGCCCCACTCGGACACCCCTTCTTCCCACTCCGATACCAGAGGCTCAGACGATAGGGCCAATCTGGAACACGAGCCGTGACGAGAGTTACACCGCTCGGATATCTGTTCTCGGAGCCAGGTTCAGTACCGGGGAGGGCTGGGACGCGCCCAGAGCCGGGCACATGTTCGTCGTGGTAGACCTGACTGTTGAGAACCTGGGACCGTCTCTGATGCGCTCTGTCTCCGTGAGTGACTTTCAGATTCTACACGAAGATGGTGCACTCTACGATTATGAGTTCGTCAGAGGCTCCTTAGACTGCGCCCTGCCGGGTGTTGACCTGATGGCTGGGGGCAGCACCTCTGGCTGTGTCGGGTTTGAAATACCGATGAGCGGAAGCTTGGAACTGATTTATGCGCCCTATCAGTATGATGCATTGGAACCAGGGCGCTACTTGAGTTTCACAATTCGCCAGTGAATCTTGACCAATCTCTGACCTCTAACCGCCGGGTGCTTCCCTGGTGACCAGGTAGCTACGAGTTCTTATCTCCCTCTGCGCAGGATCGAACTCCGATGAGTCCTGAGCACGTTCCGCTTGACGCTACCCCTCGTCACCCCTCCCGGCCTCTCCCCATTCCGAGCCATTCCTCGCAACACTCTCTCCCATAGCCCAGGGTTCCGTCCCTGGGCAACAAGCTAACCCCGACCCATCTCTCTCACAATTTGACCCACCCAACAACCAATCAGCATAGCCACCGGTCCCACGCCGCGCCCCACCCTGGGTTTTCCCGCACCCCCTCGATGTGCGTGCAGGTTATATGAATAGTATCTGAGACCCCACGTGAACGTAGGGGCCTCTCTATCAATAGGGGCCGTTCCCGTGGATGGGAACGGCCCTTTCCGCGTTTCCCCAGCCAGCGGGCCTGTGCCCGCCAATCATCTGCAACGAGGTGTAGATACGTTGAGCCGAGAGCAGTGGCAAGAGCCTGGAGGAAAGGGGTAACGACGCCCAGGTAGGATTAGCGTTCCGTCTCCACCCACACCTGGAACCCATCGGTGATAACCTCGACCACACCCTGCTCGTCGGTACGGTAGACCGGCAACTCCACCAACCGCTCCAGCACCTCGGCGCACGGATGTCCGAAGCGATTCTCGGCCCCCACGCTGATGACCACCACCTCCGGGTCCACTGCCTCCAGAAACTCTTGCGTCGTCGAACTGCAACTCCCATGGTGGGCCGCCTTCAGCACCGTACTTTCCAGCGCAGCCCCCTCGGCCACCAACTGGCGCTCCACCTCCGCCTCGATGTCCCCCGTCAGCAGCACCGACACTTTTCCGTAGGTCAGCCGGGTCATGACCGAGTTGTCGTTGGTAGCCTTAAGGCCATTGGCGCTCTCCAGCAGCTCCACCCCTGGGTGCAGCACGACCATCTCTAACGGACGCGATGCGTCCGCTCCCTCATCGAGCGTCACGTGCAACCCTGCTTCACCCTGGTAGATCATCGCTCCCTCCGTCTCCAACAACTGCAGCCAGTACTCGTAGACCTCAGACGCGAGTTCCAGGTCACGGAAGATCACCATATCCACCTGGTACCGTTCCAGCACCCCCACCAGCCCGGTGATGTGGTCGGAGTCGGGGTGGGTGAGTACCACCACGTCGAGCGTGCGGTCCCAGAAGCCCATCTGGCGGCCCAACTGCGAAAGCACCGCCGCCTCGCTGGGCCCGCCATCCACCAACACCTGCTTGCCGGAGGGGGTCTGGATGAAGATGGCATCCCCCTGTCCCACGTCGAGGAACACAACGTGGAGACGCCCATCGGGCAGCGTGCGCCAGGCGAAGAACGCCAGCACCAGCAGGATCACCGCCGCGCCGGCGAGCACCTTCGTCTCCAGGCGGGAGGAGAACTTGGCCCACAACTCGTTGCGCCGCTCCCGAGGCTGCGCCAGCCACCACGTCAGGATGCCCAGGAGAGCATAGTAGCCCCACACCATCCAGCCATCCACGTGCACCGGTACCGAGGCGAACGGCACCCGCGCCGTCAGCCGTACTATCCCGATGGTGAAGGTGAGAAAGACCCAGGCAATCCAGCCAACGATCTGGCCCAGCGGCAGGGAAACTAGCCCTGGCAACGTGGCGACACCCCCGAAGACCATTACCCATGATTGAGCGGGGAGGATAAGGAAGTTGGTGACCAGCGTGATGAGGGAGAGCCGCCCGAAGTAGTGCAGGATGATGGGGGTCGTGGTGATCTGGACGACAGTCAGATAGTTCCCATTATTGTCTAGTTTCTCTTTCTGCCGAGACACTGGTCGAGGTGGCATGGCTGCTCACACTATCCGGCTTACAGTTTGCCGGTGCACCAGGTTGACCATCACCAGAGTGGTAATGCTCCTGCTCGCATCAACAAGCAAGTTCAGGCTTGAGGCAACTGCGACTGATCACTACCATCCGCCGGGGCCTGCGAGTGGATGCTCAGGCTCCGGTCACTTTGAAAAACTCCGGGGTTGCGTGTGTGTGCGGGAAAGTAACGCCCTCTCCTCTCATAAGAGTTGCCCGCGTTCCTTTCGGCTGGCCTGAACATAGCGCTTCCTCATTCTGCCTGGATACTTTCGTCGTTCGTCAATGATCATCTTGTCCTCAGCGGGCATAGTTCACTCCGGTAACATTATCATTTGAGTGAACTATACCACTTCAGCAATATTTTGCGTGAACCAATACGGATTGTTGACATAGGGCGCATTTTCGTATATAATAGAGATGGCTTCAATAGAATGACATCAACATAGACAGTGCATTAGCCACATTGAGCCACCGTCCTCATCATTGAGGGCGTTTTGAGTGACCATCTCCAGTTCCACTACCTAAGCGATTGGGTCGTTTGGGCAACTCAATAGATGGCTACCCTGCGGATGGGACCGCGAGGCTGTAGTGTGATTCGCTTCAGTTCAGCCGAGCTGCCGAGAGTAATCTCTCAGTAGCTCGGTTTTTTGTTGATTAGAGGGAGGAGGTGATGCGAGGGGCAAAATACATACCACAGACGACTGCTAAGGATAATTTCAGCGATTTCGGTGAGGATAGATCTACTTTGTATCCCAGGCCCTGAAGGGCCTGGCAAGAATACCTGGAGGTGCTAACATGGAGAAGGAAATTCTGGCAACGATTATGGCGGTGACCTCCAATGTGGAGTACACCACCAGTGACCGTATCGAAGCCTTGACCAAGGGGCACGGGATGCTGAATCTGGCAGCCCTCAGCGCCGCAAACGCGATGACGTGGGAGATCCTGCAGGGGCGGGACATCTCACTGACTGACGCGAACATCGAGGCACTGCCCCTGGATCATGTGGTAGAAGTGGGCGTCAAGGCGGCCATGGAGGCGGGCGCTGTGCCAGCAAACGCGGCCTTGATTACCGCCTCTCTGCTCCTCATTGCCGGCACGGAATCCCGGGCTGGTGTGCCTGCTGGCAACCGCAAGTTGGGGGCGCTGGCGCGGATGAAGGCCGGCGCGTGCCGCTCCGGTGTGGCGGCTATCCCCACGTCTAAGTTGACCAACAAGGTGTCGGGCTTCGCCGCTGTGCAGGCCCTCTACGAGGCGATGCAGAAGGGAGAGCTGGTCCGCGTAGATGGCGCCGATGTGCCCGCCTTTGTGGCCGGTGGGGCCCCTATGGGCCACAGCGTGCTGGGCGAGGACATGGTCTACATTGACCTGTGTATGAAGGGCGGCAAGATCGCCGTGGACGCGATGATGAAGGCCTACCGGGGCGTCGGCATCAGCCCCAGTCCGATCCAGTGCGCCATCCTCGCCGCTGCTGCCGTGCTGGAGATTATCAACCCTGACGGCATGATCGGCGAGGAGTACGGCGAATTCTTCGTCCAGGGCACGGGCTATCTGGCCGGCAAGGGCGCGACCGAGGCCGCCGGGCTCCCGGAGAAACTGCATCTGCGCGGCACGGGCAAAGAGTACGACACCGCCTCCCTCGTCGGCGACCTGGGCATGATGCTCAAGGACGTGGGCGGGCCTTCGGTGATCGGGATGATGACGCTGAATGAAATCCTGGCCGCCTTCATGGAGGGCCCGATGATCGGCGCGGGCTTTGGTGGCGGGCCGGTCGGTCCCCCGCTCGCCCACCTGGTAGCCGACTGCGTCATCGCCATGAACGCGCTCATTGATCACAAGGGCAACGTTGAGGCGGTGGCCGACATCGTCAGGGAAGTCAAGCTCACCCAGTGGTTTGACGGGGAGATCGCTGCCTGTTGCACCAACACTGTCGCCCGCAAGGCTGAGCAAATCCGCAGGGGGCCGGTCACCAAGACCATCATCAAGGCCACCGACGGCATTCGGGCCAATGCCATCTACAGGCGAGCCAGGTACACCTACGACGAACTCAGCGCCGGCAAGGACCTGAAGGACGTCTGCGCCGCGTTGGACCAGGCACGGAAGGCGAAGGTCGAGGAGAACGCCTCCAAGATTCTCAGCGGTTTCTTCGGCAAGGACATCACGATACACTTCACCAAGCTTGCCGGAGGCGCCCGCCGCGTGCACCCATTCGCCAAGGCCTACTGGGGCTTCGATGCCGACGTGGACTGTGAGGTGACCGTGGACGGGGAGAAGTTCGTGTTTGAGGGACTGTGCCACAAAGTGATCCCCGACGCAGTCCTGAACAAGAAGGCCGAACTGTCTTTGCCCATCACCGTGGCTGCTGCGGTGGTTCAGGATATCATGTATGTCGGCTGCTGCACCATCGACGTGGTCGTCCCGGCCACCGTCGCCGCATGCATGGGCAAGTATGGCTGGAAGGACGCCGGGAAGGTCGCCGAGAAGGCTGCTAAGATCACCGCCTCCATCCCAGGGTCAAAGGACACGGCCCGCGAGGTGGCCCGGCTAGCTGTGCGGATCATGAAGGATCTGGAGGGCTAGCCACGCCCAGTCCTTTTGCGGCCCCATCCGCTTTGCAAGTGGGGTAGGGGGCGCAGCAACGCTGCTGCGCTCCTGCCTTGCCCCTCTATGCTAATCCGCCAGGCTGAACCATGCTGCTCCTGGTGAACGCGGACGACATATCCGGCGAGGCGATCCCTCACGTCATTGACGGACTGATGGCGCGGGGGGCTGAGAGCGTCCACGTGGTACAAGCCATCACCAAAAAGGGGCGGCTGGAGTTTCTGTTCCTCGTGGACGCCCCAGAGGAGCAGGTCGAGACGTTGGGGGGCTTCCTGGCCAGCGAACTGGGCACGCTTGGCGTGCGTGTCTTCGACCCGCGCCACATCCACTTTGAGTACCGGGTCCGGCAAGTGCGGCTGATTGCCCAGGCTGGTGGAGAGCCGGTGCAGGTGCCCGTCCGCGTGAAGGAAGTCCTCGGCGAGGACGGGCGGGTCCTTTCCGTCAAGGCCGAGTGCGAGGACCTGCGGGCGGCCCTCGTTCAGTTTGAGCAGGCGGGAGCGGAAGTCTCCTTTGCCGCTCTAAAGGGCCTCGTGGAACAGACGGCGCTGGGGCAAGAGAACCGCGTTTTGCGGGGTATTCAAGCGGAGTATCTAGCAAGCAAGAGAAAAATGACCTCTTAAGGAGAGACCGATGAAAAACATACTCATTTACTTCGATATGGACAAGCGCCCAAGTCCGTTCGACATTCTGTTCGCTTACGACGTGGGATTCGATATTGTGCTACCGTTCAGTGGGGTAGCGGCGGACGAAATCACGGCACTGGTACAAGATGCGATGTTCCCCCGCGGACCGAAGGGGGCGAAATATACCACGCTCTTCTTCGGGGGGGGAGATCTCGATGCAGTTGAAAAGATGGCCAAGAAGGCCAAGAAGACAATGTTCCCGCCATTCCAACTCTCCATCGCCCTTGATCCGAAGGGAGCCCACACGACCTCTTCCGCCATCGTCGCGAAGGTGCTGGAAGCGCTAGGCACGAAAGGGGAGACGCTCGAGGGCAAGAAGGCTGCTGTGCTGGGCGGTGGTGGCCGCGTGGGCCGGGTGACGAGCAGGATACTGGCCAGGGAGGGCGTAGAGGTCACCATCCTGGACGTCATCGAGGAAGTCGCCACCGTCGCGGAAAAGATCTCTGAGATGGTGGGCGGGAAGGTACAGGGGGTGAAAGCGACATCTCCGGAGGAGATCGTATCTGCGGCGGAGGACTGTGAGATAGTGATCGCTGCAGGGCCTGCAGGTGTTGAGCTCCTGCCTGAGGAATTCATCCCCGGCCTGGAAAAATGTCTGGTCGCGGCTGACGTGAACGCTGTCCCACCAGCAGGGATAGCGGGGATAAAGGCCAAGTACGACAAGAGAGAGAAAAACGGAATCCTGACCATAGGGGCGCTCGCCATCGGGAACCTGCGGAACAAGATAGAGGCAAAGATGCTGAAGACCGCGATGGAATCCGAAGGGGTGTTCCTCGATTACACCAATGCCTTTGAGTTCGCCAAAGAATTAGCAGAGATTTGATCCCACTGCTTTCACCATCGGCAGTAGCGATGGCGGCAAGACAGGAACAAGCCAGGGGGGCGATTCTCATCACCGGCCTGAGTACCCGCGCCATTGCTGAGTCGGCGGTGCGGGGGGGCTATCGTGTCATCACGCTGGACTACTTCGGGGACCGGGACCAACGAGCACTGGTGGAGAACCACGCGCTCCTGCGGGACTTTAATCTCCCCTTCAGCGCCGAAGCGCTGCTCCAGGCCAGCCGCCGCCTGGACTTCGAGGCGGTAGTCTACGTCTCGAACCTGGAAAATCACCCCGAAGTGGTGGAGGAATTGGCACGAGGGCGCGTCCTGCTTGGAAACGCGCCCGCTGTGCTATGCCAGGTGCGTGACTGGCGGACGTTGCGGACCTTCTGCCGCGAGGCCCGGATTCCCTGCCCGACCACGCTCCTGCCCGGAGAGGAGAAAGAGGCCGACCCGACGGTCCGCTGGCTGCGCAAGCCTGTCCGCAGCGGCGGGGGGCACGGCATCCGGCCCTGGACAGGTGAATCGCTGGACGCGACCCACCTCCTACAGGCATACGTCGAGGGCCGGCCCGCCTCAGCGGCCTTCGTGGCCGACGGGCAGCGGAGCGTGGTCATCGGCCTGACGGAGCAACTCATCGGGCGGGAGGAGCTGGGAGCGCGGGGTTTCGTCTGGTGTGGCAACATCCTCCCACTTGGGTTGGCGGTCACTGACCCCCCACTGCGTGGGGGGTTTGCATCGCTGCAACCCGCCGAAAAAGTCACCATCCTGGAAGCAGTGGAGGGGATGGCCGCCCGGCTCACCCGCCGCTTCGGCCTGCGCGGGGTGAACGGGATAGACCTGGTGGTGACGGATGGCCATCCCCGCCCTTTCTTGGTGGAAGTCAATCCTCGTTACACCGCCTCGATGGAATTGGTGGAGCAGGCCTACGGACTCAACGTCTTCTCCCTGCACCTGGAGGCGATGACCGGCAGGTTGCCCGACTTCTCCCTGGGCAACCGCGAGGGTTACCCCTACTTTGGCAAGGGGATCGTCTACGCCAGGCGGACGGCGACCATGCCGGAGACGGCCGGGTGGACGGAGCGAGGCAGGCGGGACGTCCCCTTCCCCGGCGAGCGGATCGAGGCCGGTCATCCGGTCTGCACGGTGCTGGCGGAGGGGAGGAGGCACGAGGCATGCTGGAACCACCTGCTGGCGAGTGTGGAAGCCGTCCGGCGGGAGATTGGGGATGAAGATGGAGGAATGGTTTGAGTGAGCATTTCACATTGATCACCGCCCGCACCCCCGAGCAGGGGGAGAGCCTGCACAAGGGTAAGGATTCGGAACCGTACCGTCGCGCCACGGCGTTGGTGGAGATGAGCCCGGAGGACATGGCCCGCCTGGAAATCGAGGAGGGACAGGTCGTCCAGGTGCGGACGGTGACCGGACAGGTGGAGGTGCCCGTCTGCGCCGGGACACTTCCTCCAGGGCTGCTGTTCATCCCGATGGGGCCTGTGGCAAACGTCCTCATCGGAACGGAGACAGAGAGCACAGGGATGCCACCTTTCAAGGGACTGGCGGCGGAGGTAGAGCCGGCATGAGCACGGTCATTGAGAACGTGGTCTGTTCCTTCTGTGGCTGCCTGTGCGACGACATCGTTGTGGAAATAGACGACGGAAGGATCGCCCGGGTGCGGAAGGTGTGTGCCAACGGGCGCGGGCTCTTCACTCACTACGACCCTGCACCACAGCGGCCTACCGTGGACGGGCGGGAGGTGGAGTGGGAGGAGGCTGTCGCAGAGGTGGCGCGGATCCTGGACGAAGCCGATAGCCCTCTCATCTACGGCCTCAGCTCCACGGCCACCGAGGCCCAGCGGAAGGCGGTGGCACTGGCCGACAAGTTGGGGGCGATTCTGGACACGACCTCGTCCGTCTGCCACGGCCCCACCAGCCTGGCGATGCAGGCGGTCGGCGAGCCTACTTGCACGCTGGGGGAGGTGCGTAACCGGGCCGACCTGCTCGTCTTCTGGGGCTGCAACCCGGCGGTCTCCCACGTCCGCCACTTTGCCCGCTACTCGGTGATGCCCAAGGGGATGCACACCCCCAGAGGCCGCCGGGATCGGACGGTGGTTGTCGTGGACGTGCGCCCCACCGCCAGTACGCGGACAGCCGACCTCTTCCTCCAGGTACAACCCGGCGCCGACTTCGAGGTGTTGACGGCGCTGCGGGCGCTGGTGCAGGGGAGGGAAATTGATTGCGAATTGCGAATAACGAATTGCGAATTGCGACACGCAGAGACAGTGGGAGGGGTACCTATAGCTCATTTGCAGGAACTGGCGGAGCGGATGAAGAGCTGTCGCTTCGGCGTGGCCTTTATGGGAATGGGGCTGACGCAGAACCGGGGGCGGGACCTCAACGTGAGCGAACTGTTCACGTTAGTGGCGGAACTGAACCAGTACACCCGTTTCTCCGTCATACCGATGCGCGGGCACGGGAACGTGGCCGGAGCGGATCAAGTGCTCACCTGGCAGAGCGGGTATCCCTTCGCCCTCAGCTTCGCGCGCGGGTACCCCCAGTACGGCCCCGGCGAATTCTCGGCCGTGGACGTGCTGGCGCGGGGGGAGGTGGACGCGGCGCTGATCCTCGCCTCGGACCCGGTGGCCCACTTCCCCAGCGCGGCGGCCCGGCAGTTGGAGCGCATCCCCACCATCGTCCTCGACCCGATGCCAAGTCTGATGACGCAGGTGGCACGGGTGGTCCTCCCTACCGCCTGCTACGGCGTGGACGCAGCCGGCACGGCCTATCGGATGGATGGCGTGCCCATCCGGCTTCGTCCGGTGCTCCCCTCTGTCCGCCCCACCGATGAGGAAGTGCTGAGTCAGATCATCGAGGTGGTGCAGTGATGTTAGGGATCCTGAACGGTGAAGTCTACGATCCCCTGAACGGGGTGAACGGCGAGATACGGGACATCTGGATGAAGGATGGACGGATCGTCCCGCCGGAGGAGGTGGACCGCGAGGAAGCGAAGGTTATAGACGCCACGGGGCTGGTGGTGATGCCCGGCGGGGTGGACATCCACAGCCACATCGCCGGGGCGAAGGTGAACGCGGGGCGCAAGTTCCGCCCGGAGGATCACCGTGACCACGTGCGTGCGCGGGGGGCGTTCACCCGCTCAGGGGTAGGCTACACCACCCCTACTACTCATCTCACCGGCTATCTCTACGCGGAGATGGGCTACACCACGGTGATGGAGGCCGCCTCTGCCCCCCTGGTGGCGCGCCATACCCACGAGGAGCTGGAGGACATCCCCATCCTCGACAAGGGCGCGTTCATCACGATGGGCAACAATCACTTCATCATGGCTAGCATCCGCGACGGGGAGCGGGAGAAGGCCCGCGATTACGTGGCCTGGCTGCTGGGGGCGAGCAAGGGCTATGCCATCAAGATCGTCAACCCTGGCGGGGTGGAGAACTGGAAGTGGGGCCAGAACGTGGGCGAGTTGGACGATGAGGTCATCGGTTTCGGCGTCACCCCGCGCCAGATTCTCACCACGCTGGCCTGGATCAACGACGAGTTGGGCTTACCCCACGTGCCCCACATCCACGGCATCAACCTGGGGCAGGCCGGCAACGCCCGCACGACGGTGGAGACCATCGAGGCGCTCGAAGGACGGCCGGCCCACTTCTGTCACCTCCAGTTCCTCAGTTACGGCGGGAAGCCGGGCGGGCTCCCCCGCTCCGGAGCCGCCGAAGTCGCCCGCGCGGTCAACGAGCATGCCAATGTCACGGTGGACGTGGGCCAGATCATCTTTGGCGAGGCCACCACGATGACATCTGATGGTCCTTTGCAGTACCGCCTGCACCAACTGACCGGTAACAAGTGGCTCAACGACGACGTGGAGGGGGAGACAGGCGGCGGCGTGGTGCCCATGCTCTACAGGCGCAAGAACCTGATCAATGCCATACAGTGGCTCACTGGCCTGGAACTGTTCCTGCTCATTGACGATCCCTGGCGGGTGTTCCTGACCACCGACCATCCTAACGCCGGGCCTTTCTTCTACTACCCGCACGTGATCAGGCTGCTGATGGACCGCGACTACCGTGTTGAGGTGCTGGAGAGTATTCATCCTCGGGCGCGGAAGGACGCGCTGCTCGCAGAAAAAGTAAAGATACTGGACCGCGAATACTCACTGTACGAGATTGCCATCATCACCCGCGCGGGGACGGCCCGTGCGCTGGGCCTCAAGAATAAGGGGCATCTGGGTGTGGGGGCCGATGCCGACGTGACCATCTACGCCAATCTGGACAACAGGGAGGAGATGTTCGCCCATCCCCGCTACGTCCTCAAGGATGGCGAGGTCGTCGTCCGCGATGGGCGGCTCGTGCGGGAGCGTCCGGGACGCACGCTTTACGTTGCTCCACCCTACGATCCAGGGATCGAGACGGACCTGCGCGCTCATTTCGAGGCGTGCTATACCATTTCTTTCGACAATTATCCGGTCGCGCCAGAATACCTGCCCCATGGCAAGGTGATCCCCTGCGGGTGATGATGGCCGACCGGATAACCCACACCATGCCCGGGGCACGCCTGGGTGGAAGATAATCGAGGTAGAGGTTAAGACATGCAAGATGACTACCAGATGAACCTGCGCGACTGGATGTCGCAGATTAGGGTGCGCTTGATCGGACTGATGCTTACCATGGTGTCTCTGCCCATCGTCAGTGGTCTCGCCTGGGATTACTGGGCCGCTCAGAGGTCATTGGCCGGGGCAGGGAGGGTACTCGTCAGCGTCCTGGTGGGGGGGCTGTGCCTGATCGTCGGCATCTGGGAAGTGCTGCGCATAGGCCGGAAGGCGACGGCGGTTGGTATCGCGTCAGACGCCTTTGCAAGTCGAGGTGAGCTGGGCCAGAAGGTATCGTACCAGGGACGAGACGAGCTGGCGTGGACAGCATATTCGTTCAACAAAATGACGAAACGCCTGGAGAAGATAGCTGGCGTGGCAGGACAGGCAGCGACCGGCGATCTGACGGTAGGGATTGAGGCGAAGTCGGAGGACGATCGTCTGGCACACTCGTTGAACACGATGATCGCTAACCTGCGCCATCTGATTGGGCAGGTGGTCGACAGCGCCAACACCGTCAGTGCGGCCTCCGACCAACTCTCCACCGCCGCCGACCAGGCCAGGGAGGCCTCGCAGCAGATCGCCACCACTATCCAGCAGGTTGCCAAGGGCACAGCACAGCAGACGGAAAGCGTGACCAAAGCCACCGGGGCGGAGGACCAACTCTCGCGGGCCATTGACAGCGTGGCCCAGGGCGCGCAGGAACAGGCTGCCGCCATCGCCAGGTCATCCGAAATCACCACCCAGATCACCACCGCCATCCAGCAGGTGACGGCCAACGTCAAGCGCATGGAGGCCATCAAGGAGAAGGTGGGGCTTTTGGCCCAGAAGGTCCTGGAGATGCACAATCGCTCGAAGCAGATCGGGGTGATTGTGGAGACGATTGACGACATCGCGTCGCAGACGAATCTGCTGGCGCTGAACGCGGCGATAGAGGCGAAGCAGGCGGGGGAGCACGGGAAGGGCTTCGCGGTGGTGGCGGGCGAGGTGCGCGAGCTGGCCAAGCGGTCGGGTACGGCGACCAAGGAGATCGCTGGGCTGATTAAGGATGTGCAGAGGGCGGTCGGTGAGGCCGTCGCTGCCATGGACGAAAGCGCTGCAGAGGTTGATCGGCAGGTGAAAGAGATCTCGACGGCGACCCAGCAGATGGATACGTTGTCGAACGAGTTGGCGGGCGCGATGGATGCGGTGTCGGCGGTGGTGGAGGAGAACACGGCGGCGACGGAGGAGATGGCAGCCAGTTCGGGCAAAGTGTCGCAGGCGATCGAGAACGTGGCCAGCATCTCGGAGGAGAACAGCGCGGCAGCACAGGAAGTGAGCGCGGCGGTCGAGGAGATGAGCGCGCAGGTGGAGGAAGTGACCGCCTCGGCGCAGTCGCTGGCTGAGGTGGCGCAGACCCTGCAGCAGGCCGTGGCGCGATTCAAGCTGTCCGTCGGCGAGACGCACGCCGTGGCACCGCAAGCAGTCCAGGCCACGACCCCCGCGCCGGCGGCCGCGCCAGTGCCGGTCGCGCCCGAAGAGGGCAACGGCCACCGCGACGAAGACGGGGCGCTGGCCGTGCACGGCGACGACAGTGAGTAGCAGTAGTCCACCTCGCTTCTCCCCGCGATGTGCCGGACGATTCGCGCGGTTGAGGCACGTCGAGGGAATGCGTCAGGTTGGCAGAAGAAGGCACTCAATATGCACATCAACGGCGTGGAAATCGAGGACACGTTCGCCGAGGCTTTCAAGATGCGGGGTGCGCGGCTGATCATCACTGCCGTCAATCAGCGTTGGGCGCTGACGGCGGCCCAGGTGGCCACGGGCTTCGCCACATCCGTCATCGCCTGCGGCTGCGAGGCGGGGATCGAAGGGATGATCCCGGCAGATGAGACTCCCGACGGCCGCCCAGGCGTGAGCATCCTGGTCTTTACAATGGGCTCCAAGGGAATGGAAGACCAGTTGATGCGCCGGGTGGGCCAGTGCATCATGACCTGCCCCACTACCGCCTGCTTCAACGGCCTGGAGGGCGAGAAGAGGCTTAAAATCGGCGGGACGCTTCGCTATTTCGGCGACGGCTTCCAGATAAGCAAACGGTTTGAGGGGAGGAGGTTCTGGCGGATACCGGTGATGGAGGGGGAGTTCCTGGTCGAAGAAAGTTTTGGCATCAAGAAGGCCATCGGTGGCGGCAATTTCCTCATCCTGGGCGAAAGTCCCGAGGCCACCCTTGAGGCTGCGGAGAGGGCGGTGAAGGCGATGGAGAAGGTGCATAGGGTGGTGATGCCCTTCCCCGGCGGCATCGTCCGCAGCGGGAGCAAAACCACATCAAAGTACAAATTCCTGCGCGCCTCGACCAACACCACTTACTGCCCCACCATCCGCCGCCAGACCGAGTCCGCATTGTCGGAGGGGGTCAATTCCATGCTGGAGATCGTGATTGATGGTCTAGAGGAAGAAGCGGTGCGGGAAGCGATGCGGGTTGGTATCCGGGTCGCCTGCCAGCCGGGGGTAGTGCGTATCTCGGCGGGGAACTACGGAGGCACGTTAGGCCAATTTCAATTCCATCTGCAAGAGATTATGGGATGATAATGCAATCAAGAAATCAGGTTTCCGCTAAGATAACCCTGCGCCTGAAGGAACCAAGTTCCATACCCATTGAGGCTGATAGTATCTGTCCCGACCGTTTTCTTGGCCATAGCCAGGCGGAGATCGAGGTCCTGCCCGTCCTCTACGGCCGGCGGAAGGTGACTTTGGGCGATCTTTTCACAGTCACAGTGAAAGGCGAGGACTCAGACAGCATCACTGTCGTGGGCGAACTGCAGCACGTGAAACGCATCGGACAGGGGATGAGCCAGGGGCGGATTACCGTCCACGGCAACATAGGGATGCACCTGGGGGCGAAGATGCGCGGCGGGGAGATCATCGTCCACGGGAATGTGGACGCCTGGGCTGGCGCGCACATGTCCAGCGGCGTCATCCGGGTGCACGGGAACGCCGGCCCGATGCTCGGCGCAGCCTACCCCGGAGAAAAGCACGGTATGCGCGGCGGTGTCATCCTCGTTGACGGAGACGCTGGCCCGCGGGCCGGGGAACGGATGCGCCGCGGGCTCATCGCCGTCCGGGGCAACCTGGGGGAGTTCGCCGGGGCACGGATGATCGCCGGATCCCTCTTCGTCTTCGGCACGCTGAGAGCGCGGGCCGGGGCCGGGATGAAGCGAGGCACCATAGTCGCTCTGGGAGGGTTGGAGGACGGCCTCCTGCCCACTTTCCGCTATGCCTGCTCCTATCGCCCGACCTTCCTGCGCTTCTACCTGCTCCGCCTGCGCGAGTGGGGGCTGCCGGTCACGGAGGAGCAGGTCGAGGGCGTTTTCCGTCGCTACACCGGCGACGTCACCACTCTGGGGAAAGGAGAGATCCTGGTCTATGATCAGCGTTAACGAGCGAGCAGTGGAGATCGTGCGACGGATGATCGCCGACGCGGAGCCGCTGGGGCTGGCGGTGACGTGCCTCCCCAACGGGACCACGGTCGTAGACGCTGGCGTGAAGGTGGCAGGCTCATTGCAGGCTGGGCGGCTCTTCGCCGAGGTCTGCCTGGGCGGGTTGGGTGAGGTCCGCTTTTGCGAACTCGACTTCGACGGCCTCCGGCTGCCTGGCGTGACTGTGTCGGTGAGCCATCCATCGGTGGCCTGCATGGCCGCGCAGTACGCAGGATGGGCCGTCAAGAAGGGCAAGTTCTTCGCCATGGGCTCCGGCCCCGCGAGGGCTCTCTATGCTGGCGAGCCGCTCTTCGAGAAACTGGACTATCGGGATCAGGCGGACGTGGCAGTGCTGGCGCTGGAGGGTCGCAAACTGCCCCCGCAAGAGGCGGCCGAGAAAGTGGCCGGGAAGTGCAACATCTTCCCAGATCGCCTCTATCTCTTGATCGCCCCCACCGCCAGCCTGGTCGGCTCTGTGCAGGTGGCAGCGCGGGTGGTGGAGACCGGGCTGCACAAGATGTTGGAGGTGGGTTTCGACATCAGCACGGTGCTCTCTGGCTTCGGTACCTGCCCCCTGGCTCCCATTGCCAAGGACGACCTGCGGGCCGTCGGGCGCACCAACGACGGCGTCCTCTACGGCGGTCGGGCCTGGTACACAGTGCGAGCGGACGACGCACAGATCGAGGAGGTCATTGAGCGCCTTCCTTCCTCGGCCTCACGGGACTACGGCACGCCCTTCTATGATCTCTTCAAGCAATACGACGGCGACTTTTACAAGATCGATCCACTGCTCTTCAGCCCGGCCGAGGTCTCCATCAGCAACCTGACCAGCGGCCGCACCTTCCACGCTGGCGAAGTCAATGGGGAGATGATACAGAGGGCGCTGCTGGGATGAAAATCGGCATTCTGGGGCGGCGGGGTGGCTGGCACGTGACGGCCCTGCAGGAGGCGCTGGCCCGGTGGGACATCACCGCCCCCTGTTTCCCTATCACCCGGCTGACGGCTCGCCTGTCAGCCCGGCCCTGGCTTGCGGCCACCGACGAGCCGCTGGAGGCGTACGACGTCCTCTTCGTGCGCACGATCCCCGGAGGCTCGCTGGAGCAGGTCATCTTCCGCGTGGACGCCCTCCATCGGCTGGAGAACGCCGGGGTCCGCATCGTCAACCCACCAACGGTCATCGAGCGCACGGTGGACAAGTACTACACCTCGACGCTCCTTGAGGATGCCGGCCTTCCCACGCCGCACACGGTTGTCACCGAGCGATTCGATGAGGCAATGGCGGCATTTCACAAACTGGGCGGCGACGTCGTGGTCAAGCCCATCTTCGGCTCCGAGGGACGGGGCATCGTTCGTGTGTCGGATCCGGACACCGCCTACCGGGTCTTCCGGGCACTGGAGTTGGGCCGCTACGTCTACTATCTGCAGGAGTTTGTGCCCCACGGCTGCCAGGACATTCGCGCCTTCGTCGTCGGCGAGGAGGTAGCGGCGGCGATGGTGCGCCGGGGGGAGACCTGGAAGACGAACGTGGCCCAGGGCGCCAAAGCGGAACCGTTGGTGCTGGATGACGAATTGCGGGAAATGAGCCTCCGGGCGGCCCGAGCGCTGGGGGCCGACTACACTGGGGTGGACATCCTGCCCATCGAGGGCGGAGGTTACACTGTGATAGAGGTCAACGGTATCCCCGGCTGGCGAGGTCTCAAGGCTGCAACCGGGGTAGATGCTGCTGAACATCTGACGGATTATATTCTGAATGGGCTGATATGATACCCCTGGAACCAGACAGAATCGCATGGGCTGTTCATATTGCCTGTTTGCTGGAGGTCTGCGCCAATAAGCCTGGCAATGTGACCTGGGGCAAGGACTTTTGGGATACACGCTTTGTGGACTTTATGGCTAGTGCTGTGGCTATTGGACCTGCCCTGCGAGACGCAACTCATGCCTCCATCGGTGAGACCATCCTACGGGCAGTGCGTGACACGCGTCGGCTCGTAAGCACCAATACTAACCTGGGCATGATTCTCCTCTTGGCTCCCCTGGCAAAGGCTGCCGGATTGGGGCATACCCAGGGGTTGCGAGCGGGCGTGAGCGAGGTGTTGGAGGCATTGACCGTGGACGACACCCCCATGGCATTTGAGGCCATTCGCCTTGCGGCCCCTAGTGATCTGGGCGACGCGGATCGCTATGATGTGCGTATGGTGGATGTAGACATAACTCTCCAAGAGGCCATGATGCTGGCTCAGAGCCGGGACACCGTGGCACGGGAATACGTCACCGATTTCGAGGTCACTTTCGAGCTAGGTTACGCCACCCTGCGCCGTCTTTGGGCGGATGGCCATAGATTCTCGGATTCCATTGTTCAGACTGCTCTCACCGTCCTTGCTCAGGTGCCAGATACGCTGATCGCCCGCAAGGAGGGGCTGGCTGTTGCTGAGGAGGTCTCTCGTCAGGCAAATCAAGTGCTACAGGCTGGAGGGGTTTTTTCCGAGCGGGGCCGAGAAGCACTGCGAAGGTTTAACCTCTCTATCCGAGATGAGAGACACCGCCTGAACCCCGGCACCACAGCAGACTTGATAGCTGCTACGCTCTTTGTTCTCCTGACTGAGGGTGGAGCACTGGAGATTTTTCCACACCTGCTCGCGCGCTGGTGACGTCAATGATTCAGGTGCCACGTCTGCAAATGCTTTATGGTGATCCATCCCCGGTGGAGAGCGGTAGAACCCAGCACCCTACTGACACCTAACGCCGCCGTGGCCTGCAGCTCATCGTTGATCGGCAATTGTGTGTCGGCCATCATATCTTGCTCCCGGCACATTGTGTCACCGCGCGATGGGCCACGCGATGTGCTGGCTCAAAACGGCAGGATAATTTATAATGAAGGTGCAAGATACGGCAACGGTGTTCGAAGGGTTTGCCGTGCAGACAGTAGACGAGCTGATTTTTACCGTCAAGGGATTGATTCACCCCCGCGACCGGGTGATCGCCTACTTACGATACCTCCCTGATCCTCAGGGCGATCGGGAGCGACAGGGTGTGCGCTACCGGCGGGTGTACCAGTTTCGGGAGCAGCGGGACATCCTCCAGATGCGCTACCCAGACTATCTGAGCCACGACCCTGTCTTCGGAATCCGCGTGCAGGGAGTGCCCCGGCGGCTCATCCGCATAGTCTACGATCCTTGTCGCTATCTGGTGACCCTCCGCGAGCGGGGTCCCGCCGATCTGGTGGAGGAGCACGCGCTGGGGCTGGCGGACCTGTTACGGGAGGCAGCGGGCGTGTCATTGGAGAACCTGGGCGTCTCCGGTTCGGTGCTGGTCGGGATGCACCGGCCGGATTCGGACGTTGACCTCGTCGTCTACGGTGAGGCGGCAGGGCGGGCCGTCCATCGGGCGCTTCGTCGCCTGCTGGACGATCCATCCAGGCCTCTGCGCCGCCCCAGCCGGGAGGAACTGGCAGCGCTCCACGCCACGCATCGCCCGGACACTCCGCTCTCTTCTGCCGACTTTGTCCGTCTCCAGGCCCAGAAGGTCAACGAGGGGCGCTTCCGGGGGCGGCAGTATTTCATCCGTTTCGTGAAGCGGCCTTGGGAGGTGGGGGAGCGATACGGGGATCGTTGCTTCGAGCCATTGGGGTCGGCGACGATCCGGGCGAAGGTGACGGACGACTGTGACGCCATCTTCACCCCGTGTCACTACGCCATCGAGGAGGTAACATTCCTGGAGGGAAAATCTGTGGCCGACCTGCGGGAGGTGGCCTCCTTCCGGGCGCGATTCAGCGAGCAGGTGCGGACTGGGGAGTGGGCCGTCGCTCGGGGGAGCCTGGAGCGCGCCGTCGCTCGGGCTGGCCCCCCCTACCACCGCCTGGTCGTCGGTGGACAGGCTGGGGACTACCTGCTGGGCTTGTGACCTCCAGCGCCACTGGTGGGCTGAGCACTCACGGCGAAACTTGTTTACGGCGGCGTGGGTTGGGCAAGAGTATAAGGTGTTTACGGATACACGGATACATGACTAGCTGCGATGTGACAGCAGATCACCGTGCACATTCGGTTCAATTGATGTGACAACGCATCGTTGACATTAAGTCAGAGACAACCGACAGATCATCGTGTACATTTTGGCGGAAAGAACTGCCAGCGATTCGTTTATTCTACCCATATATGTGGGGGCAACTGGCTCGGCACAGCCTTACATATGGCGATTTTGAGCTACTGACGAGTGCACGATGCGCTGTCACTACTGTTATACAAAATGTCTACGCTATGCTGTCACTAACTGATGTACCAAGTGTCTACGGTTCGCTGTCGCAAAAATATAAACGATGCGCTGTCATATCGCACCTAGCCCAGAGTCCCCCAAGATCAATTTGTGAAACAGACTAGAAATGGTAGAATTGGATGAGAAACTGGCAACATTGAAGAAAATCCTATCCAGGATGGGGAGCGCGCTGGTCGCCTATTCCGGCGGTGTAGACAGTACGTTCCTGCTCTGGGCTACGCTGGACGCGCTAGGGCCGGAGCGGGTGCTGACTGCGACCGCTTCCTCGCCTATTTTCTCCCAACGGGAACTGGAAGCAGCGGAGGAGATAGCCCACCGGATGGGCGCTCCTCACCGGTTCGTCCCCACCGGGCAGTTGGAGGACGAGCAGTTCGTCCGGAATCCGCCACGTCGGTGTTACTTCTGCAAGCGGGAGATATTCGCCCGGCTGGCGGAAGTGGCCCAAGAGGAGAGACTGGCCTGCGTGGTTGAGGGCTCCAACCTGGATGATCGGGACGAATATCGTCCCGGCACCCAGGCAGCGCGGGAAGTGGGCGTGCGCAGCCCGCTAGAGGAGGCCGGGCTCACCAAGGCGGAGATCCGCTCCCTCTCCCGGCGCGCAGGACTACCGACGTGGGACAGGCCGGCGCAGACCTGTCTGGTCACGCGCTTCCCTTACGGCACCTCTATCACCTCCGAGGGACTGGCGCGGGTGGAGGCCGCGGAGTCGATGCTGCAGGAAACGGGGTTCGGCGAACTGCGGGTGCGGCATCACGGCCCCATCGCCCGCATCGAGGTGGCAGCCGAGGAGGTGGCTCGGCTGGCACAGCCGGAGGTGGCGGCGCGGGTGGTGGCCAGATTCAAAGGATTGGGTTACCTCTATGTCACGCTGGATCTGGAGGGATACCGGCGAGGAAGTCTGGACAGCGTAGGACAAGTTGCTAACTCTTCCAACAATGTGGATGGAGAGCCATAGATGGAAGCACAATGGCTACGCGATCTGTTGGGGGAAGTGCAACGGGGGGAAGTAAGCATAGAAGACGCACTGGCTCGCCTGCGGGGGTTCCCCTACGAGAACCTGGGGTTCGCCCGCCTGGACAGCCATCGTGCCTTGCGCAAAGGCTTCCCCGAGGTCATATTCTGCGCAGGCAAGACCACGGAGCAGATCGTGCGCATCGTGGAGCGGATTCGATCGCGGGAGGGACGATTGCTTGCCACCCGCGCCAGTCCAGAGGTGGCCGAGGCAGTGCAGCGGACCTTTCCCGACGCCGTCTACCATACCGCCGCGCGTGTGATCGTTATTAGCGGGCCGACTCCCCAGAGCGGACGGGGGACCGTCCTGGTGGTCAGCGCGGGCACTGCCGACATCCCGGTGGCCGATGAGGCAGCCGTGACCGCCGAGACGATGGGCAGTCCGGTGGAGCGGCTCTACGACGTTGGCGTGGCTGGTATCCACCGCCTGTTCGACAACCGCGAGCAGTTGTTCACCGCCAACGTGTTGGTGGTGGTGGCTGGCATGGAAGGAGCGTTGGCCAGCGTCGTGGCGGGGCTGGTGGACCGGCCCGTCATCGCCGTCCCTACCAGCGTCGGCTACGGGGCTAGTTTCGGCGGGCTGGCCGCGCTGCTGGCCATGCTCAACAGTTGTTCCCCCGGTGTGGCCGTGGTCAACATTGACAACGGCTTCGGGGCAGGCTACCTGGCTCACTTGATCAATCAATGAAAGGATGACCCATGAAGATTGCCCATTTCGACTGCTTTTCAGGTATCAGCGGGGACATGATTCTGGGCGCGCTGGTGGACGCCGGGTTGGAAGTGGAGCGGCTGAAGGCGGAACTGGCCCACCTTCCCCTCTCCGGCTACGCGCTGAACGCCGAGACGGTACAGCGACGCGGGTTGCGCGGCACTCACGTCGAGGTCGAAGTGTCAGAGGAGGGGGTGGAGCGGCATCTGCACGAGATCGAAGAGATCATCGAGGGCAGCGATCTGCCGGAGAAGGTTAAAGCCCAGAGCCTGGCTATCTTCCGGCGCCTGGCCGAGGCCGAGGCACGGGTGCACGGCATCTCGATGGAGAAAGTCCACTTCCACGAAGTGGGAGCGGTAGATGCCATCGTGGACGTGGCGGGGGCAGTAGTCGGGCTATGGCTGCTGGGGGTGGAGCGGGTTTACGCCTCACCGGTGCACGTAGGGCGGGGCACGCTGAGGTGCGCCCACGGCATGCTGCCAGTGCCTGCCCCGGCGACACAGGAACTGCTGCGCGGGGTGCCCATCTATGGGCGGGATGTGGACGCAGAGTTGGTCACCCCCACGGGGGCGGCCATCCTCACCACCCTGGTCGAGGAATTCGGGAGCGTGCCTCCAATGAAGACGGAGCAGATAGGGTACGGCGCGGGGACTCGCTATTTGCCGCTCCCCAACCTGCTGCGCGTCTCTATCGGTGAGACGACGGAGAAGATAGAGGGATACGAGGAAGACATCGTTACGGTCATCGAGACCAATATAGACGACATGAACCCCCAGTGGTACGAGCACGTGATGGGGCGACTGTTCGATGCGGGGGCATTGGACGTCTTTCTGACGCCGATCCAGATGAAACGGAACCGGCCAGGGGTACAGTTGAGTGTGATCGCCACAGCGGAGCGTGTACCGGACATGCTGGAGGTGATGTTTGCCGAGACGACCACGATCGGGGTGCGGACATGTCCGATGCGACGGTGGAAACTGGGACGGGAGTGCGTGGTGGTGGAGACGCGCTACGGGCCAATAGGAGCGAAGGTGGCCCGGCGAGGTGAAGCGGTGATGAACGTCGCGCCCGAGTATCGGGAATGCCAGCGTGTCGCCGAGGAGCAGGGGGTACCTCTCAAGGAGGTGTTCCAGTTGGCGCAGGAAGCGGCCCGCGCCCACATTGGGCAGGCAAAGAGTAAACAGTGACACTCCAGCGGGAAGAGCGCAAATCCAAAGACCGAGACTTTCTTCGCACCCGGGAGGGGATGTTCTTCTGCGTGACCGGCTACCTCCATCCGCCGGGCCGCTACACCGCTTATCTCAAGTACTCGCCCGCCCCGGTGGGTAAGTGGAAGAGCGGGGAGATTTCGTACCGCAGGGAACTGGAATACTATCACGTCCGTAAGGTGGCCAACACGATTGCCTACCTGGAGCGGAAATACCCTCAATACGTCCACTACTGCCCCGTCATGGGCATTAAGTTCTCAATGGTTCCCCATGGTTATGTCAGGAAATATTATCTTCCCGAGCAGCGGCTAAGGGAGATCCTTGAGTCTCCACGAGACCCTCTCGAGGAGGAAGTGTGCACCTTTGCCTCCGAGATAGTTGCCATCACGGGGATAAAAGCGAGCGATTTGGGGATCACTGGCTCCACCCTTCTGGGGATACATAACCCCCAGTTCTCGGACATTGATCTGCTCGTGTACGGCCTGGAGAATAGCCTGAAGGCCAAGGCGACGTTAAGGGAAGGGATGTCGGCCAAAATCTGCCCCGTGGCCGGGAGAACACTGGAGGAATGGTGTACCTCCGTGGCCGGGCACTTTCCCCTCCTCAGCCATGAAGAGGCCCGCTATCTCGCCGGGAGGAGGTGGAACTATGGCTTCTTCGGGGGCAGATATTTCTCCATCCACCCTACGAGGAAAGACGATGAGATAAGGGAGAATTATGGGGACAGGGTGTACAGAGAGGAGGGGATAGCAAAGGTAAGGGCCGTCATCACGGATGCGAGCGAATCCCTGTTCATGCCTGCTTTGTACAGGATAGAAGGGGTGAAAGTGATCGAGGGTGGGGTAGGGGGGCAACGTGCTATGCCTCTAAGAGAGGTCCTCTCCTACGAGGGGCTTTACCGCGATGTCGTGGACGACGGTGAGGAGATCGAGGCCAGGGGCAAGCTGGAAAGCGTCAATGGCCAGTACTACAGGCTGGTTATCGGCACGACGACGCTTAGGGGAGAGGGATACATAAGACCCGCCGTCGGAGAGAGGACCAAGGGATAAATGGGGGAAGCAATCCTTCTGATATACATCGCCGCAACTATGGCGATAGGCATAAAGGCTAAAGCGACGACCCTGGAGAAGTTCATCCTCGGGGACAGGCTGGGCACGAGGGCGATGGTTGCCACGATAGCCTCCACATTCTACGGAGCATCCGCCATACTGGGAGGGGTAAGCCTGACATACCAAATGGGAGTGGGTGCCATCTGGTTTATGGTGCCCTTCTATCTGGGGAGCGCGGCTGTTGTTCTCCTGCTTAGGAAGATAGCGGGCTCGGAAAGATACACGCTGCCAGACTTCCTGGGGGAGTTCTACGGCAAGAAATTTGCCATAGCAAGCTCAATACTGCTGGCAACTCTATGCCTCATTCCGGAGGAGATAATAGCGGGAGGAAAGATTCTGTCCGCATTCACATCAATGCCCGTGGAAGTGACGATGGGCATTATGGCTTTTGTGTTGGTTGTGCCTGTTGCGATAGGCGGGATGAAGGCGGACGTGATGACGGATATAGTTCAGTTCATTTTGATGCTTTTCATGCTTGGGGTGATGGTGCCATTTATACTCAGCCTACGGCTGGACCTGATTTCAGACATTCCGAGAGAGTATTCCAACCCTTTCTCATGCATATCAGGCCAGGAAATTGCCGTGTTTTTCATATCGCTCTTTTTCCTACCGATCACCTCGGCACCTTTGTACCAAAGGTTCTTCGCCTCAGAATCAGAAGCCTGCTCCAGGAAATCAGTGCTATATTCTATTGCGATATGGATCGCTATAGACTCGATTATCGTACTGTGCGGGTTTGCCGCCCTGCGGATGTTTCCGGGCCTGGAAGACCCGGATATGTCCCTCATTATGCTCGGGACGGCACTGCCTGCTGTGGGGAGAGGCATCTTCTTCGTGGGTTTATTGGCGACGATAATGAGCACCGTGAACTCCTTCCTACAATCAGGAGCCTCAAGCTTGGCATACGACGCACTCAGGCATCTCAGGCCCGCGGTCAGTGAAGGACAATTGTTGGCGCTTTCCAGACTGTCCGTCATTGTGCTGGGCTTGTTGAGCCTGGTCCTGGCTCTGTGGTTCCAGATGATTGTACCGGCGTTGCTGTTCACGCTCAGTATGTGGACAGCGGGAATGCTGGTTCCCACTCTGGCAGTACTGATAGAGAGAAAGTTGAACAAGGGTACGGCATTGTACAGCTTACTGGGGGGGGCATTATCCTCCCTGGCATGGAGGATTTTCCAGCCTTTTGATATAGATGCGCTGTTCGTCGGACTGGGAGCATCTCTGCTCATGGCAGTGATCTCGGAGGTTCTTCATACCCGTTCCCAACACTGACCGTTTACGCCGGCTGGGGCAGGTGAGCTATAGCGGGACGGTGGTGGTTAAGTTTTGACTGACGGTTTCACGAAGTGACTGAGCCATAAGCCATTCGTGGGGGAAAAAATCGCCCGGAAAGTGCTTCTTGGGGCAGCTTTTTCCCTAAAAGCGGGACTCTTCCGTGCCCAAAGTGGGGCGGTTTCCCTATCGTCTCAATGCATCCACAGCCCGTCAGTCAATATATACCACTACCAGCGGGACAATCATCTTTGAGGTTAACGGCTGGTGATTTGACTTTATATGTCTTTTTATTTATAATCGAAGTAAACGATTACGTAAACGATTACCAAAGGCGAAAACGATGGTTACCGCGAAAGATGTCGCCCGCAGGGCAGGGGTTTCCACCGCCACCGTCTCCCACGTGATCAACGAGACGCGCTTTGTGAGCGAGGAGCTACGCGCCAGGGTCTATCAGGTGATGAAGGAACTCGACTACCGGCCCAACGCCATAGCCCGAAGCCTGCGGTGCAAGAAAACGCAAAACATCGGCATGATCGTCCCCGACATCGCTTATCCCTTCCTGGCCGAGGTGTCAAGGGGCGTGGAGGACGCGGGCTTTAGGCTGGGTTACAATGTTATCCTTTGCGAATCCAACGGCAGCCTGGAGAGAGAAGCCGCCTGTGTTAACCTCCTTCGGGCAAAACAGGTGGACGGCGTCGTCTTTGTCGCCGTCGGTGAGAGCTCCAGCCACGTCCAGACCTTGATTGGGCAAGGGGTACCCGTCGTCGTCTGTGACAGGGATATTCCAGGAGTGGAGGTGGACACGGTCATCGCCGATAATATGGGGAGCGGCTACCAGGCCACGGAGCACTTGATCCGCTTGGGACACCGCCGTATCGGCTGTATCGCTGGGCCACAGGGACTTTGCATCAGCAACGAGCGTGTGGATGGCTACAATCGTGCTCTGAAGGAACACAGCATCTCTTTGCATGAAAATCTCATCATCCACGACGATTTCCGTTGCAGAGGCGGCTACGAAGCGATGGGGGAGCTGTTGGCCCTCGATGAACCCCCAACGGCCATCTTCGCCTGTAACGACCTGATGGCTATGGGAGCGATATGCGCCGTCAGCAAAAAGAAGTTGAGGATATCTCAGAACATTGCCATCATCGGCTGCGATGACATCGCCCTCGCCTCCTTCACCAATCCCAGCCTGACTACTATAGCCCATCCCAAGCACGAGATGGGGGCTGTAGCCATGGAAATGCTGGTGGGGAGGATCAAGGACAGAAGCAAGCCTACAACGAAACGAGTTCTGCCAACCGAGTTGGTAGTCCGCGATTCATGTTAAGAGCAGGAGACATTAGGTGAGTGCCATTGTTCAATACATCCCCGGTGAGAGCGTCTTCCATCGTCTCGACCCACGCTCCAAGATTGTCTTTATGCTGCTCATCACGATGCTCATCGTCATTGTCCACAACCTCTGGGTGGCCGGTGCGGTGTTGCTTACCTTGATCCTGCTCTGGTTCCTGGCTGAGTTGCCCCTCTCCATACTCAGAGAATTGGGCAAGGCGATGGTCGGGATCGTGGCATTCTTGTTCATCGTGCAGGCCCTGCTCTACCCCGGTGAGACGTCCCTGGTCCAGCCCATCATCCCTCGCTTTGTCCCGCTCATCGGTGGCAAGGGCAAGGTCACGCTGGAGGGTGTCTTGTTCGCGCTGTTGCTTTCGCTGCGCCTGCTGGTGATGATCATTGTGCTGCCATTGGTCAGCATGACCACGCCGCTACACCTCTTCACGTTAGGGTTAGTTCGCCTGGGGTTACCCTACCGCCTGGCCTATACTATGACCACGGCGCTTAACCTGATCCCCGTTTTGCAGGCTGAGGCCAACGTCATCGTGGAGGCGCAGCGGCTGCGGGCCTTCCAGGTCTTTGAGAGTGGCAATTTCCTGGATAAGCTGAGGGCCTACCCACCACTGGTCACGCCACTGATCATCGGCGCCATGCGGCGCGCTCAGTTGATCGCCGTGGCGATGGACTCGCGGGCGTTTGGTGCAAGCGTCGATCGCACATACGTTCAGGACATTTGCATGCGGTCCAGAGATTGGGCCTTCATCGCTTTCTCCGTGCTGTACGCCGGGGTAGCAGTTGCCGCGAACTATCTCGTTGGGTAGGAGGCAATTTGTGGATCAACGAGAATCTCATGTCATTTTCAACGACGTCTCCTACCGTTATCCGAACACCAGGCGTTATGTGCTCAAACACCTTAATCTCATGATCCACAAGGGCGAGTTTGTCGCCGTGCTGGGCGAGAACGGCGCAGGTAAGTCTACCTTCTGCCAGACACTCAACGGTGTAGTGCCCCACTCGCGCGGCGGCCAGATGAGGGGACAGATTGCCATCGGCGGCCAGAATACGCAGGAGGCGACGGTGGCTGAGCTGGCGCAGAAAGTCGGTATTGTGCTGGAAGACCCAGAGGCGCAACTCTTCACGACCAGTGTGCTCAGCGAGGTGGCCTTCGGACCGGAGAACCTGGGTGTTGACCCAAAGGAGATCTTGCGTCGCGTGCACTGGGCGCTGGAGGTCGTGCGGCTGACCGGCTACGAGAACCATGCGCCTACCACGCTCTCTGGGGGTCAGAAGCAGCGATTGGCGATTGCGGCCGCATTGGCAATGCGTCCGGACGTCCTGGTGCTGGACGAGGCCACATCGCAGCTCGATCCAATGGGCACGGTGGAGGTCTTCTCCGTTGTGCGTGAGTTGAACAAGCAGTATGGGATGACCATCGTGATGGCCACCAACAAGGGTGAGCAGGTGGCGCAGTTCTGTAACCGGGTACTGATTCTGCACAGGGGCGAGCTGGTTGCGCAGGGGACCCCGCGAGAGATCTTTGCAGACACTGGGTTGTTCCAGCGCATCATGATCCGTGCACCGCAGGTGTCCCAACTGGCGGTCTACCTGGCGGAGCGAGAGATGCCTTTGGCCGATCTCCCCATCACACTGGATGAAGCCAGAAGGGGGACTGTGCAGTTGATTGGAGGATCAGATTGAACGGCCACGAGATTACTATTGCAGTTGAGAACCTGGAGTACATCTACCAGCCGCACAGCGTCAAAGCACTCAAAGGGGTCAGCTTCACCGTCCGCCGGGGCGAGTTCGTCGGGATCATCGGCCAGAACGGAGCGGGCAAGACGACGCTGCTGAAAAACATCGTGGGGCTGCTGCTGCCGACCTCCGGGCGGGTGATCGTGGATGGGTTGGACACGCGCCAGACCACGGTGGCTGAACTGGCCACGCGGGTCGGCTTTGTGTTGCAGAACCCCGACCAACAGCTTTTCGCCCAGACGGTGGGGGAAGAAGTCGCCTTTGGCCCGTGCAACTTAGAGTTGGCGGAAAAGGAGATCAAGGAGCGCGTCGACGTGGCAATCGCGATGACGGGACTGGAGGAATTTCGCCACGAGTTCCCCCCCGCGCTGTCCAAAGGCGATCGGGCCAAGGTGGTCATCGCCTCCGTGCTGGCCATGCAGCCCGAAATCATCATCCTCGACGAGCCGACGACGGGCCAGGATTACAAGGGCTGCCATCAGATCATGCGGATCGCCCGCCAGTTGCACAGGGAAGGGCACACTGTGCTGGTCGTCACCCACGATATGCCACTCATCGCCGAGTACACCAAGCATATCATTGTGTTCCGTCAAGGGAAGATTTTGCTGAACGACACGACGGCAGCGGTCTTTTCACAGCCAGAGATTCTGCGCCGAACGCACGTTACGCCACCGCAGATCACGCAACTGGCGCAGGCCCTGCCCCGCGAATTGGGACTACCCGCCTGCGCGCTCACGGTCGAGCAGTTGGGTCAGTCCATCGTAGAGCGAATTCATAAGCGTCGCCATGCCCCTGTGAGATACCGCGAAGTATGAGAGGAGGTCAACAAAGGAAGAAAAAAAAGAGGAACACGGAGTCACATAATTGCGGGTAGCGTTTACATCCAGTGAAAGGAGAAAGTATGATGAGTAAGAAGTCCCCACTCTTATCAACCCATCCGGCAGTCATCGCTGTCTGGGCTGCCCTGATCGCCGTGGTAACGCTGGTGCCAGTTTTCCCGATCATCGGGACAGGAGCCACTTTCAGCGTCAGTGCAGCGCTGATCCCCCTGGCAGGTATTCTCTTTGGACCTATCCCAGGGGCAATCTGTGCTGCCATTGGCGCGTTCATCGGTCAACTCATTGCCCCACACACGGTCTTCTTTGGGCCGCTCACTTTCCTTATCCCCACCCTCAATGCGTTGTGCGCAGGCTTTGCCATGCAGAAAAAGTGGTATGTGCCCCTGATCGCGATCGTTTTCTTCTCAGTGGCCTGGTTCATCTTCCCGCTGGGTCGTGCAGCCTGGTTCCAGCCCATCTTATGGTCGCTGGGCGTGATCGCCAGTCTGATCGGCTGGTTCGTGGCTTCAGATTGGATTGGCTCCGACAACCGCACCAAGCTATTCATAGGGATCTTCCTGGCTGCCATGGCCGGCACCATCGTTGACCACGGTTTCGGCTGCCTGTGGGCCCTGATCATGTTCCAGCTTCCGCGCGAGATCTGGCTCACCGTGCTGCCGCTGGCTCCGATGGAGCGGACGCTGTTCAGCCTGGGTGCAGCCATCATCGGCACACCGCTCCTGGTTGGGTTGCCCAAGATTGGCGTCCTCGTCGGGCAGAAGATGTATGAGGAGGAAGAGTTCGAAGAATAAAGTACATCAGAAAGGCGCCAGGTTGCCATAGAATGCCGGTCATGCTCTAAGGGCGGGGATTTTGCTCGTGCCCTCAGAACTGGACCGACTGTAGCGCTCTTTGCTCTTTATCGTCTTCGTCATCGAGCGACTGAACGGAGTCTTCGGCCTCTGCGGCATCGGCCGGCGGTATGTCCATAGCCGGTTCGAGGAACTGCACACCGACAACTGACGAACGGAGATCGTCACCGAAGTCGCCTTCCAGTACCGCTTCAATGCCACCAACGAGCGCGCTGACTGTGACCAGTTCATGTGGGACGCCCAGGCCAACGGTTGGGCGTTCCGCAAGGCGGCTCAAACCACGGCTGGAGCGAGCCCATCTTCGCCTGCGGCGGCAGGAGTGTAGGGAAAGGGGTAACGACGCCCAAGTAGGGTTAGCGTTCCGTCTCCACCCACATCTGGAACCCATCGGTGATAACCTCGACCACACCCTGCTCGTCGGTACGGTAGACCGGCAACTCCACCAACCGCTCCAGCACCTCGGCGCACGGATGTCCGAAGCGATTCTCGGCCCCCACGCTGATGACCACCACCTCCGGGTCCACTGCCTCCAGAAACTCTTGCGTCGTCGAACTGCAACTCCCATGGTGCGCCGCCTTCAGCACCGTACTTTCCAGCGCAGCCCCCTCGGCCACCAGCCGACGCTCCACTTCCGCCTCGATGTCCCCCGTCAGCAGCACTGACACTTCTCCGTAGGTCAGCCGGGTCATGACCGAGTTGTCGTTGGCGCTCTCCAGCAGTTCCACCCCTGGGTGCAGCACGACCATCTCCAACGGACGCGATGCGTCCGCCCCCTCATCGAGCGTCACGTGCAACCCTGCTTCACCCTGGTAGATCATTGCTCCCTCCGTCTCCAACAACTGCAGCCAGTACTCGTAGACCTCAGACGCGAGTTCCAGGTCACGGAAGATCACCATATCCACCTGGTACCGTTCCAGCACCCCCACCAGCCCGGTGATGTGGTCGGAGTCGGGGTGGGTGAGTACCACCACGTCGAGCGTGCGGTCCCAGAAGCCCATCTGGCGGCCCAACTGCGAAAGCACCGCCGCCTCGCTGGGCCCGCCATCCACCAACACCTGCTTGCCGGAGGGGGTCTGGATGAAGATGGCATCCCCCTGTCCCACGTCGAGGAACACAACGTGGAGACGCCCATCGGGCAGCGTGCGCCAGGCGAAGAACGCCAGCACCAGCAGGATCACCGCCGCGCCGGCGAGCACCTTCGTCTCCAGGCGGGAGGAGAACTTGGCCCACAACTCGTTGCGCCGCTCCCGAGGCTGCGCCAGCCACCACGTCAGGATGCCCAGGAGAGCATAGTAGCCCCACACCATCCAGCCATCCACATGCACCGGTACCGAGGCGAACGGCACCCGCGCCGTCAGCCGCACCATCTCGATGGTGTAGGTGAGAAAGACCCAGGCAATCCAGCCCACGATCTGGCCCAGCGGCCGGAAGACCAGACCCAGTAGCGTTGCGATTCCCCCGGCTATCATCAGATATGACTGTGCCGGGAGAATCAGAAAGTTGGTCAGCAGCGTAACGAGCGAAAGCCTGCCAAAGTAATGTAGGATGATTCCCGTCGTGGATATTTGTGCCGCCAATGTGACGATGAGTGCTTCGTTGATCAAGCCCACGATCTTTTGGGCGCGTTCGGCAGAAGTGAGCCGTGCCAATGCCTGCTCAAAGAGCTTCTCCAACGGCTCTGTGTAGAGCACCAACCCCATTGTGGCGGCGAAGCTGGGCAGAAATCCTACGTCCCACAAAGTGTAGGGGTTCCACGCCGTCATCCCGATGGCCGCTGCGGCGAGAGAGGCGAGGGCGAAGGTGGTGCGTCCCAGGTGCCGGCCCCACAGGTAGAGCATGCCCATCAGCGCTGCACGCAGCACCGCCGCCGCCGCCCCGACGAATATGGTATAGACCACCACGCCCGCGATGGCGATCCATACCGCTCGCCGCTTGTCGAACAGCCGCTCTGCCAGCCCGGCAAAGATGCCGGAGATGATCGTGATATTGAATCCCGAGATGGCAATGATGTGAGTCGTGCCGGTGGCAGAAAAGTCGTCCATCAAGTCGGCCGGAATGCCCGTTTCCACGCCCAACAGGATGCCGGTCAGCAGGGCCGCCTGCGGCTCCGGGAGGATGCTGGCGATGATAGATTGGGCCTGTCGCTTGAAGGCGAAAAGATGGTACAGAGAACCGGCCTGGTTTTCGGCCAGCGGCGTGACCTGAGCACGGCTGATCAGAGAGTGGATACCCTGGCGGGCCAGGTACTCTCGGTAGGAGAACTCTTCAAAGACGGGCGGCATCTCCAGCAACCCTTCGACCAGAAGGCGGTCGCCGTAGCACCGCTGGGGGTAGCGGTCGGCCTTGACCAGCGCCAGTCCTTCGACCTCCAGTTCCGCGCCGTCGGGCAATGTCAGTCGCTCGGCCTGCACGCGCAGGTTGGTGTAGGTCTCCCGCTCGTCCGGCTCTCCCACCACGACGCCCTCGAGCGTCACCCAGCCAACGTCGTTGTAGGTCGCCAGGGAGGTCTCACCAAAACGGGGAACGGCAAGCAGAAAACGGCCTGCACCCAGGGCCAGCATCAGCGCGCACAGCGAGCCCAACCGGACGCGGGCATCGTCCCGCCACAACAGCAGCCCGAGGAACGACGCCAGACCCAGCACGGGCAGCACGTGCCAGGGCAGGCTGATTTCCTTCGCCAGCACGAGGCCCGCCAGCCAGGCGATAGTAAGGTAGATGAGCGTCATAAGGCGATCCTACGAGCGAAACACGTCAATGCGATCTGGCGTGGCTTGAGTATAGTGCAACTTTGCACGGAGGTCAACTAGCGTTTGAAGGAAACTCAAAGATATGCTAGAATACCAATGTCATCAAGACCTGACAGGTTTCCAAAGGTGCCATTTTGAGCTAGATTCGACCTGATCAGGGGCATATTTACACCGAAAAGTGGCCTGTGAAACCTGTCAGGTCTGGGATGGTCTCTTTTCTTAATGACATTGGCTAGAATACTGAGTGAGGTGTAGTAATGACAGACGAAAAAAACGGTCTCGAAGAGTGGATGGCGGAAGAACGGGCGCGGCTAGACAAGGGGTTTGCTTTTGAACCAAAACCCAGTTCTGAAGCAAGCAAACCCGGCGCTGCCGAGGAAATCCTTGCCGGGGTAGGGCTGGGCGCTGGTGTGGTTGGCGGGGCGCTGGCCCCTCATCCCGATACGGTGACTTTCGAGGGCTGCAGAACTGCGGTCATTGTCAATGCATTGAGATCGGAAGTTGCAGATGATGATACGCGCGTGCGGGTTGGCCCAAGCGGCGATTCGGTTGTGGTCACCATCCTGCAAAGCCAGGCCAGGCGGCCTCACGATTTCTCGCCTGCACTGACCGTGACCCTGCTCGAAGCGTCCGGCACGCTGACGGTAACTATGAGCGACCTCAAGCAGGGCGCGGTACGAGGCGCGCTCAGTTCCGCAGGGAGCACGCTCTTGGAGCAGGGTAAGCGATTGCTCTTCAGAAGGCGCGGTCCTGCTGGCCTGCTCGACACAGCCGGGAACGTGATGGGGGGCGTTAAAGACCTGGTCGAGGACATCCAGGACTTGGGTCTGCCCAAACGAGTCTGGGAAGTGATTGACCGCGTGGGTAAGGCGGCTGAAGAGGCCTACCTTGACCAACAACGTAAAGAACAAGAGTTGCAGCGGAAGCGGGAAGCGGCCGAGCGGGCGTGGACGCATTGCGCATCGTGCGGTCGAGCATACGAGCGCGACAAAGCTGATAGGACAAATTGTCCTTCGTGCGGCGCAGCGCGCGGACCTAAACCGGACTGGCTGAAATAGCACTGCTTCCGCCGTTTGGGATGACCCAGGCTGCGGCGAGCTTGGCAGCGCCTGCTGCCCGCCCTCTCCACATAATCTCCAATACCTAATCTCCAATCTCTTCCAGTATGAACATTTTTCTCCCCTCCTGCATGTAACCTATTAGAAGCGGCCACCTGAGCGCCGCTCGAAATCACACCCAGGAGGAAGAGAAAAATGTATGCAAACGCCCGTTTCACTCTGACCATACTGGTCACGGTTGCCGTCCTGCTCGCTGGCTGCAGTGCTATGGCGGCGCCGATGGAGGAAGCGCCCTATTACCCGCCGGCTGCTACCGCTTCTCCTGCTATGGAAATGGAAGCCGACGGCCCCTACCCCTCCACCGGCGGCCTGGTCCCGCCCAACGACGAGCCCTACGCCGACGTCTTCTTCGAGGAGTATGGCGTCAACCCTTTCATTGACACCGAGGACGACCACCTCTCCACCTTCGCGGTGGATGTGGACACCGGTTCCTACACCGTCATGCGCCGCTACGTGGGCGACGGTTACCTGCCCCCCGATGAATCGGTGCGCGTCGAGGAGTACGTCAACTACTTTGAGCAGGACTATGAACCTCCTGCCGAGGGTGAGGGAGCCTTCACCATCCATCTGGAGGGCGCGCCCTCCCTTTACGGCGGCGAGCGCTACTACCTGGTGCGCATCGGGCTCCGGGGCTATGAGATCCCGCCGGAGGAGCGCAAAGACGTCGTCCTCACCTTCGTGATAGACGTCTCCGGCTCAATGGAGATGGAGAACCGCCTGGGCCTGGTCAAGCGAGCGCTGCGGCTGCTGGTGGAGCAACTGCGACCCACCGACAAAGTCGGCATCGCCGTCTACGGCTCAAACGGCCGCATGCTCCTGGAGCACACCCCCGTCGCCGAGGGCGAGCACATCCTGCAGGCCATTGACCGGTTACAGCCCGAAGGCGCAACCAACGCCGAAGAGGGATTGGTGATCGGCTACCGCATGGCGTCTGAAGCCTTCAACCCCGAGGCCATCAACCGCGTCATTCTCTGCTCCGACGGCGTCGCCAACGTCGGCCACACCGGCCCCGATTCCATCCTGGAGCAGATCCGCGCCCACGCCGAACGCTCCATCTACCTGACGACGGTGGGCTTTGGGATGGGCAACTACAACGACACCTTGATGGAGCAACTGGCCGACAACGGTGACGGCTTCTACGCCTACGTGGACACGCTGAAGGAGGCTGAGCGTGTCTTCGTGCACAACCTGGCCTCGACTCTCCAGGTCATCGCCAGGGATGCCAAGGTGCAGGTGGACTTTAACCCTGAGGTAGTCAGCCGCTACCGTCTCATCGGCTACGAGAACCGGGACGTGGCCGACGAGGACTTTCGCGACGACAAAGTGGACGCCGGCGAGATCGGCGTCGGCCACAGCGTCACCGCCCTCTACGAGATCAAGTTCCACTCCGACGCCCCAGAGTCCGAGGCCGCGCTGACCGTCTATGTGCGCTACGAGGACCCCGACACAGCGGATGGCAAACATCCGGGCAAAGTGACCGAGATCAATCGCTCGCTTGCCAAGGCCGACTTTGTGCCGACCTTTGGGGAAGCCTCCATCCGCTTCCAACTGACCGCGGTGGTGGCCGAGTACGCCGAAATCCTGCGCCAGAGCTACTGGGCCAGGGATTCCAGCCTGGAGGACGTGGCCTGGGAGGCCCGCCGCGTCGCCGAGTACCTGCCCCACGACACCGACGTGGCAGAGTTCGTCAGCCTGGTCGAGCGGGCCAGCAGCATAAGTGAGTAGGCGAGTATGGGAGCAGGTGAGAGCTTTGCTTCATCTGCCTCGAAAATAACCGCGACTTTGTAGGTCACGCTTGCAGCGTGACGACAGCAACAAATATCGTCACGTTAAAAACGTGACCTACATTTTCATCCTTGAGGGTGAGCCAAGGATCATGGTGACTGCTCCATACCTCTCACTTGCTGCCGAAGAAGAACAATGAACACACATATCCGTTTCATACTGATCGCCCTGGTCGTCGCCAGCGCCCTGCTCGTAGGCTGTGCCCCTCAGGCTATTATGGAGACGGTGGAGGTGCAGGTCACCCGGCAGGTGGAGGTCGAGAAAACGGTGGTGGTGGAGGTGATAGCTGCGCCAACTGAAGCACCCGCCGCACGGGGAATGTGAGGGAGGAGCCCGCCACCCCGCGCTCTCTCTCCCCCCGTTCCTGCGGGGCTTGTCCTGAGCAGGATCGAAGGGGAAGCCGGAGGGGGGCCGCGCGAGGCGGCGGGCTTGCCTTGTAGCGAAAGGTGGTCGTCACGTCCACGGCACGGCTAGCCGCAGTCGTCCACACCTCCATACACAGGTCAGTCCGGCGGCAGATAGCGGGAGACGCCGCCAAAGGTGCCGAACCACAGCGCGCCGTCGGGGGCCACGGCGATGGACTGGACGCCGTTGCTCACCAGGCCGTCGTTGGTGGTGAACGTGGTCCAGGCCTCGCCGTCGAAGCGGGAGATGCCCTCCCAGGTGCCAAACCACAGCGCGCCGTCGAGGGCCATCTGGCGCTCCTGGGCGCTCTCGTTCACCGTTTCAACGGTTTGGAAGGGGAGTTGGATGCGCAGGGGGGCGGCGCGCTTGCCGTGTTCGTCGTATTTGCCTTTCCAGGTCAGTTCTACCATTGGGGTCTCCTTGGTTTGTGGGTGGAGAGGGGCGAAAGATGCTGCTCAAGCCTTCACGACAACTAGAAGGGAATTTCCATTTCCTCGTAAGTGTTAGCATAGGCAAGATGATCGTCAAGATAAAGACGAATGGTGTAACCGGTAAACGAAGACAGTAGAGGAATCTCCAAAATGTAAGGTCTTGCCAAATTAAAGCTCTCTGCATCGAGAGAGTACTGGCTGGAGGCGATCTCAAGCTCGACCTGTAAGTGAAACGGCCCAGGGGATTGGGTTTCCGGGGAAAAACGAAAGTAAGCGGCCGCTGAAGACAGGCGAACCGTCTCAATGAAGGTCTGTCGGCGATAGAAAAGATTGCTACGGGTGCTGGCGACGATCTTGTCCTGGTATCGCTTTTGCAAATCCGGTGGAAGTAGATGCAGCAAAGTCTCTCTTTCTGCCTCAGAACGGCAGTAGATGTAACGCAGAGCACTCAAATCTAGCTTTCGCTGGACAATTACTTCCGCGTTTGCCCTGGGAGGATTTACCCATCCGGGTTGATAGATTTGTTTCCAAGGCAACTGCTCAAGTTCAGCAGCGGTTGAGAATATCTGATAATCGCGTGCTCCTAAACCTTTATCAGAGAACAGACAATCGCTGCGTGTTAGTACATCGACCGAGTCGAATAGAAAGAAAACTGGTACAGGGCAATGTGCGTTGGGGAATCTTGATCTTGAGAGTGTATCCTGGGAATAGATCCCTTCCGCGTAATACTGCGTTGGCGTTTTGGGGCGGAAGTACAAACGCACGCAATCTTTGATGGTGATGTCCGTGCCGGCTAACACGGCAGGGCTGCCACTGCTGACTATGGGCTTGCCCGCGTCTTCCAGGTACTTGCGACTGTACAAATATCCTTCCCGCAAAACCCGGACAACATTTCTAATATCCGTGTAGTGGAAGACGAACTGTGGCCACCAACGCCGCTCCGTGCGTTTGACCCAATCTTGCTTTGCCAGATTGTTCAAGACAGTTTCGATTCGACCGGCGTCTGGCTTTGAGGAGACCATGGGGGCTAACTCAGTTAGAGTAGTGACAGTTGGGCAAACTGAAGGGTCTCGCGAACAAAGGCAGAGGGGAGCACCTGCAGGCCGGTGACGGCGGCGTTTTGAAGCCTGTTGTAGCTATCTGCCACGTGTACGGGTGTGACATAGTCCAGCGCGGCAAAGATAGGGATTAGATAGGACATTTGCCTGTCTATGCCCGGCGCAATGTGACGCATCGAGAACCCGTGCGTCCGAATCTGTTGCCAGAAAGCCACGAGGGTTTCATATTGGATGTAATAACGTTGTTTAGCAGCAACGATTTCTATACCCAAAGGATCATGGGATATTCGAGCGGTGAATGGTCGCTTCTTGGCAATTGTCTCAAAGCTATCCCTTTCGCCCAACAACTGGATCAAATCATCCCAGACTTCAGCGAAGGGCAAGTTGGTCGGCTCGGAGCGCAACCATTTTTTCATTTCCGCTGGATTCAAATGCTCGACGAACGCGCTCCTTTGGCCAGGGTAGACAAATACCTCGATAGGTAGTTGGCGCAGATACTTTTCCATCAGCAGTTTCACTTGCGTTTCAAAGTCTAACAGGCCGTTACCGCAACCGAGCGCCGGGAAAGCAATGCTGTGAATTCCCAAGTCGGCGTAACTGTTCACAAACTTTCGTAGGCCTGCCTCAACGTACTCGACACGTGAGGGGTTGCGCCAGTGTTTCTTGGTAGGGAAGTTCAGCACCCATTTGTTGGGACTTTTGTATAGCCACAACATTCCAATTTCGAACTGCCCTCGCTCGCACAACTCCCGGTACTGGCGGTACATTTCGGGGAACAGACGCTTGAATTCGAGGGCTATTCCCCGGCCCATCACGCCCACGGTATTGACCGTATTGACCAGGACTTGGGC
>CAZMOT010000017.1:0-37017 GCA_964568065.1 uncultured Anaerolineales bacterium
GATCAATAGAAAGCTGATACGACAGTCTGTTTTCTTCATAGCAATTTACCTCCCAAATTATCTCTATTCCATTCACACTCGTACAAGTTCAGTGAACCAGCCAAGACTTGGAAGTTTCAGCGTACTCTACAATGACAATGCCCTTACGCTCACGAAATTACGCTAGTTGCGGCGAATCTTGTGGGAAACTTCCGAAGTCTGATCTGCTGCAAGCGGTTTTACTGAACATATACCCCTCGTCTTTACTCGTAATCCCGCGCCAGGCCCGCGCTAGCTCATCATCTTAATGGGCTCTTGCCGCTCCCAGACGTGATCCTTCATACCCAACCGCCACAACAGCTTGTCAGCCCACCTGGTCGGTAAGAGAACCCTCGGTTGCAGCGACGGCTTTTGCTTCGCGTTAGGTAACCAAGACCTGACAGGTTTTTGCAGGCGTTTTCCGAGGCAAGTACACTTGTAAACGGACAGATTCTTTGATACAAAAGCCCTCTCGGAAACCTGTCAGGTCTGGCTTGGTAGTCACCGCGTCAGTATACAGGAATGCTTGTTTTTGCACAAACGCAAGACCCCCAGCGATGTCGCCTATGCGCCGGTCAGCGCCGTTACTTGCCACAGGATGCCGGGCCGAGTACAATACGAGCAGTGAGGAGGGTGTTGGTGCTATGTGCTCCCCATTCATCCGCGAGGCCCGATTGCAGGAGCCGGCCGGTGACGGCCACAAAGTGCGCTGCCTGACCTGCGAACGGCGCTGCAAGCTGGCCGACGGACAGGTGGGCTGGTGCCGCACGCATCGGAATCGCGACGGCACGCTCTACACCCTCATCTACGGCGCGGTCTCCTCCCTTTCCTGCAACCCCATCGAGAAGAAGCCGCTCTACCATTTCTACCCCGGCTCCGTCGCGCTCACCGCTGGCTCCTGGTCCTGCAACTTTGCCTGTCCGTGGTGCCAGAACTGGGACATATCGAAGCAGCCGCCCTCTGGGGGTCAGTTTATCTCTCCCGGCGAGTTCATCCCTCGCGCCCGCGAGCTCCGCTGCCAGGGTACCTCCATCAGTTTCAACGAGCCCACCCTCTCGCTGGAATGGTCGCTGGAGGTCTTGCCCCTGGCGCGGGAGGCCGGACTGTACAACACCTTCGTCACCAACGGTTACATGACCCCAGCCGCGCTGGAGTTGCTGGTCGAGGCCGGACTCGATGGAATGAACGTGGACGTGAAAGGGAATGCCGCAGCAGTGGACAAGTACTGCCAGGCCGACGTCGAGATCGTGTGGCGCAACTGCCGCCGGGCACGAGAACTGGATGTGTGGGTCGAACTGACCACGCTGGTCATCCCCAGTGTGAACGACTCCGCCGAGACACTGCGAGCCATCGCGGAGCGGATTGAGGCCGAACTGGGCTCGGACACACCCTGGCACCTCAGCCGCTACCACCCGGCCTACCGCTTCACCGCCCCGTCTACGCCCGTGGAGACGCTGGAGCGGGCGCGGGAGATCGGTCTGCAGGCCGGCCTGCGCTACGTCTACCTGGGCAATATGCCCGGCAACATCCCCGGCCATCCCGGCGAGCACACATTCTGCCCGAATTGTGGTACAATACTGGCCCAGCGGGGGCTCCTGCGGCTGCTACACTGCGACGTCACACCCGAAGGTCGCTGTCCCCACTGTGGTCAGGAGATCGCCGGTATGGGATGGAATTGGAGGTAAAAGCAAACGTGTCAGAATCACGCATCACATTACCCACACCTCGCACCAGTGGGCAGGTATCGCTGGAGGCTGCCATTGCTCAACGTCGTTCTGTGCGGCGCTACGCCCCGGAGGACCTGAGCCTGGAACAGATCGGGCAATTGCTGTGGGCGGCGCAGGGCATCACCGGCAGTAATGACAGCCAGCGCGCAGCACCATCAGCCGGCTCATGCCATCCTTTGTTGCTCTACGTCTGCCGCACCGACGGCATGTGGCGCTATCATCCAGAGGGCCACTACCTGACGCGCCACCTGGAGCAGGACGTGCGGGATGGTCTAGCAGAAGCCGCCCAGCGGTTCATCGCTGAGGCCCCGTGCGTGTTCGTCGTCAGTGCCATCTTTGAGCGCACCACCCGGCGCTACAAGGAGAGGGGGCAACTGCGCTACGTGCCAATGGACGTCGGTCACGCGGCCCAGAACCTGCTCCTGCAGGCCGTCGCGCTGGGACTGGCGAGCGTCCCCGTGGGCGCATTCGACGACGCTGCTGTCAAAAAAGTGCTGGCTCTCCCAGAACGAGAGGAGCCGCTGTACATCCTGCCCGTCGGCTACCCCAGATAGGGAAGTGAACCCTGGCGAAGGTTGGGCAGCATAACCTTCGCCAGGGTGGATGAGGTGAAATGCCGAGAGAATGGCCAAGCGATCTGAAAGCCGACCCGTCTCCCTGGCTGTTGGAACCGGAGAATCCATCGGCTCGCTATCTCACACTGCGCCACTTGCTCGACTGTGCTGAGCAGGATTCCCAGGCCTCAGAGGCGCGGGCAGCGATCCCGGCCTGGCCGCCGGTGCACGAGATTCTATCTGTGATGGACCCGGTGGACTTTTGGGGACGGGCCGATAGACCCTTCTACGGCGGCGCGGTAGGCACGCATGCTTCGCTCAACCTGCTCGCCGAGTTAGGCATGCCCCGCACCCTGCAAATCGAGGCTGCCTGCGAGAACCTCTTTGAGCACGGCCAGCACGAAAGCGGCGGCTTCACCTACGACGGCGCCCCGGGCCGCATCTTCCTCTGCTACACCGGCAACGGTATCCGCACGCTGATCCACTTCGGCTACCGGAGCGACCCGCGTTTGGAGCGCGCGCTTGAATACCTGGTCGCGCTCAGCACCCAGCCCGACGGCCTGACGTGCCTCTACGCCAGCGGAGAAAAGTGTCAGTGGGGTATTACCAAGGCGCTGGCGGCCTTCGCCGCACTGCCCAGTGACAACCGCACCCCCGACCGCATGCGCGCGGTGAAAGCACTGGCCGACGGGGTGCTCGACCACGAGTTCGACTTTGAAGGCCGGGACGCTCGCTGGCTCGACTTTGGCTTCCCCCTTGACTACCAGTCCGACCTGGTCGAACTGTGTGACGCCCTGGCGCGCCTCGACTATGGCACCGACCCGCGTCTGAGGCGACTGCTGGATGTGGTGCTGGCAGATCAAACCGACGATGGGCGTTGGGTCAAGCGCTACGGCACCCGCGCGCTCCAGGTAGAAGAGCGAGGACAGCCCAGCAAGTGGATCACCATCCGCGCGCTGCGGGCGCTCAAGCACACGCACCGAGCCATCGCGCAGGCCGAACGGGCCAGCGTGCGCGGCAAGTAGGTCGGATAGCAAAACCGCCCTACGGGAACATCTGAATGGGAAAGTCCGCTCAGAAGATCATCCCCAACCGCTATCAAGTCGTCCCGCGCACATTATGCTTCGTCACGCACGGCCCCCATGGAGACGACGTCCTGCTGCTCCGAGGAGCCCCCGACAAGCGTATCTGGCCCAACCAGTACAACGGCGTCGGCGGGCACGTGGAGCCGAACGAAGACGTCCGCTCGGCCGCCCTGCGCGAGATTCAGGAGGAGACCGGGTTGGAGGTGCGCGCCCTGCGGCTGCGGGGCGTGATCAACATCCCCGTGGACACACGCAGCACTATGGGCATAATGGTCTTCGTCTTCACCGCCATCGCCACCACGCGGAACGTCCGCCCGTCGGAGGAGGGCACGCTGGAATGGGTGGCTCGCGACCGGCTGGCGGAGTTGGCAGTGGGCGAGGAACTGGTCGAGGACCTCCCCACCATGCTCCCCCGCGTGCTGGCGATGGGTCCCGACGAGCCTCCCTTCTTCGCCCACTATCGCTACGACGAGCAGGACCGGCTGGTGATCACGTTTTCGGAATGATCGAGCACCTACCCCGCACGCTCCGCCAGCGCGCCAATCTCCCGACGCAACCGATCAACCTCTTGAGCTATCTAGCCTCATCAGGCCGGCGGGGGTGTTACGTTTTCCTGGAGGCCAGTTCCGCGCACAGTTCGTGCGACTGTCGTGCCCACCACCACCCACCAAGCCCCCCGATCTCTGCGCGTGAATTCTACGCCAGTTCTCCATGCGGCGCAACCAAGGGGATCAGGCACAGCGTTTGCCACCCACCCCAAACGTGATAAAATCAGGGCATCATGCCTCCGCTTGCCACTTACCAACCTGCGCACCGCCAACTCTGGAGCGGGCTATGTAGCGACGATCCCGCCGCTGAGATCGGCATTCTGGGCGTGCCGTTCGACAGCGGCACCAGCTTCCGCAAAGGGGCTGCCCTGGCCCCGGCCAAAATCCGCGAGATCACGCCCCACATCGCGCCCGTCACCGAAGAGGGACAGCGCCTTGGGGGCTTGCGCGTCCGTGACTACGGCGATGTGGGCGCTGACCTCAACTGGGAGCGATACTTTGCGACCGTGGAGACACGGGCGACCCAGGTGCTGCGCCATCCCCTGGCCCTCTTCCTGGGCGGCGACCACTCCGTCACCATCCCGCTGACCGCGGCCTTCAGTCAGGTGGTGACGGGCCGGCTTGGCGTCGTCTACTTTGATGCCCACCCCGACCTGGCCGACGAATACGAGGGCCACCGCTGGTCCCACGCCTGCGCCGGTCGCCGCGTGCTGGAACTGCCCAACGTCGAACCGCGCCATTTGGCTTTCGTGGGCCTGCGCTCCTGGCTGGACGAGGAACTGGCATTTCTGGACGCCCACCCGGAGATCGGAGTCCACACCGCCCGCGACATCTACCGGCGCTCCATCGAGGCCGTGGCCGAAGACGTGAGCGCTCAACTGCAAGACGTAGACGCCGTCTACTTGACGCTGGACATTGACGGCCTGGATCCGGCGTATGCCCCTGGCACCGGTGCGCCGGAGGCGGGTGGCCTCTCCACCCGTGAGCTGTTGGAGTTGCTGCGCGTGGTGTTTACCCGGTTGCCCGTCCGCGCGCTGGACATTGTGGAAGTCGCCCCGCCGCTGGACTGTGCCGACGTCACGTCGTTTGCGGCGGCCAAGGTGATCTATGAGGTTTTTGGATGGGTGAAAGAGAGACTTGATAAGGAGTGAGTTATGTCATTACAGGAGGAAAACAGCATAGAGACCAAACTGAAGGAACTGAAAACGCGCCTTTTCGAGATCAACGACCTGCAATCCGCTGCCGCGCTGTTAGGGTGGGATCAAGAGACCTACATGCCACCTGGCGGCGCGCCGGCCCGCGCGCGGCAGATTGCCACGCTGCAGCGACTGGCGCACGAAAAGTTCACCGACGCCAGCGTAGGCAAGCTGCTGGACGACCTGCAGCCCTACGAGGAAAGTCGGCCCTACGACTCGGACGAGGCCAGCCTCATCCGCGTCACGCGGCGCGACTACGAGCGAGCGGTGAAGGTTCCACCCCCGTTCATAGCGCAGCTCTCTGAGCACAGGTCCGCGTCTTACCAGGTCTGGACGGAAGCCCGGCCGGCGAACGACTTTGCCCGTGTGCAGCCCTACCTCGAAAAGACGCTCGACCTGAGCCGGCAGTACGCAGAGTTCTTCCCCGGCTACGAGCACATCGCCGATCCCCTGATTGACCGCCAGGACTATGGCATGAAAGCCTCGACCGTGCGCCCGCTCTTTGCAGAGCTGCGGGAGCAACTCGTGCCCATCGTGCAGGCGATCACCGCCCAGCCCCCGGCCGACGAGGCGTGCCTGCACCAGACCTTCCCTGAAGCACAGCAGTGGGCGTTCGGACTCGAGGTCATCAAACACTTTGGCTATGACTTTGAGCGCGGGCGGCAGGACAAGACCCATCACCCGTTCACGACGGACTTTTCGATCGGCGACGTACGCATCACCACCCGCGTCAAAGAAAATGACCTGGGTGAAGCGCTGTTCGGCACAATGCACGAGGCCGGCCACGCGATGTACGAGCAGGGCGTCTGTACGGACTTTGAAGGCACGCCGCTTGCCAGCGGGACGTCGTCAGGCGTCCACGAGAGCCAATCTCGCCTGTGGGAAAACATCGTCGGGCGCAGCCGGGGCTTTTGGCAATTCTTCTACCCCAGGCTGCAAGCGACCTTTCCCGACCGACTGGGGAATGTGCCGCTGGACACGTTCTACCACGCGATCAACAAGGTCAAGCGCTCGCTGATCCGCACGGATGCCGACGAGGTGACCTATAACCTGCACGTCATGCTGCGCTTCGACTTTGAGCTGGACTTGCTCGAAGACCACCTGGCTGTGCGCGACCTGCCGGAGGCGTGGCGCGAGCGCTTCAAGGCCGACCTGGGGCTAGTCCCCCCGGACGACCGTGACGGCGTGCTGCAAGACGTGCACTGGTATGGCGGCGTCATCGGCGGGGCGTTCCAGGGCTACACGCTGGGCAACATTATGAGCGCGCAGTTCTTCGAGCTCGCGCTGCAGGCTCACCCCGAGATCACAAGCGAGATTGAGGAGGGTGGGTTTAACACGCTGCACGGCTGGCTCAAGGAGAACATTTACCAACACGGGAGCAAATACACACCGTCTGAGCTCATCGAGCGTGTCACCGGCGGGCCTCTGAGCATCGAACCGTACATCCGGTATCTTGGGGATAAGTACCGGGAGTTGTATAGCTTGTAGGAAAAGAATCAGGCGAGACACCTACCTGGCCAGGCAGAATCGCGCCCATCGCTAGCAGGACGCCTGTGATCAGCTCCCCGTTGCAGACGGAGCACAATGGCAAGTTCACTCGCGAGCGGGTGCCAAATCGCCATGCCAGAGGCGCTGCATCTCATCGCAAGTTTCCAGTAATCGCTCCAACTGGCCTTCCGCCTCGATCCGCCCGTCCTTCAGCACGATGATGTGATCGGCGCGACGTAACGCATATTTGCGGTGCGATACGACCAAGCACGTAACTTGGGGCTGCTCAAAGACTCGCTCCCAGAGCGTGCGTTCCGTCTCCACGTCCAGCGCACTGGAGAGATCATCAAAGACCAGTAACTCTGGCTCGCGGGCGAACATCCGCGCCGCTGCCGTGCGCTGTATCTGCCCGCCGGAGAGCTTGACGCCCTTTGGCCCAACCATCGTCTCCAACCCATCTTCGAGTTCGCTGAGGTCATATTCCATCACGGCCAGTCGGATGGCCCGCCTGATCGCCGCATCGTCCTTGGTCAACCCCATCAAGACGTTGTCTCTCAACGAGTCGCTGAAGAGACGCGGCACCTGTGCGGTGTAGGCGCTGCGCGGCGGCACGAAGAATGTGTCTGGCTGCGCCACAATTTCGCCGTTCCAGTGGATTTCCCCTGCATCCATCGGCAGCAGACCAAGTAACACCCGCAGAAGCGTGGTCTTCCCGGAACCAACGCGCCCCGTGACCACAGTAAAGTCACCACGCTCCAGGTGTAAGCCGATACCTGCGATGCCGCTGTCGGTACCGGGATAGTGAAAGGTGAGGTTATTGGCGTCGAGGGTGTGCAGATGGTGCGCGTCGGTCTTGGTCGGGTAGATCACGTCGGGGAAGTTGCCATCCATATACACAGGGCTGAACTCGACCAGTGCTTCCGGCGGCGCGCCTTCCATCAGGCGGCTCATGCGCTCCACCGAGATGCCGATCTGCCTATAACGCGCCACCAGCAGACCAGAAAAAGTGGTCAGTTCGCTAATGCCCTCCAGGCAAAAGACAAACAACGCAAAGTCGCCGACGGTGAACGTGCCTTCCTGCATAGCCTGCCCGGCCAGGATGAGAATCACGCCGGTCCCCAGATTGACGGCATTCCGAAAGAGAGAGTGTAGAATCTCGTTGAACAGGCGGTCCTTGAGCGAGAGTTTACGTCGCTCGTCGTTGAGCTCGTCGAAACGCGCGATCACGCCTTCTTCCGCCGTGGCCACCTTGACTGCCTGCACTGCACCAAAGAACTCGCCGATGAAACCGGTCACGATGCCGGTCGCTTTGCGGCTGGCCCGGCGGTATCTCTCAATACGGTTGGTGGCCGTGTTAGCGATGACGCCGATGACGATGAACGGCAAGAGCGCCAGCAGCGTGATGGAGGGATTGATGCTCGACATCATAATGATGGCAACCACCCCGAAAGCAAGCATCCCTTGAATATCGTTGAGCCACAGCGCAAACAGCGAGAGCTCAAACACGTCGCCCCGAAAGCGGCTGATGGCCTCGCCGGGCGAGTCGGGCAGCGCCGAGGCACCGGGACGTTTAAGGATGTGTTTCAGCAGATTTTTCCGCAGCAACGTCATGGTGTGGACGAAGAACGGGACGTTCGTGCTGATCAGGCCGTAAATGCCGAGGACGCGTCCGAGTTCGCATGCAAACAGCAGAGCCACGATGGACCATACACCCAGGCCGACCTGCGCATCCCCCGTAAGCAGATCAAAGAACCCGCGCATGACTATACCCGGTAACTGCCAGAACACGGTAAGCATGAGCATAGACGCCAGGTTGATCAGCCATAGCCCGAGTCGGTAGCGAACCATCTTCAGGATGACCTTCCACGTAGGCAAAGTGTCAACTCTGCTGTCAGTATTGTTGACCTGGGTTTCGTCTGTCATTGTTGTAGCTGTGGTCGTCATACCAGCACCTCTTCGAGCCCCGTCTGGAGCAGGCTGTAGAAACGGGACGTGGGATCGCTGGCGAGTCGCTCGCGCTCGCCGTGTTCGATCACGCATCCCGCCTCCAGAATCATGACGTCGTCGGCACGCTGGACGGTGGTCAGCCGGTGGGCGATGATGATGGCGGTCCGATTTTGCAGCAGCTTATCCACGGCGTGCTCAATGCGCTGTTCCGTGGCCGGGTCCAACCGCGACGATGCCTCGTCCAGGATGACCAGGCCGGGGTCGCGCAGAAAGACGCGCGTAAACGCCAACAGTTGCGCCTCACCGGCTGAAAGACTGCGCCCACCTGTTTCGAGCTTTGTGTCTAGCCCATCAGGCAGGGATTGATACCAGTCCGCAAGCTCTAGCTCCTCGATGACGGCACGAATCCGTTCGTCGGGGATACTCCGGTCGAAGAATGTCAGGTTGTCGCGCACGCTGGCCTGGAACAACTGCACGTCCTGCGTCACGATGGCGACGCGCTCTCGCAATGTCTTCAGTCTGGCTCCGTGGATGTCCACGCCATCCAGCGCAATCTGACCCGTTGTTGGATCATACAGGCGGAACATCAGCCGGGCGAGGGTGGTCTTGCCGCTGCCGGTGCGTCCCAACAGGCCCAAGACCGTGCCCGGTTCCAACTGGAAAGACAGGCCTTCCAGCACACGTTCACCTTCCACGTAGGCAAAAGATACCTCATCGAACGCCAGCGCCAACGGGCCGGTGGGCAATTCCGCACCGGGGCCATCTTGAATCTTGCTCTCGATGCTGCGCAGATCTGCCAACCGCTCGGTGCTGGCGCCGATGTTTTGCAGGCTTTCGGCCTGCTGAGTCAACTCACGGATCGGCCGCCCGAGAATATTGGCATAATGAACGAGGAGATAGGCTGTGCCGATGGTAATCATACCGCTTCTGAAGAGGGTGTAACCGGCCACCAAAGCCATCACAGTCCCCAGCGTATGCAATGTACCCCCCGTAAAGCGCACCACCAGAAACATTCTCCAGGCTTTGCGCCAGTGTCCCAGAATTACGTACATTAGCTTGTACAGTCCCAGAATGACAAAATCCACTGCGCCGCTGGAACGAATGTCCTCGGTGCCAGCCAGCCGTTCTTCCAGAAAGCCGAACAGGTCCGCGTTCGCTTCGCGGAATGCCTTCTGGTGCGGTATGGCGAGGCCACGGACCCGGTTCAATGCGTACAGCGTGATCGTTGCAAAGAGGGTGAACGCTGTGCCCACACGCCAGTCTTCCAGGAAAAGCGCCAACAAAACGCCACAGAGCAACAGCAGATTGCCGATCACGCGGATAACCAACTGTGAGAAAAAGTTCGAAAGCTCTATCACGTCACCGTCAATGCGCTCGATGAGTTCGCCAGGACTGCTGTTATTGTGGAAGCTCATGTCCAGGTTGAGGCAGTGACGAGCGAGTTCGACGCGCAGCGCGTTGGTGGCGGTCCAGGCGACGTTTTCCCCGACGTACGTCGCGCTAACGGCGACCGCCTGTTGAAACAACGCGATCCCGATAAAGGCCAGCGCCGTGACCGCCAACGTCTCGGTGGCTCCGCCTGAACTTGCCGTATCTATGAAGCTGCGCATGATCTGCGGGTTGACAACCTGCAGGCCGATGCTGCCCAACAGCAGGACAGTCAACAACGAAAATCTTCCTTTTTGGAGCATGAGGTACGGGCCGAGCAGGTCCCAGTACCGCTTGAGTGGAATATTCATAAACCTCTCTCATCAATTCTGCCCGCATCCAACCGTTCAATCAAGCGCGAGCTCTTCAGGCCGGTGCGATGTCAGTTCTCGCTAGACCTATCCTCTCCACCGAACAGCTTGCCTCGAGAACGACGTTGAGGTGGCATAGTACGACGACGCGGATAGGGACACCCGTATCTCGACACCGGTGGCATTCTAACACGATCCCTTCACGAAGAAAAGCTCCGCTGCCAAAGGACAGGGGCTACCGGGCTTGCTACATCTGGCTAAAGGTATATAATCAACTGTGGAGATGACAACAGGAACAGGCAAGCCTGCCAAGGTTCAAGGTTTCAGGAGGAGAATATAATGGCTACCATCGAGCGCAGTTTCTTCGTCAAGGCCCCGTGTGAACGGGTCTTTATATTCCTGGCGGATCACGCCAACGACACCCAATGGCTACCAGGCATGGTGGACTCGCGGAACTTTGCCGGCGAGTCCACCGGCTACCGGTGGGAGTGGACCTTCAAGATGGCCGGCATCTCCTTCGACGGCACCGGCATAGTCCTGGAGCACGATCCGCCCCGGCGGCACGTCGTGGAGACCCGAGGCGGGGTTGTAAGCACCTGGGCCTGGACACTGGAGCCGGAAGGGGAAGGGACACGGGTCTTCCTGCAGATGGAGTACACGGTCCCGGTGGCCGTGGTAGGCAAGATCGCTGAAAAACTTTTGCTCAAGCAGAACGAAAAGGCAGCGGACGAAGGGATCGCCAACCTGCAGCGCATCCTGGGAGAATAGAGACTATCACCACACCGTCCTCAGCGCGGCCGAAACGTCGCTTCCTCCGACCATCGCCGCAGGATCACTACCTGTGGGTGATCGTAGACGACGAAACTCTCGTCCAGCCGGCCCAGGCGCAGCACAAAGGGCGCTTCTGACTGGCAGAGTTCAGGCAGCGAGAAGTCCAGACCGGCTGCCGGATCGTCCATCAGCGCCAGCGGTCCCAGACGCGGATAGCGCCCAAAGCAGGCGGCCGGCTCGAAGCCCAGCCCGCCCTCAAATAGCAGCCGATAATAGCGTGCCGTGAGAGGATAACGCTCCGGCCACCACGCCAGCGTCGCATACCCACGCCGGCTGGCGATGACCACGTAGTCGGCCCCCGCTAGCGCCTCCATCATCTCCGCCCACTTCTCCGGCGTGTCCTCGTCAAAGATGGGTAGTTCCCACACCTCGTAGCCCGCCGCGTCCAGCGGCAACGGGTGGTCCCACTCCTCGACGGTCACGACCGCCCCCTGTGGCACGTTCTCGTAGAACCAGTTGGAGGCAGCCAACCAGGGATGCGGGGAGCGGTAGAGGCTGACGAAGGCGAGGCAGAGGAGGAGGGAGTAGATGAGGGAAGAGTAGATGATGAAGAGGGCCAGGCGGCAGGCGCGGTGGCGCAGCGTGATGAGCATCCGCGCGGCGTAGAGGGCCAGCAATGGCGTCAGGGGCAGCAGGTAGCGAGGGAACTTGGCGTAGAGCGCGCCGACGAACGCAAAGTAAGGCACTCCCCACGCCAGCAGCACCCACTCCGCCCGGCTTGGCGGCTCACGCACCGCCCGCCACACGGCGTAAGCCAATCCGCCGCAGGCGGCCAGCCCCAGTGGCCACCCCATCCCCCAGCGCAACTGCTGCACAACCGAGTACAGGTAAGGCCAGGTGGCGTGGAACTGGCGGATGTAGGGCACATCCAGCACACCCCGTGCGATGGCCGCTTGCTCCGCCACGTTGCGCCAGAAGGTGGGAAACTCTAGCAGCGCGAAGGGACTGGTGAGCGCAAAGGTCACCAGCGCCGCTCCCCCGCTCTCCAGGCCACACTTCCAACGGGCCTTCGGCTCTCCCGGGACAACCACACACGCCGCACCCAGTGGCAATACCAGCAGCGCCGCGCTGAACTTTGTGCCCAGCGCCAGCCCAACCCACGCGCCCGCCAGGCAAGCATCAAGCGGACGCCCGCCCTCGGCCAGACGGACGGCGAAGAGCAATGCCCCCAGGACGAAGAAGGTCAACAGCACGTCGGCGGTGTAGAAGTGGGCTTGCTGCACGTGTAAGACCATCACCGCGACGAAGGCCGCCGCCAACAAACCGACAGCTTTCCCATAGATCCGCCGCCCCAACGCAAAGGTCAGCGCTACCGTGCTCAGGTCGAACAGAGCCGCCAGTGCCCGTCCCACCAGGAGCGGGTCCACATCGTGGACCAGACTCCACGCCAGCGCCAGCAGGTACGGCGGCAGGTGCCCGTAAGCAAAGCCCGGAGCGACGTCAAAGGGACTCAAACGACCGGGCCAGCGCAGGCTTTCTGCCACACCCACCACGTACCGCTCGTCGGGGTGAGCGCCGATGCCGCCGTCCCAGTCGAGGCCCCAGTTGGGACCATAGTAGCGCAAAGCCACGGCGAGGATAAGAACCAGGATCAGGACAGCGTGGAACTTGGCTGCAGGTTGCCGCACGGTGGGCATTGTATCACAGTCGCATTGCTGCCGCAATCGCCGTGCCATCCGCACATTGAACACCAGAGGTTGATTCGCCTGGAAAACTGGGCCGTCAAACTGTTGACAACGCTCCTCAATTCCGCTATACTATGCCTGGAAGATTGCTTTGGCCCCTGGGGGTACACTCCTACCACTCTTCACCGGGGAGGTACCCTCAGCACTCACAAATAAGGAGGTATAACCATGGAAAAGCCCTGGCTGTCTCACTACGAAGAAGATGTCCCGTCTGAGGTGGAGATACCGGATTACCCGGTCACTCAGAACTTTATCAACACTGTCGAAAAGTACCCCAACAACACGGCAATGATTTTCGGCAACGTGGTCGAGCCTCTGGGCAACGCGCTCATGGACACCAGGATGGACTACCGGACTCTGCTTGACCTGACCTACCGCTTTGCCGCCGCGCTGCAAAAGTTGGGAGTCAAGAAAGGCGACCGGGTGGCCATTCATCTCCCCAATTGTCCCCAGTTCCCCATTGCCTACTACGCCACGCTGATGATCGGCGGCATCGTCGTCCCGTGCAACCCCCAGTACGTGGCCCGCGAGATGAAGCACCAACTCAACGACTCCGGCGCTGAGACGATCATCACCCTCAGCCTGATGTACCCTATCACCAGGCAGATCCGTGCCGAAACCGCGCTCAAGCACGTCATCGTCACCAACATCAAGGAGTATTTCCCCGGCCTGCTCAAGTTCCTGTTCACCGTCGCGACAGAAAAGAAGGAAGGGCACTATCAGGACCTCTCCGGCGACGCCGACACCTATTGGTTTCAGGATCTCCTCGCCAGCGCACCCGCCAGGCCCACCCCGGTGGAGGTTGATATGGAGGACAATGCCGTACTGATGTACACCGGCGGCACCACCGGCGTCTCCAAAGGGGCCCAGTTGACCCACCGGAACGTCCAGGCCAACGCCGTGCAGACCCGGGCCTGGTTACCCCGCCTGGTCGAGGGCAAGGAAACGATCCTGACCTCCTTACCCCTGTACCACAGCTACGCGATGACCACGTGCATGAACCTGGGGGTACTGTCCGGCGCGGCGCTCCTGCTGATCGCCAACCCCCGCGTGCTGATCCACATCCTCAAGTCCATCAACAAACACCATCCCACCATGTATCCTGGCATACCGGCCCTTTACATCTCTCTCATCAATCACCCCGACATCCAGAAGTACGACATCAGTTCCATCAAGGCCTGCATCAGCGGAGCGGCGCCGCTGCCGGTCGAGGTACAGCAAAAGTTCCAGGAGCTCACCGGCGGGCGGCTGGTGGAGGGATACGGCCTCAGCGAGGCCACGCCGGTCACTCACTCCAACCCCATCTACGGTGAGAACCGCATTGGCACCATCGGCCTGCCCTTCCCCAACACCGAGGCCAGGGTCGTGGACACCGAAACCGGGACACGCGACCTGCCGTCGGGCGAGGTGGGCGAACTGGCCGTGCGCGGGCCGCAGGTGATGAAGGGCTACTGGCAGATGCCCACCGAAACGGCCAACGTCCTGCGCGAAGGCTGGCTCCACACCGGCGACATCGCCCGCATGGATGAGGACGGCTACTTTCAGATCGTGGACCGCAAGAAGGACATGATCCTGGGCGCAGGCGGTTACAACATCTACCCGCGCGAGGTCGAAGAAGTGCTGTACGAGCATCCCAAGGTCAAAGAGGGCACTGCGGTAGGCGTTCCGGTTGCGGGGAAGGGTGAGCGGGTGAAGGTGTTCATCGTTCTCAAGGAGGGCGAGACGGCTACCGAGGAGGAGATCATCGAGTTCTGTCGCGAGAACATGGCGCGCTACAAGGTGCCCAAGTTCGTCGAGTTCCGCGATGAACTACCCAAGACGATGGTGGGCAAAGTCCTGCGGCGCGTGCTACTCGAGGAGGAAAAGAAGAAACTGGCCGAGCAACAGCAGTGACGCATCCCCCTGGGTGCACCAAAAGGCGGAGCCAACCGGCTCCGCCTTTGGTTGCTATCGAGTCCTCGCTGGTTGGAACTGTCAACTCCCTTTCGCACAGTACGTGCCACCTACCCACGCCGGGTGCGGCTAAGCCACAACCAGCCGCCCGCCAACCCTGCCAACACGAGCACGCCAGCGCCTACTAGACCGAGAGGCAAGCGAGCCCGACCCCCTTCTGAGGCCAGGTCGCCTTCGCCGGTCGCGGCTGCGCGGCCCGCTCTCGCCAGTGCTTCTTGTACTCGGCAACTTCCGCCTTGACCATCTCACCCCTCACACCGGGGCTGGTGCGGGAGGCATATCCAGGGTGGGCTTGCGTCGCTCGGGAGCTGGCTGCGCGGCAGGCTGTTCGAAACCAGACACAGGAGATGGGCTCTCCGGGGCTTCCGGCTCCTTCTCAAAGACGCCCTCGAACAAAGCGACGAACTCATCGGTATCCAATGTCTCGACCTCTATCAGCCGCTGTGCGATCCGGTCCAACTGCTCCCGATGTCGGGTTAAGACGTCCTTGGCTCGCTCGTGTGCTTCGTAAACAATCCTGCGCACTTCCTCGTCAATCTCTTGCGCGACGGCTTCGCTGTAGTCTCGCTGCTCGCCGATCTCTTTGCCCAGGAAGACCAGTTCCTCCTTTTGGCCAAAGGTCATCGGCCCCAATTTGTCGCTCATCCCGTAGCGCGTCACCATAGCGCGGGCCACCTCCGTCACCCGCTCCAGGTCATTGGTAGCACCCGTCGTCACGTCCCCGAAGACCAACTCCTCGGCTGACCGCCCGCCCAGCGCGAACGCCAGGTCATCCCTGAACTTGGCCTTGCTCAGAAGGCGCCGCTCCTCCTCCGGCAACGCCAAGGTGTAGCCAGCGACCATCCCGCGCGCCACAATGGAGACCTTATGCACCACATCACACTCGGGCAGCACGTGGGCCACCACCGCGTGCCCGGTCTCGTGGTAGGCCGTGATGCGTTTCTCCTCGTCGGACATCAGGCGACTCTTACGCTCCGGGCCGGCGATCACGCGCTCAACCGACTCCTGGAACTCGTCCATCTCGATGACCTTCTTGTTACGGCGGGCAGCCAGGATGGCTGCCTCGTTGACCAGGTTTTCGATGTCGGCCCCCACGAAGCCTGGGGTAGATCTGGCCAACGTCGTCAGGTTCACATCCTCGCCCAGAGGCTTGCCGCGCACGTGTATTTTCAGAATTCCCTCACGTCCCTTGATGTCAGGCCGGTCGAGCACGACACGCCGATCAAAGCGACCAGGACGAAGCAGTGCCGGATCGAGAATATCCGGGCGGTTTGTGGCCGCCATAATAATCACGTTCGTGTCGGTGTCGAAGCCATCCATCTCGACCAGAATCTGGTTCAGCGTCTGCTCTCGCTCGTCGTGAGAACCACCCAGCCCAGCGCCCCGGTGACGACCAACAGCATCTATCTCGTCGAGAAAGACAATGCAAGGACTGTGCCGCTTCGCCTGCTCGAACAGATCGCGCACCCTCGACGCTCCCACACCGACGAACATCTCCACGAACTCTGAGCCAGAGATAGAGAAGAAGGGCACCCCTGCCTCTCCGCTGACCGCTTTGGCCAATAAAGTCTTACCCGTGCCCGGTGCCCCCATCAGCAACACGCCCTTGGGGATACGCGCCCCCAGTTGGACGAACTTTTCTGGTTCCTGGAGGAACTCGACGACCTCGTTCAGTCCCTCCTTGGCCTCGTCCACTCCTGCCACATCTTCAAATGTGATCGAGGGCTGGTCACCGGTATACATGCGGGCGCGGCTCTTGCCGAAGGCGAGCGCCTGGCTGTTCGCACCCTGGAACTGGCGCAGCACCATGTAACCACCCACCATCATAGCTATCACCAGCAAGATCGAACCACCAGCGTTCAACAGAGTCATCCAATCAGGGGGCTGCACCACATCAATCTCTACGCTCTTCAGTTGCTCCTCGGTGACCCCCAGGCCCACCAACTGCTCGATAACTGTGGACTCTGATCCTTTGTGCGATTCTACTTCATTGCCGTCTTTGAGTCGAACATGTAGATTGTTCCCCTCCACCTCAATCTTGGTGACGTTTTCTTCCCGTACCTGCGCCGCGATCTCCGTCAGCGTTACCTGTGTGACATCCTGCGCCCGCTGTGAGTAAAAACTAAACACCAGGAACGCAACCGCCACGAGGATAATCAAGTAGATAAACGAGCCACCTCTCGACCTGGAATTCACATCTTTCCTCCATTCAACCAGGCGACTCCCTTCCAAACTGGAGTCTCCTGCTCATGATTTATAAAACCATTATACCAGAGATTACTAGATGCGCCACCTCGAGGCTGTATTTCAAGCTCAGCAACCAGAATACTGTCCAACTCTGCCGTCGTGAGACCAGCATCCACGACCGAAAGTCGGGCCCCAGACCCCGGGAGATACATCCCCACGCGCAACTGGTACCGACCTGCCGGCTGACCCGCTGGGATGGTGACTTTGTGTGGGTCCACGATCTCCATACCTTGTGCCCATTCCGTAGTAGGAATAATCGGCCCCGCGTCTCCCTGAGCCACCGGGGAACTGTGGGGACCACCGAGATCTTGGAGATGCACGAAGACGTGGTAGTTTGCCTCAATAGAGTCCAGTGCCTGCCAACGTAGTGTGATTACAATGACATCGCCAGGTTGGAACGTCTCCTGCTGCAACTCGGCGCTCTTCAGCATCACCAGGTCAGCCAGGTTGACCTCAAGCGGGATGGGGACATCAACACCTCCACTCACTGTTAGCGTCACCGCGTCACCGGCGTAGATTATTGTTCCGGTCGTGGGTTCCTGGGCCACCACCATCCCCTCCGGCTGCGTACTCCACACCTCCTCGGTATTGACCTGCAACCCATCCGACTCGAGACCGTTCTGTACTATTTCCACTGGATAGCCTATTATGCCAGGCATCGTCAACTCTCGCCCTGAGCTGCTCACAACAACGGTGATCTCTGAGTCAAGCAGGGCGAATTCACCAGGAGCGGGGCTCTGTTCGAGTACGATTCCCCTCTCTGCGCCCGGCTCATCGCGCTCCTCCAGCCGCACAGAGAATCCTGCCCGCTCCAACGTCCTTCGCGCCTCATCCGCCGGTTTCCCCTCCACGCTCGGGACAGCAATCAACTGTACTGTTGGTGTCAGGGTGATCAAAGGCGTGGGCGTGGGCGTAGGCCGCAAGGACGGCTCAGCAGGGAAATAGGCGCGGTAGGCCGACCAATACAGCGGGACGAGTCCCACCACAGCGATCAAGGCAATCACCCCCAGCCCCCAGGTCAACCCATCGAAAGCCGCTTGTGACGTAGGAGAAGGTTCGACCTCGGCCGCGTAATCTAAAGGAGGAGTGACCGGTGGGCGACTGGGAACTCTTGGCTGCCATCCGGTCATCTGCTCACTGTGCTTGCGGTATTCCTCGAGGACGTGGGTCAGTTGCTCAGCGGTACGATAACGCGCTGCGGGCTCCTTGGCCAGCACCTTGCGGATGATCCACTCCAGTTGAGGCGGTACCTGGAGATTGAGAGCGGCCAAAGGCGGTGGCTCTTCGCGCATGTGCTTCAGCGCCAGCGCCGTCGGCTTCTCCGCCTGAAAAGGCGGCAACCCAGCCAGCATCTCGTACAGCACGACGCCGATACTATAGACGTCGGAGGCTGGGGTGGGCGGCTCACCGGCCGCCTGCTCGGGCGAGAAGTAAAGGGGACTGCCCCACACCGTCTCCGACTCAGTGAGGCCCGCTTCAGAAAGCGCCCGCGCGATACCAAAATCGGTCACCTTGGCTCGGCCATCCTGGGTCACCAGCACGTTCTGGGGTTTAATGTCACAATGAATAAAACCTGCTTTGTGGGCGTGCCCCACACCACCGCAGACCTGGATCGTTATATTCAGAGCCTCATCAACGCTCAAGCGGCCTTTCTGGCGGATCAACGTTTTCAAGTCCTGACCATCCACGTATTCCATCACGATGTAATGCCGGTCGCCATCCTGACCCACGTCATACACCGTGACGACTTTGGGATGATCGAGGTTAGCCGCAGCCCGAGCCTCCCGTTGGAAACGGGCTAGAAACGCCGGATCGCCAGCGAATCCCTCCCGCAGCACCTTCACCGCCACGCGGCGCTCCAGCAGCGTATCCACCCCCTTGTATACTACCGCCATCCCGCCAGAACCAACCAACTCCAGCAGGCGGTACCGGTCGTTGAGCAACACAGGTTCCATCACTTTTACTCCAGTTAGCAGCCCGCTCCGCTCGTACCGATGATATTGTACTCCAAATCAGCGCCGTGGGCAAGGGATTGCCAAAGGTAGAAGACGTGTTATAATCCCCTCCGGCATGAAGCTTGACGGCGTCAAGGCCCACTTAATCTATAACCCCACTGCCGGCCCGCGGGATGTCCAGCGCGCGCTGAAGCGCGTGCGCACCTTCCTGAGACGTCGTGGATGGTCAGTTGCATTGAAACTGACCGAGAAACCGGGCGATGCGATTACCCTGGCCCGTGCGGCAGCCGAGGCCGGCTGCGATGTGGCAATAGTGGCCGGAGGAGACGGCACGGTCAACGAAGCGGTCAACGGGTTAGCCAGCACCCAGACAGCCCTGGGAGTGCTACCGGTCGGCACGGGCAATCTGTGGGCCAAACAATTGGGTCTCTCCACCTATACTCTGACCAACCCACGGCGTTTGCGCGAGACAGCGGCCGGGCTGGCCGAGGGGACTATTCGACCGGTTGACGTCGGCCAGGTGAATGACCGCTATTTCCTGTGCTGGGCCGGCATCGGCCTGGACGCGCAGGTGACCACCAGAATGGAACCGCGCCATCGGAGCACCAAGCGATTGGGTGTGCTGCCCTATGCTGTCGCTGCCGTGTTGGTCGCGCGTGACTTTCAAGGCGTGCGCACGCGAGTCTTTCTCGACGGCGGCATCGTGCGCGGCCACACTCTGCTGATTCTGGTGAGCAACATTCAGCAGTACACTGTCCTCAACATTGCCCGCGAGGCGCGAATGGACGATGGGTTGCTCGACGTCTTTATCTTCAAAGGGCTGGGATTCCTTTATGCTGTGCGTCACTTGCTGAAAATCGTCAGCCAGCGCTACCTGCAAGACCCTCGGATTGTGTACCGGCAGGCCCGCCACATTGAGGTGCAAACCGAGTGGGCGATTCCGGTACAAGTGGACGGCGATCCCATCGGTACCACGCCGGTCACGCTGAAGGTCATGCCGCTTGCGCTGCGAGTTCTCGTGCCACCCAGCGCCCCACCCAGCTTGTTCACCTCTACTGCACTAGGAGAAGAATCGTGAAGCTGCTCCATCTTCTCCTCATCTTTGTACCCATTGGGCTGGCATCGAAATACCTCGGCGGACCAGCCCTCCTGACCTTCGCTGCCGCTGCACTGGGTGTAGTGCCCTTGGCCGAAATCACCGGCGAGGCAACCGAGAACCTGGCCGTCCGCACCAGCCCCCGCGCGGGCGAGGGAACTAAGACTTTAAGAATTTTTTAACCAAACTGTGTCCTATCTGATACGTCTGCGGAGGTATAATCTACAATCGGGGAGTCCGTCGTCGGTTCAATGAACTGTAATCCGTTTCAATTTGGAGGGATATCCGAATGGCAGCCTACCTCAACGTCGCCCAGATTATCATCAGTGTCGTCTTGACCATTGTGATCTTACTGCAAACCAAGAGTGGTGGTTTGGGAGGAGTATTCGGCGGCACGGAAACTGCCGTCTACAAAACGCGGCGCGGCGTAGAACGCACGCTCTTCAACGTCACTGTCGGCCTTTCTATTGCGTTCTTTGTCATCACTATTCTCAACGTGATCATCACGGGCTGATTCCGCGGCCCGTTGATGCGAAGGGTGCTTTGGGGACCACTTTGCTCTCGAAGCATCACTTGTCGAAGAAAAGCGTCTTCCCACTTATTGTGGGCACTGACTGATAGGACGCAGATGAACGCCGATGAGCGCTGATTCCTGGCCTTATCTGCGCAAATCTGCGTTTGTTTCTGGGACTTGTGCCCAACCATGTGGAAAACACCCCCGAAGAATCGCAGACGCGAGGAAGTCTATAAAGCGTGACCCATCATATCCGTTGGCAGATTCTCCTAATTTTCCTCGGCGTCGCTGTGGTGGGCATCCTGTTGACCTACCTGGCCATCAACTACACCACCGTGCTTGCCCCTGGCCGAGGAGGGACCTACGTTGAGGGCATCGTTGGTCTCCCACGCTATCTGAATCCGCTGTTGAGCAGCAGCCAGGTTGACCGTGACATCTGTGCCCTGGTGTTCAGTGGTCTGACCCGTCTGAATGAGCACGGGGAAGTCGAGCCCGACCTGGCCCACAGATGGGACGTCACGTTCGATGGCCGGATTTACATTTTCTACCTTCGCTCCAATGCCCGCTGGCACGATGGCACTCCTGTTACAGCCGATGACGTGGTGTTTACGATCAACCTACTACAGGACCCCGACTTCCCCGGCCCGCCCGATTTGGGCTCCCAGGTTTGGCAAGCGGTCACGGTTGAGAAGGTAGATCGCCGCACAGTGCGCTTCATACTGCCCGAAGACAGAAACGAACATTCATACGCCCCGTTTCTTGATTACACCACAGTCGGTATTCTGCCTGCCCACTTGTTAGGAGTACGCGCTGCCGACCTGCCAGATGCAGAATTCAACCTCAACCCCGTCGGAAGCGGCCCTTTTTACCTGGAGGAGATTAAAGTCGAAGCCGGGACAATTACTGCTATGGTGCTGAAGAAGCACTCACGTTACCATGGGGCTCGACCTTACCTGGACCGCATTCAGTTCCGCTTCTACCCGAGTTACCAAGAGGTCCTCGACGCCTACGAAGCGGGAGAGGTGGAGGGGATAGCCAGAATACCAATAGCCGCTCTGCCGCGCTCACGAACTCTCCCCAGTCTTGATCTTTTCTCAGCCCAGATTGCCGAATACGGCATCGTGTTCCTCAACCTTGAACGCCCTGATCTGCCGTTCTTCCAGGAGCAGGAGGTACGCCAGGCTCTGCTGTACGCACTTGACCGACAACAGATCATTGACAGTGTGCTAGAGGGTCAGGCATTGGTCCTTCACAGCCCTTTTATCCCTGGTACCTGGGCATACGACGACGACATCCCGCGCTACGAATACGACCCGGACACGGCCAAGGAGCTTCTGGACGAGGCCGGATGGGAACTGCAGGTGAGAGGCAACGGCGTACGGCGCAAGGATGGGCAGCCACTAGCATTCACGTTGCTTACCTGGAATGAGCCAGAACGTGTCGGAGTAGCACAGATGCTGGCCGAGCAGTGGGCAGCCGTCGGCATCACGGTCACGGTCGAAGCCGCTTCACCGACAAAGCTGTACGAGGCGCGGGAGAACCGAGACTTTGAAGCGATCCTCGTTCATCTAGCCCTGCCAGGCGATCCCGATCCCTACCCCTTCTGGCACCAAGCGCAGATCAAGAGCGGGCAGAACTATGCCGGGTTCGATCATCGCCGCATCAGCGAAATCATCGAACGGGCGCGGGTTACCATCAACCGCGAAAGACGTCAGGAGTTATACTACGAGTTCCAGGACATCTTTGCCCAGGAAGTACCGGCATTGTTGCTCTACGTGCCGGTCTATACCTACGGCGTAGATGAGCGCATTCACAATGTGCAGATTGGCCCCCTGATGCACCCCTCCGACCGCTTCCGCACCATCTCCAGATGGTGGATTGTCCCTCGCCGCGTTTTCGTAAGCGAGTCGGAGGTCGGTCGTCCTTGACAACACAGACGTTTGATGTACAATAACGACGTTAGCCGAAGTGGCGGAACAGGCAGACGCGCTGCGTTCAGGGCGCAGTGGGCTTTATGCCCATGTGGGTTCAACTCCCACCTTCGGCATCTTCTCCGAGATGGGACATCCGCCTCGGGGTTTTGTGTTCTAGCGCCGTTGAGAGGGCTGGTAGCTTGACGCCACAAACGAATCGGGGTATCATACAAGTGGTTGTCGTATCCCGACCTTAGCCAGTGCATTGAGGAGGATCGCATGGCGCTCTCCAAGAAGCTCAATCGTAGCCAACTTGTCATTGGCATTGCTGTCATGATTGCCCTCGCAGGCGGGGGGATAATTGTGTGGGGATTCAGTCAGCAATTGGCGCTCGCGCGGCAGATGCTGATGGAGGAGAGACGACTAGAGCAGGCAGTGGCGGCTAAACAGGCCCGTCACGACGATCTAGTTGCGCAGTTGGAGTACGTCAGTTCCGACGAATATGTAGAGCACTGGGCGCGTGCAAAGGCAAAGATGGCAAAGCCGGAAGAGGTGGCTGTTGTAGTAGTACTCACGGACGTTGAGGAACCGGTTGGCGAGGCGCAGCCTACGCCGGCCCCTGAACCTAAAGTTCAACCATTGTGGATTGAATTGTGGGAGTTAGTTTTCGGCTCTCCAAGCCGATAGGTAGTACTTCTTGACCCCCTAGACAGCGCCATCGCTTGCTCGTCGTTGTCCACCGGCTGGTTTTGCTCTCCGTGCAAAAGAAAGCGTGCGGTCCTCTTGCTCCCCGGTGGTTTGTAGCGTCTGGTACCAAATCTCCGCTTCTGATCTTGGTTGACGTTGTGCTTTTCTTGTTTTGTGTATGGCCGTTTTGTTTGACAACCTCATCATTTCAGACTATAATACCCACGCATTGCGGGGTAGAGCAGAGGCAGCTCGTCGGGCTCATAACCCGGAGGTCCCAGGTTCGAATCCTGGCCCCGCTACCTAGACGGTACTCTAGACCGCAGGGCTACCCTAATTAGGGTAGCCCTGCGGTCTTCGGTTCCTGGAACCTCGCAAAGAGGAGGATTTTCAGATGAACAGTAGACCGTCGGGCTTGCAACTCTCAAAGGCACTGGTTGGCTTCTTGCAGTACAAGGCTGCAGAGGGACTTAGCTCCACCACACTCACAAGCTACGAGGGCCACCTCAAACTGTGGATGAGCTACGCCGGCGACGTCGAAATCAACACATAGTCCTAAATTATGTGCTTGCACGCCCGTTCTATACGCCGGAGGTCAAGCCAAGCATCGTTTGAGGCAATTTGGCCGCCTGGTACGGCCTGCTGAATGCGAAATCTGGTTGGAAACCGTAGAACAAATGGTCAAGCACATAATTTGAAGACTATGTGCAAAATAAAAGTCTCGTTGTAATACTGGACAGGGAGCATAGAAATGGGAAAAGACCTCATCAGACAATGGGCCAATTTGCTGGCATTCGGCGCGACGGTCGCTGCCAACGGATTGGCGAACGCGCTGCCCCTCAACGGATAGACAACGGACGAAATCTCGGACCGGTTCCAGGTCTATTTTGTGCTGGCCGGTTACGTGTTCTCCATCTGGGGATTGCCTGCTTTGGGGGTTGGCGGGTCTGGCTGATGGCGATTCCTTTGCTTGTCTATATGATCCTCGCTTACTTGTATGGGTTCTTTGGCAACGTGCCTTTCGACTTTGGCGTTTTCGCGCGTTCGGATGCGGCGCGTAGAATACTAGTGAGAGGTTGTGATGGTCGCTGGAGCTGACCCACTAATCGAGAGCCTTATTGTTGCTGGTCATGGTTGTGAGTCGTGTCACTGATTGCTGGGTGCGTCGTTTCACCCATGGGCGGCTCAGCTCCCGCCGGTTGGGCGGCTTTTCCGAACATCATTACCCATCTTTAACAGGTGAGCTAAAGGAGATAGGCTAGTGAGTCAGAAAACGATAGAAACCAATCGTCTCGTGATTTGCGAGGCTGTGTGAAAAGTCCAAAACCTTGCACAATGCAGGGACAGTGCCTCACTTTATGCCACTTTTCGGCGAAAGATAGGGAACAGACATTGAATTACAACCTTTTTCGGTGGTTTCTCCCCACCGGCGCAAAACGGGATGAGTCTTCACACAGTCTCTCGCTCGTTTATGCTTGATGACTTACCCGTTATTCACCGTATCCTTGACCAAACCTTCGGTGATGGCAGCAAGGTTGATGACAAAACTGCCCCGCAGGAACCGTCGGGCTGGTGGAGACGGGTTTGTCCCAGAGGATGGAATCTGGTAGATTCTCAATGTCCTAGCCCTGATCGATGAGCAGGGTGGTCGAAGATTGTTCGGAAGAGAGGCCTGATAGAGGATATCTTCGGTCGCCAGGCAGAAAGAACTGAGCACGAAGCGCAGTAAGTCAATCTGGGTAGGTCGTTCGGAGGAAGAGAACCGTCCCAACCCATTGTCATAACAGCATCTCGGCCAACTCCCTTATAGCCGTCGCGAAGTCACACTCTCGCCACTTTATCCAGAAATCCACCACCGATCCCCCACCACAGCTGGCCCAGCAATTCCAATAGTTTTCCTCGGTATTGACCCCGAAGCTCGGGCGATGGTCGTCGTGGAACGGGCACAAGCCGATGGCGCCACTTGCCGTCGGTTTCAGGTCAACGTACTGGCCGACAAACGCCAGCACCGTCACGCTGGCCTTGATCCTCTCCGAAAGCATGTCCGCCAGCTCCTCTGGCGGCTCTGTAGATTTCGCCACCGGCTCGGGCAATACAAATGATCGGTAAGCCTCGAAAGCAGCCTCTGGGACGGTCTCCGGGGGTTCTCAGAGCGTGGATCTGCTCGCGTATGGTCGGCGCCAAAGGCGACCCGCCCGCAGTGTAAAAACCGTAACAGCGGCCTGTCAGCCGGTGCACGAGAAGGCATAGGGATTCGGAAAGGGTCTGGGCTTTAGGCGAACGCGACGGTCTATCGCGTATCGAAAGCCGGACGCATCGTCCAACTCAAGAGAACATATGCCAAGCCCCGTGAATGAGTAATCATCCACAATGGGGTGCCTATGACAGAGGCTCGTGTACTGAGGAGGCGTGTGAGATCGAAAGACTCACGCACGGTTTTGAAGTAGCGGTGGGGGTCGAGAGACCCCTGCCGACTATAACGAACCCGACCGGGCCTATCGGCCCGCGTTACATCAGTGCTTCTGCATGTGTAGTTGGTCTCATAGTGAAGCAGGTCTTGCATGGCCCAGCCCGGCGGGTTATGCGGGTGCCGTTAGATACTATGAGACGATTGCAGGAACGGGTCGCTTCTGGTAAGCTCTTTGTGAAGACCAATTCACTAAAAGGAGGAGCTTACGATGAACGAAACGACCCGCAATGCAGAGTATACCACAAATGGTGGTGATCTGTACCTGGCCTTCGAGCTAGGAAACAAGGATTGGAAGCCAGGCTTTACAGTAGGGCTTGGCCAGAATCCTCGGAGGCGAAAGATCGATGCTGGGGATCTGGAAACGCTTCGGCGAGAGATTGGACAGGCAAAGAAGCGGTTTGGCTTGCCTGAGACAGCTCGAGTACTCAGCTGCTAAGAGGCCGGGCGAGAGGGGTTCTGGCTGCACCGGTATCTGGTCACAGAGGGGATCGAGAACCTGGTGGTGGATTCGGCCAGCATGGAGGTGAAGCGAAGAAGGAAGCGTGCCAAGACGGATCGGCTAGACGTTGGGAAGCTAGTGACGATGCTGATCCGGTATCACAGTGGGGAGAAGAAGGTGTGGAGCGTGGTACATGTGCCGAGTGTGGAGGCGGAAGACAAGCGGCACCTACACCGGGAGCTAGGGAGCCTGAAGGTGGACCGGACGCGACACATCAATCGGGTCAAGGGACTACTGGTGGGGCAAGTGGTGCGCATGTCGGTAGGGACAGATTTCCTGGAGGAGCTGGAGAGAGTACGCTTGTGGGATGGGTCACCCTTGCCGGCCGGATTGCGTGCGCGAGTGGAACGGGAGTACGCCTGTCTGGAGTTTGCGAAGGAACAGGTCAAAGAACTGGAAAGGGAACGACATGAATTGATCCGCACATTGGACGACCCGAGTGTAGAGAAGGTGCGACAGCTTTTGAAGCTGCGGGGGATAGGGGAGAATAGTGCCTGGTTGTTCGTGATGGAGTTCTTTGGCTGGCGGAACTTTCGAAATCGGCGACAGGTGGGGGGCTTGGCGGGGATAAGCCCGACACCCTATCAAAGCGGGGATGAGAGCCGGGAACAGGGGATAGACAAGGCGGGGAATCGACCCGTGCGAGCGATGGCGATAGAGATCGCCTGGGGGTGGCTGCGATTTCAGCCAGAGAGTAAACTGAGCCAGTGGTACTGGGAGAGATTCGGCCACGGCAGTAAACGGATCCGCAAGATTGGTATTGTAGCATTGGCGCGCAAGCTATTGGTGGCCTTGTGGCGCTACCTGGAGTATGGGGAGATACCTGCAGGGGCGCAACTGAAGGCGTGAGGCGAGGCGAACTTGACAACTCTACTGGTCAATCACAGGTCTGGTGTGAGCGTGCCGTTGCGCCGCCGGGTTTCCACAAGGAACCGCCCGTTAGATGGAGCCGCTCACCAGGGAAAAACCCCCTGGGCGAACAAAGTATGTGGTGTCTGACCGAATCGAGTCAGCACGGATAGAAGGTAGTTCGGGGCAGGATTGGCCCGACGCCTGAGGAGCCGCCAGCAGGTTGGAGTGTGAAAGACAGGGTTGGAGTTGGAAAGGGGTTCTCGCACATTGTCACGCTAATATGGCAGAAAAACCGACCCAGAAGGGTCGGGTCTGGTCAGGCGTCTACCACATGGAGCTTGACAAAAGCGACAACATAGAAGGCGGCCTCGGGGGAGCCGCAGGCTTGGGCGAGGGCGTCGAGGGTGATTTCGGCGTGGGGAGTGGGCCGAGCCGGGAGAAAACCCGGTCGGCTCGGCGATGCTCGGCTACGCTACGTTTTCGACATCTTCTGCCTGACCAGTCGGTTCGTCCCTCAGCACCCCCAACCGTTTCCCTATCTTGTATATGCCGCGCCCCATACCGGTGAGTTGCACCACCTTGGAGAGGTCTGCTACCTTTCCTGCTCGCTTGAACCTCAAATACTGCCTTACGTCTGAGATCTCGGCCAGCAGGAAGATGAGGTTGACGGCGATGCCATACAACAGGTAGTTGACGTCGTGCGTACGAAACCAGAGCCAGGGGATAACGAGCCACAATCCACCCATGTACGCCGCCAGCATATCTCGAAGGACGAGAAGACCCAAGAGCATGCCGCCGATAGACGTGGCAAAGACGCCAATCCAGTCGATGGCAAACATCCCCCCATACACCGCAGAGAGGCCGCGACCTCCCCTGAAGCCATGATACAGCGGCCAGACATGTCCGATCATGCCGGTGGTCGCGGCGATGAGAAAGTACGGTGTGTCCGGATACATGTGTTTGAACACCAGTGTCGAGATGGTGACCTTGAGCATATCCAGCACGACGGTGATAAACCCGAACCGAGGGCTTATGTGTATCGAGATCGTCGTGGCGCTCACTGTACTCGAGACCACAGCGTCTTCTCCCCCAGGAGCTCTGAACTCTGTCTTGGAGATGTCTTTGTCCGGGGCAACGATCCTGGCAACCAGCCGGGCGAATGAGATTGAACCGACGAGATAGCCGACGACAGCGGCCAACAATGCCTTGACTGGATCCATTTCTCACCTCCTCAGGTGTCGCTACAGCGGGGCGTCTCTGACGGTCGAACGGTTCATCAGACCTTTGGACCACTGCCCAGGTACACCTGGCCGCGATATCCGTCAACCGTGATGGTTTGTCCGTCCTTGATCAGAAGGGTGGCTTTCTTGACCCCAACGACTGCCGGCAAACCGTACTCACGGGCCACGATGGAGGTATGCGACAACTGCCCGCCCGTCTCGGCGACGACCCCCCCAATCCCAGGGAACAAGGGAGTCCAGCCCACGTCGGTGAAGGGGACGACCAGGATGTGGTTCCGGGTTAGCGTCATTGGGGCCTCGGCCGGATCGTGGACGACACAAGCCTGGCCTTGTGCTATCCCAGAGCTACCCCCGATGCCGACCAGGCAATCCTGATTCTCCGCCAGCACGATGGGATGGGTGGGCACAGAGTCGCCGCAGATCGTGTCTGGCAGTTCGATACGAGCATCGGCCTCTATCTCTGCCCTACAGCGGGCCACCGACGCCTGGGCTGCATCCGCCTCCATCTCACCCGTGACCAATTGCCAGACCTCGTCGTACGCCAAGTAGAAAATGTCATCACGCCGGTCCAGATGACCGCACGCGATAAGGTGATCACCCAGAGCCATAAAGATCCGCCGCATTTGATAAGAGTCCTCAGACATCAGCAGGCTTGTCTGTTCCCGCAGCCCGATGTAGGTCATCGTCGAGTTCAACAGGCGATCAAAGAGCAGGCATCGTGGCCGGTTGAGTCGATCCCGAACCCGCTTGCGTGCCTTCTCTCGGATCACTTCGACGTCCCCGGCCACGGAACCCATCGGATTGGCGGCAGCCCGCCCTATGGCACGCCAGATGAGCGAGGCGTTCTCGATCCATGGTGTCTCTGTAAAGTCCGTACCGTTGACGCTCAGGAAGCCATACCGATCCATGAAGACGTCCATGCTGTGCAAGAGAGCGCGCCCTTCCTCTGAGGTAGACAGCGCCGCCCGAATGGAATGGTCGTCTTTCTCGATCAGCATGCGTCGCGTTGCTTCCCCCAGGGACGGAACCTGCGCCGCCATCTCTTGCAGTTCCTCGTTGGGCTCCAGGGCCTTTAACCCTACCAGCCCCCGGATCAGGTCGCCCGGTATCACATCCGATGCCCACCGCTTGACCAGCTTGTCCAGCAATCTCTTGCGAACCATCAGATTGATCGGCCCAATGAAGACAGACCACTGACATTCAGCGTGTAGGCGCATAAGCTCATCAAACTCGGCCAGCAAGTGCTGGGGATCGCGGGACGTCCAGTCGGCGTGGCGATAACGCTCCAGCTCCTGATCGTGGCGTTCCACAAAGGCCGCAATGTCGTCGGCGACCCTTGAGTGACGCCAGACAAAGCCGAGAAGGCGAAGAGTCGCGCGCAGCATCCGCGGCGTGAGCCGAGGGCGTGTGATGTCGGGCCGCTCATCTCGGGCCATCGTTTCAAAAAAGTTCGTCGGCAGCCCTACCTGTTCGAACAGCTCTCCCAGCGTCGTGATGTCCGTGTAGACCCGGGAATGAATACGAGCTGCCAGCGACGCAAATTCGATATCGTTGGGCCCGATCAGCTCCGTGAACAACCGTCCAAACACGTTCCTGGCCATGGCGACTGTCTTGGTGGAATAGACCAGCGGCTTGATGAGCCCCGGCGACATGTCCGAGACCATCTTGTTGGAATAGATCCTCTTTCCCGCCAGCGACGTGATAGGGCGACTCTGGAGAAGATAGAACTCGGCCCCGTCCCACGCCCACTCGACGTCTTGCGGAACCTTGGCCCTCCGGGCCACGTCACACACGATCTCTGACAGGCGCAGGATCTGTTCGTCCTGCAGAACCGGTGCTCCCGCGTTGACGGGAGCTGCTTCGGCGATGACGCCACGGGCATCCACGACGTATCGGTCGGCCTCGACCAGGCCCTGAACCACCGCATCGCCCAACCCATGGCCGGCCTCGATGACGACGCAACGCTGCCCGGTCAGGGGATCTGCACTGAACACCACCCCAGCGGCTTGGGCATCCACCATCTGCTGCACGACCACTGCCATAGCGAGGGATTCTGGCAGACCCCCCGACGAGACTTTCCCATGCTCGGTCAAATAGCTTAGAAGTCGCCAGTTGAACATAGAGGCCCAACAATCCCTCACGGTTCTGAGGAGCTCTTCCTGTCCCTGTACGTTCAGGGCGGTGTCGAGCTGTCCCGCGAAGGAAGTAGCAACTGCGTCTTCGCCGATCATTGAGGAACGGACGGCGACCGGTGGGTCGAGTCTCCGGTAGCCTCTGATGATGGAGCGTGCAAGACGATCCGGTATCGGATGGGCTATGAGACGCTCCCGGGCCTGTTCCATGTCACGCCGGGTCAGATTTCCTCGCGGGGCGACTGCCTCAACACCAGCGTCCGACAGGAAACACCGGAACGCCCGAGGCGTAATGACAAAGCCAGGCTTAACCTTGAAACCACTCCTCCGCAGCCAGGCCAGGCTGACCCCCTTTCCACCTGCGCGCGCCTCTCTCAAGGCAGCTCTGCTATCCAGGCGGACAATACATCGCCTCATCGCTCTCCCCCCGCTCGGAGCTCTCTGAAAGTGGTGCCATATCTACATCACTCGACCTGTATCGCCTCGATGATGTTGATGCCTACTGCACGCCGAGCAGGCCAAATCGCAGCCAGCTGAGACACAATGAGCGATATGATCACGCTGACCACAACGCCTTGGGCTGGCAGAACATAGGTCAACTCATAGCCAGTCGCCGCGTTGATGTTACTCAGGACAGCACGCGACAGGAGCACACCAAAGATCAGGCCAAACGCACCGCCAATCAGGCCCATCATCCCCGACTCTGCCAGGATCATCTTTGCCACCTGGCCTCGCGTCATACCCAGGCTGCGGAGCATCCCGATCTCCTGCGTCCGCTCCAGCACATTCATCGTCAACGTGTTGATGACCCCCAGGGCAGCCACGATCATGGCAATCAGCGCCAGCACGTCGAACAGACTGCTGGTCTGAGCGAGCAACGCAAAGGCCTGTGTGCTGAGTGTCTCGTTCGATTCGATCGTGAGGTGGTAGCGCTTGCCGTAGGTATGATCTATCCGGTCTCGGATCCCGTCTACAGAATATCCTGGTTGAACCTTGACCAAGAAGGCACTGACATCGTTCAGCTTGAAGTGATGGCGCATGTCTCTCCAACTGCCCTGGACGACCATCCCGCGGTTGTAAAAGTCGACGACAACGGCGGCTACCTCGAAATCCATCTCTCCCCGCCGGGTCCGCAGGCGAACTGTGTCGCCCCGCTCCAGGCCGTACTTCTCGGATAGAACAGAGGAGATGAACACCGCGCCTCCCTGCTCTAGCCTGTCCAGCAGGCGATCAGGTTCCCCCTGGTTTGCGGCAAAGACGAAGGAGGTCACACGACGGTACGCGGATGGATCAACCGCCATAAAGCTAAGTTCCTCATTGCCTCCACCGGGTTTCAGTCGCTTCACATCAAAGTATCGTATCGGTGCTACGGCGGCGACTCCTTCGACCGCCTCAACTCGGCGACCCAATTCGGCGCGCATCTCCAAAGAGGAATGCACGTACAGGTCGCCCCCGATATAATTCTCCAACCAGGTTCTAATGTCATACTCAAAGGCGCTCGCCACCGCCCTGATGCTCAAGAGCATGGCCACCCCGACCATGAGCGCGGCCACTGTCAATGTGGTGCGCAATTTGGCGCGTCTTGCGTTGCGGCTCCCCAATTGCCCCTCGCTTCCATAGATGCGACGGACCCAGGGACGCGCCAGGCGCTCCCAGGCCCCGACACTGATCGGTATCAGCAACGTGCCGCCCAACAACAGACCCAGCGGTACCAGGTGGCCGAGCGACTCCTCGACGGTGGAGGGCAGGCGGATATGATACTGAATCAGGTATGAAAGGCCCAACAGGATGGTACCGACGATCCAGCCTCTCCGGATAATCCAACCCTCGCTCGATCTGCTACGGATGCGCACGGCCTCGAGGGGTGAGATGCGGCTGGCTTGCCAGGCGGGGATGGACGCCGCAACCAGCGTGGCGGAGAGCCCCACCAACACACTCACGGAAAGATCAGCAAGAGGTACACTGACCTGGCTCACCTCCTGGGCGAGGAGCAGTTCCATCCCTCTGATCAGGCCCTTTGACAGCAAGAGGCCCACCCCAACGCCCAGCGTCGATCCTACGATGGCCAAGACGGCAGCCTGGGTCAGGACCTGCGCCACAACCTGGCGTTGGGTCATCCCCACCGTGCGCAACATGCCAATTTCGCGGGTGCGCTCGACGACGGTCATGGAAAACGCATTGTAGATCAAGAATGTGCCCACAAAGAGCGCGATAACGCTGAAAAAGCTGAGGCCAATCTGGTATCCGTCGAGCATCTCGGTCACGCGCCTGCCCCTGGCGGCAGGATACGTCACGGCGTAGCTATCGTCGAGACGTGCCTGTAGCTTGACCTTGAGGCTATCCAGGCTCGGACCGCTGGCAGCTTCGGGCACTGCCACGATGTCGATCTGGTCCAAGTCGCCGGTCCGACCAAAGATCCACTGTGCCGTCTCCAGCGGAATGATGCCAAAGGCCCCGTTATTCAGTCGGCCCGGTCCCTCCTTCGACATCAGACCCACCACGCGCAAGGTCTCGACGCGCTCGGGTGTGAGTACCTGTACGTCATCTCCCACCTGGATCTGTTCATCATCGGCATAGTTCTCCACCAGGACAACCTCATAGGCATCAGGATCAGGGGGTAGAAACCGACCAGCGACGATTTTGTACTCGCGGGCCTGCGGATCTAGTGAAGGATCAACGCCATACAGCAAAAGCCCCCCTGCGGCAACTCCGAAAAAGCTGATGTCCAATTGGGAGGAGGAAGCCTCATCAGCCTCGTCAACAAGCAAAGTCCGAGCGTGCAGGGAGGGGATCGCTGCCTCCACGCCAGCGACGTTCTCGACGCGGCGCAGAGCACTCTCAGGAAACCCCTGGTCGCTCGTGCTCGAACGAGCCACGACGAGGTGGGCCTTGCCCGAGGCCTCGTTGAAGACGGCAGTTATCGATTCGATGGTGCTGCGGTTCGTGATGCGGATGGAGAGGATGACGGCGACGCCCAACACGGCACCAAACGTGGTGAGTACCGTGCGCGACGAGCGTGCACGCAGAGAACGCAACGCGATCAGAAGAGTGCCAGCCATCTCTGGCTTCCTTTCGCTGGAGCAGAGAACCACAGGGGCGGTTGCCCGCTGCGGTCGCCACTTCCTACGGCTATCATTACAACCCTAGAGTTTCGGGAGGTGCTCACCGACGTGTCCTAGAGTTGGAGCTTTTCCATTGCGCTCATGATCATGCTGAGACGCTGGTCTGACCGATCACCATGGGCACACGAGACTTTTCCGACAATCTGCCCGTCCCTCAGGAACACGACGCGGTCGGCGTAAGTGGCAGCTCGCGGATCGTGAGTCACCACGACAATCGTCTGGCCAAGCTCATCGCAGGAGCGGCGCAGCAGCCCCATGATGGCTTTCCCTGTCTTGGAATCCAGGTTTCCGGTCGGCTCGTCGGCGAGGACGATAGAGGGTTCGGTAACGAGAGCGCGGGCAACCGATACTCTCTGTTGCTCACCACCCGAAAGCTGATCGGGCTTGTGATGCCGGCGATCGGCCAACCCGACGAGTTCGAGCATCGCGTCGATGCGGGATTGGTGCTTCCGAAGGTTCTGCCCGTCAATGATGAGAGGGAGAGCGACGTTTTCCTCCGCGGTCAGCGTGGGGAGCAGGTTGAAGAATTGAAAGACAAAACCAACGTTGTGCCGTCGTACCAACGTAGCCTGCCTGTCGTTCAACACGGATAGTCGCCGGCCCGCGAGGGTTACTTCGCCATCGGACGGTTGGTCCAGACCGCCAAGGAGGTGAAGCAGCGTCGATTTGCCGCTGCCTGAGGCCCCCATGATGGCGACAAACTCCCCTTCCTCCACGGCAAAGTCTACACCCGTGAGCGCGTGCACCGTATGCTCACCCAGCTCGTACTGCTTTCGAATTGCCCGGGTTTCCAGAATGGGCATCACACCCTCCATTGGACGAGTTGCTATGGCCTTGACCATCCACGCGAGGGCCGTCTCCTGTTCCCCTGGCGTTTCAGATCGACTCTTCCTCTCGCTGATGCTCTATCTCCGACTCGTGGGACAGGTGTTCCCTGGTCAACGTCTTCAAACTCAACACGTGTACAGTTACACCAACCGCAATCAACAATAGCAGAACACGGAGTAGCAGGGAATGGATGACGACGAACGCGGTGTAGCCGATGGTTGCCCAGAGCAGGACTATGGTCGTTATCTTGGCCTGTCTGGTGATCGCTCGGTACTCTCGATAATACCTGATGTAACGACCGAACAGTCGATGAGTGATAAGCCATTGGTAGAACCGATCCGAACTGCGGATGAAGCAGGCAGCGGCCAGCAGGAGGAGAGGCGTCGTAGGCAAGACTGGCAAAAAGATGCCGGCAGTGGCGAGACCCACGGAGAGTAAACCGGCAGAGATAAGCAACCATTTGCGGAGCGCAGGTTTCTTCATGACCACGTTCCTGGTGAGAATAAGTTCGCCAGGATATTCATGCCCGATCACAGAGCCTGCCGCACCGTTCGTATCTCGACGAGCGGGAGCTCTATGATGCGTCGATGTTTGTCGCGATGGGGATCTGCTGCTGTGGATGACGTTATTTCAATTATAGCAGATTCTTGGACCTGAGTCAACAACTCGTATTCTGGTGATTACCCTGTTAGCAATAACGGTACTAGGTGATAGGAATCTGGCGACAAGACTTGCACGATTGTATGGCACCGAAGGTGCTATTTCCGCACTCGGAAGATCGTTATAGCGGTAGATCTAAAGAACGCTTTAGATATGGCTAACGACAGTATTGACATTGTCTCTATGGTTAGACCTGCCATGCTATCAGACGGCCTAAGCAATGACGACATCAGCGATGCATGTATCTCAGCTAATCAACGTGGGATTCGAGTTAGGAGGATTCTCATCACGTTTGATGTGGAACTTCGCCCAAGAGGCATTCAAAGCCTTGAAAAAGCTGGTATTGAAGTACGGTCAGTGTCGGAGAATGATGTACCGCCACATTCCCTGCGCGACTTTGTGATTGTGGATAGTCAACTTGTGTTTCTGCCACATTACGCCGAAGATGGCCTAATCATTCAATGGAGCGTATCACGAGACAGAAGTGAAATTGAGAACGCAAAACAGTCCTTTCAAGCACTTTTGGAATCTGCACTATAGCGAGACCTCGTACCACAAGAGCCGACAAACGCGCCGAACTCCCGCTGGAGCTGACTGCCTAATCGTGGCGCGAATTTGAAGATAGTTTCGGTTTTAAGGGCAACCTCCCAGTCAGGTCGTTGCTGTGCACCCGCCTGGCGGTCCAGCACTGATGTTGGCGGGCCCAACGCAAAGAGTAAGTCCATACACCCCAGCCAAGTGGGTGAAGCGCAGACCGTTCTGCATAGAGGATAATGGAAAACGATATCAGCAAACTCATTGGCGAATGGGAAAACGAGGCCGGGAACCTTCTTGCGATCCAAAAGAAAACGGATCGGAGAGGCTCGGTTTCATTCTTCAAAGGTCCAAACTCTGAACCCGTGCTACGTCCATATTGCGGAAACTCACCATCACTTGAAATGGATTCCTATCTCACAGAATACGGAGTGACGTTGGAAGTCGAACTGCGGGAGATAGGAAAAGGGTTCTGTCTTCATTTGACCTATGAGTACGCCTATGAACTCGACAAGGATTGCCGTGATTCACTTGTCCCCGCTCTGTCACACTATGAAGAAGACGCGTGCCTGGACCAATACTACCATCTTTTCGATCCCTTGAAACACTATACAAGAAGGAATACAGAGCGTGTCGCTACACCCGACAGCGGCACAGCTTCGCTGAACCGCTATGGGTGAGCTCTTCGCAGGTGGGCCAAAATCAGCAGATTGATAGGTGGCATCAGTCATGGCAGAGAAGAAGCGTGGGCAGAACAACACTTCCGGAACAATCTCAACAGAACAGTTATTAGCTTATCAAGGAGGTTTTGGTTATCGTTGCACTTTTCGTCCACCATATGAGAGTAAAGGCAATCCCGCGACGATGCAATGGCAGGATCGCAGTATTCTGCGATTATACTCTCACGCTCTGATGCTGTTTGTCAGGCAGTTTCTTGGTTAGTCGGGAAAAGCAGGAGTGGAACGTTTCATTCGTGAGGACGTGGGGTGGGACTGTCCTAGCTCAGATGCCCCCCAATCTGTGGTGAACGACAGCAGGGCGCGATTCTTTTGCAGTTGAGCAGCCAGATGCGTTAGATACGCCCTTGATGGTCCCATCCTACTCCACGTGAGGCCCATCCAGGGCTTGAGTTGCGGGCCAGAGGGTCGCGGTCTGAGCGCAGCCCTGGTCATCTCCGTCGAATCATAGGTTGGTGGGCTACGATGTCCTGGTTGTCCTCGCCGTCAATCGCTCCTGAGCCCTGGTCCAGGGAAACCTTGTTCCCAGGCCATCATTGGGTTCCAGTGCAAGTACCGCGCGTTTGACAAGCAGAGCTCTCCAAAGTATAATCCGGCACGCAAGATCACAGTACGCCGGGCCCCTGGGAACCAAAGAACGTAAGGTTACCTGAAGTGCCTGGTTTGACAGTCCAGAGTATACGCGCTAGGATTGGAACTCATAATGGGAGCAAGGCGCACTGCTCCCATCCCAGCCACTTTGAGTGGCCGGGCTAGAAG
>CAZMOT010000018.1:0-13333 GCA_964568065.1 uncultured Anaerolineales bacterium
CGGGAGCGCCGAGAATCGGCGCGCCGGCGTCCATCCTCGCCACCGCGTCCATCACTGGACGGGTGACGTACGCCGCCGATGGCACGCCGGTGGCGGCGGGCACGGTCGGAGTGAATGTTCAGGACGGCGTATCCCGAGTGTTTCTCAAGAGCGTTTTCGTCGGTGCCGGCGGCTATTACTCGGTCACCGTCACCGCTCCCTACAGTAATGTCAAGATACTGTTTACGGATGCTGGCGGCATAGGGACGGCCCAAGAATGGTACAACGACAAGGCCTACTTCTCCACCGCCGATGCCATAGATATATCTGCAGGGGGGGTAGTCACTGGGGTCAACATCTCCCTGGAGAAGAAGGGGGCCATCACCGGCACGGTCATGGTTGGCGGCAGCACGCCAGTGGCCGGAGCATTCGTACAGGTCTACAACGCCTACAAGTCCCTGGCCAGCAATGGCTGGACCGACGCCAACGGCCGGTATACCATCACGGTCCCGTACGCAGGCACGCACGCGTACTTTGTGGAATTTGGCTCGCCTTCCATCGTGACGGAGTGGTACCAGGACCAGGACTCGCTGGATGCGGCCACCCCCGTGACGGTCACCGCCGGGACGACGGTGACCGTCAACGCCGATGTGACCGTCGGCGGGTGGATCACCGGCGTGGTGACGGACGCGGTCACCACTTTGCCGATAGATGGGGTCTGGGTAGGCCTTTACGACCAGTCGGACAACTACCTTAAGGGTATAAATACCAACCCCTCTGGCGCTTACAGTCTCGCCCGGTTGGCCACGGGCTATTACAAGGTCCGGTTTGGCCACATAGATTATGTCGAAGAATTCTACGACGACCAATCAACTCTGGACCTGGCCACGCCCGTGAGCGTCACCGCCGGGATCACGACGCCCAACATCAGCGCGGCTCTGACGCCGACGACGCCGACTGTTCCTCCTGCTGCTACCGGCGCGGTCACCGGAACGGTCACGAAAAACGGCGGCAACCCGCTTGGTGGTGGCGATGGAGTGGTAGTGGTTCTGTATGACGCGGGGACGGGTCAGTATAGTAATCAGACCTCTGTCTGGTGGTATGAGAGCCCCACCTACGTGATCCAGAATGTACAATCGGGCACGTACAAGGCCCTGTTTGTCCCGGGTTCTGGAGCGGCGTTTGCCCCCGAATGGTACAGCGACACGGCCTCGATGGCTGTCGCCGATGTCGTCACCGTCACCACCGGGATGACGACGACGGATGTCAACGCCGACATGGTCACGGCGACCGGCTGCATCAGCGGCGTGGTGACCGCGAACGTGGCCGGGGCGAACCCGGGCGTAAGCGTGCAGCGCTACTACACGGAAGCGCTCCTCGCGGATCCCCTCGGTAGATACCCTACGACGACCGGCGCCGATGGTACGTACAAAGAGTGCGGCCTGAAAGGGAACTACCTGGTCAAGTTCTACACGAACCCGTACATACCCGAATGGTACGATGACGCGCCTTCCACGGCCGGCGCCACCACGGTCTCCGTCACCAACGGGGTGACGAGCACCGCCAACGCCACCCTGACGCTGGGTGGGTGCGCCTCCGGCCAGGTCACCGACGTGAGCGGCCGGCCGCAGGTGATTGGAGTAACGGGAAGGGTCTATGACTCGGCAGGTGACTCGCCAGAGTTCTATGTGAACGGTTCTGGAGATTTGCAGACGTTCTTCAACGTAGACGCTGACGGTTCGTTCGTCTTGTGTGGGTTCCCGACGGGCAACTACAGCCTCTGGTGTGGGCTCGGGACCGCTGAGTGGTTGCAGGGCACCGTACCGGTGACCATCACGGCGGGCCAGGAGACGACCGGCGTGACGTGCGTGGTGGCCGTGCGCTTGTACCTGCCCCTCGTCCTGAGGAGTAGTGGCTCGTAGTCCATCCCGGTGACCATAACGGCCGGTCATCGTAACGATCTGCAGTACCGGTGTAGAGGCCGGCGTCGGCGGCGACAAGATTGCCGACGCCGGCTTCCCTCAACAAGGGTGCAGTGTATGAATCTCGTCATCCCTATATTCAAGCCAGGGGATTGTCTGACAGAAACAACGCCGACCTACTCCTTCAATATGATCGGCAGGTGAATGCCAGTCGTGGCATTGATCGTAAAACTCTGTTTGGCAACAAAGACACAGGTATTATCAGCCTTATCGTGAGCTCGCACCGTCCAGATATAAACGGCATTGGGCAGGTCAACCGCGGGGGTGAAAATAGATGGGGTCGTAGTCACGATGGCGGACGCGCTGCCCTCCTCCGTCGCGCCGCCTTGGTTGCGCCCCGCACCCCCCACAAGCCGTGAGGTGTCCTCTTACTTGACGGGCGCTAGTATAGCCCGACCCTGCGCCGAAGTCAAAACCCCGCAACACAAGACCGCCCCAACCGTTGTGGTTTGAGCGGTCTCGTTCCGCTGTCACTCATACACCCACAGCATCACCGCCAGCGTGGACCACGTCGGGCATGACCGGCGCGGGGACTTGCACGGGTGTGCAGGTCGGCGTACAATCTGGCTATGAATCCCTTTGCCTGTCAGCGCGCAGCATGTCTAGCACAATCGTCGCCAGAAATGCAACGGGGCGCATCTGAAATTATCCATCGTATCCCCGCCAAACATGCGCCTCAGAGCACCACCGAGGCGGCAGTACTGGCCTTCTACTTCACCAAAACCTTCGGCGACGAGAAGTGGTCTATCCGCTGGCACGGTCCCGTGCGCTTTGTGCCTGTGGCTGTTACCTTTGCCGTGCTGCTGCTCCCCACGCGCGGGCGCCAGGTCTGGCGCATAATGCGTGCTGAGGGCTGGCGGCTACCGCTCTTGGGGTTAATCGGCGCGGTGCTCTACAACGTCTTCCTGGGTTGGGGCGAGACCCGCGTCGCCGCCAGGACCGCCAGCCTGATCATTGCCCTCAACCCCGCCTTCACGTATATCCTCTCGGTGATCTTCCTGGGCAAGCGATTTACCTGGCAGCGGGCGCGCCATGACGCTGGACGACGTGAGGTACGCCTTCATCACCATGCTGGCGCCGGTCTGCTGGGCCATCTACACCGTGTCTGGCAAACCGCTCGTGGCACGCCATCCGCCGCTGCTGGTGGCCGGCATCGCGATGACCTTCGCCGGCCTGTTCTCCCTGGCCTTCGTTCGTCCCTCGCTGCTGGCTCAACTGCCGACCTTGCCCGCTTCCTTCTGGTGGTCGGTCCTCTTCCTGGCGTGGCCCTGCACCGTCTTTGCCTTCAGCGTCTGGTTCGGCGCGGTGGAGCAAATGCCGGCCGGGCGCGTGGCGGGCTTTCTACTTCGTGCCCATGTTCGCCGTCACCTTCAGCCGTTGGCTGCTGGACGAGCCCGTCACCCCGGCCTTGGTCATTGGCGCAGCTATCCTCGTCGGCGGCATCTGGCTGATCAACCGGCGCTAATCAAAGTTCTCGGGCAAGCACACCAGCCCGTGGCTCACGGCATAAGCGGCCGCCTGGGCCCGGTTCCTGACCCCCAGCTTGGCGAGAATGCTGCGCAGGTGGTTCTTCACCGTGTTGCGGGCAATGCCCAGTTCCTCCGCGATTTCCGGATTGGAGTAACCGCTCACAATCAATGCCAGAACCTCACACTCGCGCGCCGAAAGCACGGTCGTGGCCGCTGGCTGCACGGCTGGCCGGCCCCGCTGCGCCAATTGGCGGAACAGCTTGCCCGTCATCGCCCGCGATACCGGCGTCTCCCCCGACATCAAACCCCGTAACTGCTGAAAGAGCGTCTCCGGCAGGAGGTCTTTGAGCAAGTACCCATCCGCCCCGTGTTGCACGGCGGTCGTCAAGTCTTGCTCGTCATCAGAGACGGTCAGCATCACCACCCGCACCTCTGGCATCTGGGCCTTGATGCGGCGGGTGGCCTCCAATCCGTCACAGTTGGGCATACTGATGTCCATCAGCACCAGGTCCGGCCGCAGCAGCCGCGTTTGCTCGACCGCCTCCAGCCCATCCGCCGCTTCCCCCACGACCTCAAAATCAAGCTGGGCATCGAGCAAGCGGGCCAATCCTTTACGGAAGAGCAGGTGATCATCCGCCAGCAAGATACGCAACGGTTCCATCGCACCCCTATTATACACACGATGAGAACTTGACACAACGCACCACCTGTGGCATAGTCCACCTCAAAATGGTGCAGACAAACGCGCTGGTCACGAACGTGGAGAAATGCGGCCCCTTCGTGCGGGTCGTCCTGAGCGTACCTGAGATCGCACAGGGGCTGGCTCCAGGTCGTTTCATCTCGGCCGATCTGGGCGACTACCTTCGCACCCCGCTATTCCCTGCCTGGTTGGACGCTGAGGGGTTCGACGTGCTCGTCCCGCCGAACCACCCGGCTGCCGCTCTCCGCCCCGGAGCCGGTGTTGACCTCGTCGGGCCGCTCGGCCGTGGCTTCGAGGTGAGCATAGAGGCCAGCCGATTGCTGCTGGTCGCTGCCACCGACCACCTGCCAGCGCTGCTGCCGCTGGCGCAGCAGAAACCAGGCTTCTACGTGGCCCTACTGCTTTCAGCCCCCACCGCTGCTGCACTCTACCCCGTCCGGTTGCTGCCCCCGTCCCTGGAGGTACATATCGTCACCGCCGACGGCTCTGCCGGTCACCAGGGCCCCGTCCTCGACCTCTTCCCTGAACTGGTGCGCTGGGCCGATTGCGTCTGCATCGCCGATGACCCGACGACCTACCCCGCGTTGGCAGAGATCGTGCGGGAGGTGCGTATAGGGCCGGGCGAGCGTTTCGCCCAGGCGCTGGTCGTGCCACCGAACGCATTCCAATGCGCGATGGCCTGCGGTGTGGGGGCCTGTCGGGGCTGCGCCGTGCAGGTAGCGCGCGGCACCAAACTGGCCTGCACCGATGGCCCCGTCTTCAACCTGCTGGAGTTGCGGTGAGCCAACCTTGCGAAGGCTGCAAGGAGCTATTGAACCTTTGCAAGGTTCCCCGCCGGAGGTGCGATGATGGTCATTGACCTGGCCCCCAACCATAAGGCAGGGCTCACGCTTGCCAACCCCGTCATGCCTGCGGTGGGCTGCTTCGGCTTTGGTACGGAGTACGTCCGGCTGGTCGAGGTAGAGGCGCTGGGCGCGGTCGTCGTCGGGCCAGTCACAGCCGGACCGCGTCGGGGGGCCGAGCCGCCTCGCACCTTGCCCATCCCTGACGGCGTGCTGCTCCACACCGGGCTGGCTAACCCCGGTGCCGCCGCCGTTGTGCACCGCTACGCCCGCGCCTGGGCCCGTTCCCCCGTGCCCGTCATCGCGCACGTGGCCGGCACCTCCCCCGACGAGACAGCCTCCTGCTGCCGGCGGCTCTCCGATGTCGAGGCGGTGGCTGCCATCGAACTGGGCCTATCCGATGCCGCCACCCCCGACAAAGTCGCAGACGTCATCCAGGCAGCCCACGACGCCGTAAGCCAACCCCTCATCGTGCGACTGCCACTGGCCAGCGCATCTGCGCTGTGCGAAGTAGCGGTCGAGACCGGTGCCGACGTGCTCACCGTCGGCGCCCCACCCCGTGGGACCGCCTGGCACGCGCCCAGCGGTCGCTTCGTCACCGGCCGCCTTTATGGGCCGTTTGTGCTGCCGCTGGCGCTGCGCGCCCTACGCCGCGTAGCCGAACTCGTGCCGATGCCGCTCATCGGTTGCGGTGGCATCCACAGCGTAGAAGACGCCCTGGCCTTCCTACGCGCAGGCGCCGCCGCCATCCAGATAGGCGGGGCCTTATGGCGCGACCCTGCCTGCCTGGCTCGCATCGCCCGCAACCTGTCGCCGGCAGTCGAACCCCGGTAACTTGCTACCCTCTCTCCTATATGGTATAGTATGCTAGATAAGATGTACTTACCAGTCAGATCTAGCACTTGTGGAGGGAACTGTGACTCTGCTAAGGAAAATACAAAGACCATCGGCCAAAGAGGTGCTCCCACCTATGATGATCGGCGCTCTAGGCAGCGCTGTAGTTATCGCACTCTCCTTCCTCATCCCTGGTTTCCAGTTCATTGAACTGGTGGTGCTGCTCATTGCAGTAGCTTTCAGCACTGCCGGCTACAAGCAGGGCATCATCCGTGGTATCATGACCATAGCGATGATATACTTCGCCACCGCCGTAGCAGCAGCCTTATATCGTATACTGGCTCCTTACGTCGCCGCCTGTATACAGGTCGGGGTGCTCTTATGGGAAATGACACTAGCAACTTTCCGTCAAACTGGCTCCCCAGAATTTGATGTCGCCTCAATTGGGCAAGTGAACCACGACACCCTGGCCATCTCCTTCGGTTTGCTGGCGATAATCATCTGGGTGGTAATGGACATTATCGGACGGAGATATTTCCAGGACACAGGTCTGCCCAGGCTAGGCATCGTGGACAAACTGGGCGGCGTAGTTGTCTACCTGGTTATTGGCCTCCTGGTCGCCAGTATCACGTTTAACACTGCTGGCTACGGCAGTCTGCGGCGCACACACAACAAGGCAGTGTTTCGACAGCCATTCAACAAAGTGCTCTACGTGCACTACCAAGTCGCCCAGTCGTTCTGGTTCCCCAAGAGCCCACCTCCGATTTACGTCTACGATCTGGATCCGTCGCGTGGACGCTAAGCACCTGGTCACGCTAGAGTTCCCCAAGGTTCTGGCACGTCTGGCGACCTACGCCAGTTTCTCTGCCGGGGAAGAAAAGGCCCACGCACTCACGCCAGCGACCAGCCTGCAAGAGATCGGCTGGCGGCTAGAGACGACGAGCGAAGCCCGCACGCTGCTGGACGCCAAACCCGATACCACCCTGGGCGGCGCGCACGACGTCCGCCCCCTGGCAGAAGCTGCCCAAAGAGGAGCAGTGTTGCCGACACCGGACCTACTCGATGTGCGCGACACCCTCGTCACCGCCTGCAACCTTCATCGCACTCTGACCCGACTGAAGGGCCAGTTCCCCAACCTGGCGCGATTGGCTGGCCGTATCCAACCTTGTCCTGGGGTCATAGAAGAGATCAACCGCTGCCTGGATGAGCGCGGGAACGTGCGCGATAACGCCTCTCCCGAACTGGCCCGCATCCGCCGTGAGGTACGCATCGCCCACGACCGGATACAGGATAAACTCCAGAACATCCTTCATTCACCTCACAACGCCCCCTTCCTGCAGGAACCGCTCATCACGCAACGCGAGGGCCGCTACGTCATCCCCCTCAAAGCCGATTTCAAAGGCCGCATCCGGGGCGTCGTTCACGATGTGTCTGCCTCTGGCGCCACCATCTTCATCGAGCCCCTGTCTGTCGTTGAACTAAACAACGCCTGGCGCGAACTCCAACTTGCAGAAACGCAAGAAGTGAACCGCATCCTGGCCCACCTATCTGGCCTCATCGCCGAACGCGCCACCGAGATCGAGCAGACCGTGGAGGCGCTGGCCGAACTCGACCTGGCCTTCGCCAAAGCGAAGTACGCCGACGCCATCAACGCCACTGCCCCCCTTCTCGCCCCCCCTGGGGGGGGGGTAGGGGGGGGTGCCACCATCCGTTTCATCGGCGCTCGCCATCCCCTCCTCGACCCGCAGACGGTCGTGCCCATTGACGTCACACTGGACGACGAGACCCACGTACTGGTCATCACTGGCCCCAACACCGGCGGCAAGACCGTCAGTCTGAAGACCGTGGGCCTGCTGACATTGATGGCTCAGGCAGGACTGCACCTCCCGGTCGAGCCATGCGACGGCAACGGCCGCCGCTCGGCCTTCTCTCCCTTCCAAGCCGTGTACGCCGACATCGGCGACGAGCAATCTATCGAGCAGAATCTATCCACCTTTTCATCCCACTTGACCAACATCCTCTCGTTCCTCGATCAGGCCAATGAACGCACCCTGGTGCTGCTGGACGAACTCGGCGCAGGCACCGACCCGGCCGAGGGAGCGGCGCTGGCCCGATCCTTGCTGGATCACTTCCGCTGCCGTGGAGCGACGACCTTCGTCGCCACCCACTACCCCGAACTCAAGGGCTACGCTCAACTCACCCCTGGCGTGCGCAACGCTTGTGTAGAGTTCGACCCGGAGACACTAAGCCCGACCTACAAACTGACCATTGGGCTGCCGGGCCGCTCCAACGCCTTCGCCATCGCCCAGCGACTGGGACTGCCGCGCAACATCGTCGAGGCGGCACGTCGGATGGTCTCGCCAGACGACCTACGCATCGAAGACATGCTGGCCGACATCCACCGGCTGCGCATCCAGACGGTCCAAGCGCGGGACGCGGCCAACGAAGCCCGCACCGAAGCCGAAAAACTGGCACGCGGCCTGCGCGAGCGGTTGGAAGCTATTGAGCAAGAACGCCAGGAAATCCTGGAGCAGGCTCGCGAAGAAACAACGACGGAACTGGAGGCGTTGCGGGCCGAGGTGCGCGCCTTGCGACGTCGCCTGCAGGCCGCTGCTGCGCCGCTGAAGGCCGTGGCCGCGGTCGAGGAGGCCGTCGAGATACTGAAGGCCCAGCGTCCAGAGCCCGAGTTGTTGGAACCTCTCCCCGTGCCCAATGTCAGCCAGCACCCCATCCGCCCAGGCGACACTGTCTGGGTGCGCCCGCTGAACGCGAAGGGGCGCATCCTTGAGATAGACAGCGAGGAAGCAGATGTGCAGGTGGGACCAGCTCGCACCCGCGTGAGTCTGACGGCCCTGGAACTGCTCGCGGCAACGCCTGAACTGGAGACGACTGGTGTTCGCGACCACCGCGTCCGCGCTGCTCCATCCCCTGGCGATCAGATAGATGTGCGGGGCTATACCGTCGAGGATGCGCTGGAGCACGTAGACCGTCACCTGGATGCAGCGTCACGGGCCGGGTTGCCGTGGGTGCGCATCATCCACGGCAAGGGCACCGGCGCGTTGCGACGGGCGGTGCGCAACTTCCTGGCCGAACACCCCCTCGTCAGCACCTATGAGGCCGGCGGCGATAGAGAGGGTGGCGAGGGTGTCACCGTCGCTAAACTGGTGGTGTAACCGGATGCTGGATGCGAACACCGAGCATCCAGTATCCAGCATCAAGATGATAGAAAGGGGACCCATGTCTGATAAACCCTCTCCTATGTGGCGTAGTGCCCTGGACATCATGGTAAACTCAATCTCGGCGGAGCATTTCCGCGAGGATCTTCCCTGGCTGCGCGAAGAGTGCGAAGACGACCCCGATGACGTCGGCGCGGCTTACACCGGTATGCTGGTAGACTGGTTCGTCGAAAGCACCGGCCTGTTTGCCGCCGTCCAGTTGCCACCTGAGAAAGTTCCGGCTGCACTGGCTGAGATTCACGAAACACTGGCACACCTGGACTTTGACAAGGAACGAAAACGCCTCAAACGGGACGAGCGCCGCTACTACGACTGCTTCGCTCCTATGGCTGCGACGTTTTTCGCCGAATTGGGCGAGGGAATGGAGGCCCTGTTCAACTGCTACGTCGCCGGCGACTATGACCCCGAAATTAACCCCAACGATCTCATCGCCTCGGCACTGGAAATCGCTGAGGAGGACCAGGAGCGCGCGCAGTTCCTGATCGTCCAGGCCGGCGCCATCGCGCTCCACAGCCGCCCCTTGTGGTGGCGTTGGCCAGTGGAAGCTTACGGTCCTGCCGGGACCTGGCTGGTCACAATCGCTAACCTGGTCGAAGATTACACCGCCGGCGGCCAGACGCCTCTTGGCCCCCTCGAAGAAGCCCGCGCAGAATCGGAGAGGGCAACACGAGAGATGCAGGAGACGATCCGGGAACTGGAAGAGCAGCCGGCCGCCGCACTATCGCCGGTGGATGACCTGATTCAGGAATTGATCGAGCAGGGCGAGACGGACTTTATGCCAGAACAACTGGCACTCTGTCAGACCCACCGCGAGGAGGCCATCCTGGCCTTGATAGACCTGGCGACCGACGAGTATCTGCAAATGGAAGATTCGCCCGGTGAAGGATATGCTCCCATCCACGCCGTTGAATTGCTGGGGGAACTGAAAGCGGTGGAAGCCATATCATCGCTGATTGACATCGTCGCCGATGCTGATCCACAGGCCATCATTTATAGCACCGCCACCTATGCTCTAGAGGAGATCGGCCCGCCCGTGCTGGAGCCAGTGCTGACCTTCATGCGCTATTCGTGGAACGTGGAGGGCAAAACGGGATTAGCTCAGGTGCTTGATGAGGTCGGCCATGAGGACCAGCGAGCCTATCAGACGGTGGCCGCAGTGTGGGAGGAGGCAACCTGGGACGAGGGGAAATGCCTGCTGGCCTATGCCCTGGCCCGGACCGGCGGCGAGCAGGCCATCCCGCTGCTCGAGGCCGCACTGGAGGACCCCGATCTGGACCTGATGGACTACAACACAGTGGCGGAGGCACTGGAGGACCTGGGCGTTGAAGCGCCCCCAGCGCCCGATGACTTGCAGTTCGATCTGCTTGGTATAGAGACAGCAGGCCAATCCATCCTATTGGAAACCAGCAAAGTGGAGAGTCTTGTAACCTTCGCTGAGATGGTGCCGGAGGAGTGGCGCTCTCATCCAGATGGTCTGGCTCATGCCTATGCCGCCCTCGAACAGACCAGGCTGAATGTCCTGATCACTATGCAGTCCATAATCCTGCCGCCGGGGATATTTAGACTTGTGGCAGACAGCCTGCTCGAAGCGGCGGAGACGCTCACCTTCGATGCCTCGACCAAAGGTCACCCCCGCTGGCTGCGCGAGACCTACACCCACCTGGCCGAGCATGCCGGTCCTGATCTCCAACTCCACCTTGCGGGGGCACTCCTGTCGCTCCAACACTACCTCAACGAAGATTACGACATCGCCGACGACCCGAATCAACTGCTGGCTGCCGCTCGCGAACTTTCCCCCGACGATGAAGAACTACGACAACTATTCGGACAGGCAGGAGCCCTCATCCTCCACAGCCGCTCCTTCTGGCCCCACTGGCCCGCTGAAACTGACCGCCCGCTGTCCGGCTGGCTGGAGGGGCTGATCGAGTTCCGCCGTTCTCTGGAGCGCCTCGGGCAAATTCCCCTGCGTCCCTCCCCGGAGGTAGAGCTAGACAAATTGTCTTCTATGTTGATGGAAGCACTAAAGGGAGAGGAACCACCACCGGCTGTGGCAGAACTCCTCGACCTGCTCATCGCCCAGAAACAGGGCACCCTCTCACCGGCGCAACGCCGCCGCTTTACTCACCAGCGTGGTACTGTCATCCTTCATCTGATCCGCATGGCGGAGGCCGAGCAATACTTGTATGAGGGTGGACCAGGAGAAGGGTGGGCAGCCATCCTGGCCGTGCGACTGCTGGGCGAACTCAAAGCGGCTCAAGCCACCGACACCCTGGTGGGCATCGTCGCCGACTCACAGCCTGAGGACGTCATCCACGACTCAGCCCTGTTCAGCTTGATGGCCATCGGCCGCCCGGCGCTTTCCGCCGTGCAAGCCTACTTCCGCTACGGGCGCAACGTCGAGACCAAGACCTCCCTGGCCGAGGTGCTGGGCCGTGTCGGCCGGCGGAGCCGGGACACTTTCGACCTCCTGCGCCAGGTATGGGAGGAGGCCGGTTGGACCCAGAACCGGCGCGTGGTGGCGCTAGCTTTCGGCGACCTGCGCGACCGCCGCGCCAGACCCCTTCTCCAGGCTGCCCTGCTGGATCAGAGCGCCGACGCGCTGGATTTGGAATACGCCCGTTGGGCCTTGCAGCGACTGGGGGCTTCAGCACCAACGCCGCCCACGAAAAAGTCGTCACGTCTCAGGACCCCCGCACCGTACAACCCGCGCTTGATCTACGACGAGTTTGACAACGCCCAGCGCTTGAAGTATACCGCCTGGGGCGAACCAATCTGTCCCGATTGCGGCCAGCCATTGGAGTTGGACGAAAGCAGCGAGTGGGTTCACCCGCCAGAGCCACCGGCCCGCCGTTCTGCCCCTTGCAAGACGAAGCGCAAGCGGAAGAAGAAGCGCCGTCGATAAGCAGCTTGAGGTTCGCGATCATGAAAACCATCCACGTTGAAGTCTGGCTCTACAGGCCAATGGCGTGCTACGCGGGTGAGCAGAGCCACGACAGTTACGCTGAACTACACCTGGAACTGCCCGTGGGCAACACGATACAGGATCTCCTTGACCACCTGGGGCTTCCACCGGAGAAGGAGGGCATCACTTTCGTCAACGGACGCCTGGCCGCGCTGTCCGGCCTTGATACCGACCGCGATCTGATGTTACACGGCGACCGGGTGGGCATCTCCCATCACCGGAGCATGTGGCCTTTCCAGTACCGCTTTGGCGCTCACCTGACCCCCCAACCCCAGGGGACATTCCGCCAGCGACAGGATCGAGGGATACACCACGCGTACACTAAACCGGACTAGTAGCCCACCTGCCAATCGCTGGTGGAAACGAGAGGATTGTGTGGGGACGCTTTTGAATCGCTCCACTGCTGCTACAGAAACGGGCTCGCGAGATGCTTCTTGCTCCACTTTGGGCCTAGAGCAATGCCCCACCATCAGCAGTTTGCCCGATTTTGGAACAGTCACGAAAGGATGGATCAGGGACCCTGTCAAGTCAAATGATAATGTTACCGAACAGAGGAATCTGTATGAGCACACCTGAGCGTACCATCTACCTGGATCACTCCGCCACCACGCCCGTGGACCCACGGGTGGCAGAGGCGATGGCTCCGTATTGGAGCGCGGCCTTCGGCAACAGCAAGTCATCGCACGGGTTCGGCCAGGCGGCCGCGAGCGGCCTGGAGGGGGCCCGCCAGACCGCCGCCGACGTGCTGGGCTGCCGCCCTGCGGAGATCGTCTTCACCGGCTCCGGCACCGAGGCCGACAACCTGGCGCTGCGGGGCGCAGCCTGGGCCGCTCGACAGAACGGGCGCGGCAACCACATCATCACCAGTCCCATCGAGCACCACGCCGTGGGGCACACGGTTGATCAACTGCACGACCTGTTCGGGTTCGAGGTCACGCGGGTGGCGGTGGACGAGCACGGGCGCGTGGACCCGGACGACGTGGCAGCCGCTATCCGGTCCAACACCTGCCTGGTGAGTGTGATGATGGCCAACAACGAGATCGGCACGGTACAGCGCATGTCAGGGATCGGAAAAGTCTGCCGCGAGCGGGGCGTGCTGTTCCACACCGACGCCATACAGGCCGCCGGCCGGCTCCCGCTGGAACTGGACGACATCAACGCGGACCTGCTGGCTCTTTCGGCCCACAAGTTCTACGGCCCCAAGGGGGTCGGTCTGCTCTACGTGCGACGCGACACCGCCCTCGTGCCTGCCATCACCGGCGGCGGTCACGAGCGGGGGCGGCGTCCGGGCACGGTCAACGTCGCCGGGGCGGTGGGGCTGGCAACCGC
>CAZMOT010000018.1:13343-36412 GCA_964568065.1 uncultured Anaerolineales bacterium
ACCAACTCATTGAGGGCGTTTTAACGTCCATCCCAGAGAGCCGCCTGACAGGCCATCCCACGGAACGTTTGGCCCACCACGCCAGTTTCGCCTTCCGTGGCGTCGAGGGGGAGTCGGTGGTGCTGAATCTCGACCTGGAAGGTATCGCCGCCAGTTCCGGCGCGGCTTGCGCCGAGGGGGAGCCAGAGCCATCGTTTGTAGTCACGGCGATGGGGCTGCCCCCGGAGTGGAGCATCGGGAGCCTGCGCCTCACACTGGGCCGCACCAACGACGAGGCCGACGTAGCCCGCGTGCTGGAGGTGCTGCCGGGCATCGTCGAGCAACTGCGAGCGTGTGGATGAGATCCTGGCGAAGGTTACAAACAGCCCTGGCCACGGGACAATCTTCAGCCAGCGAAGGCCCTTTTGACCCGGAGGCTACTGCCAAACCTTCGCCGGGGTTCCCTTCAAAGGTCCTCGTGGCCCTCAGCGGTGGTGTGGATAGCGGAGTCGCCGCCGCGCTCCTGGTCGAACAGGGGCACGAGGTCATCGGCGCGATGCTGCGGCTGTGGGCCGAGCGCGGGCCGGAGGTTAATCGCGCCAACCGCTGCTGCACGTCCGAAGCGATCTACCGCGCCGAACGCGTCGCCGACCGGCTCGACATCCCCTTCTACCTCATTAACGCCGAAACAGACTTCAAGGCCCAGGTGGTGGATTACCTCGTCGCCGAGTACGGCGCTGGTCGCACCCCCAACCCGTGCATCCCCTGCAACCGCACTATTCGCTTCGGCTTTCTCCTGAACCGGGCCCTGGCATTGAGGGCAGAGTTTCTAGCCACGGGGCACTACGCTCGCGCGCGCTGTGTCGAAGGTCGCTACCAACTGCTTCGCGGGCGAGACGTTCATAAAGATCAGTCTTACTTCCTGCATGCACTCTCCCAGGAGCAACTGGCCCACACCCTTTTCCCCCTGGGCGGGTTGACCAAGGAGGAAGTGCGCGCTATCGCTCATCAGCGTGGCTTGCCCGTGGCAGAACAGTCCGAAAGTCAGGACTTGTGCTTTCTGGCCGACGGCGACTACCGCCGTTTCCTGGCCCAGCAGGCCCCTCACCTGTTCCGGCCCGGCCCTATCCGCGATACATCCGGGCGCGTGCTGGGGCAGCACCAGGGCTTGCCCGCTTACACCATCGGCCAGCGCAAAGGGCTGGGGATCGCGGCGGCAGAGCCACTGTACGTGCTCGCCATTGATACGGCGGAGAACACACTCATCGTCGGTACGGCAGAGGAACTGGGCCAGGATGAGTGCACAGTTGAGGAGATGCACTACCTCAGCGAAGAGACCCCCACAGCCCCTTTCCGCGCCACGGCGCAGATCCGCTATCGAGCGCGGCCGGCTGCGGTCACGGTAACACCGCTGCCGCACGAGAAGGTCCATGTCCGCTTTGACTCATCTCAGCGTGACATCACGCCGGGCCAATTTCTGGTGCTGTACGACGGCGAGGTTGTGTTGGGCGGCGGAGTCATTTGTAAAACCCAAGAATCCATGCTATAATCATTTCATGATGGAAACTCAACCCGAGCCTGTGCCTGCCGCAGAATCTCCTGCACCGCCGGAGTCAGTAGCACCCGTAGCCGCGGAACCTTCGCCTGCAGAACTGCGGGCACGGCGGCTGCTCATCATAGGTTTGACCGTGGCCGGCCTGTTCCTACTAAGCATGGTCGTGCTGCTGGTGTTTCTTTCGGTGGATGCATATCGGGCCGCAGAAAGCGGCGCAGGCCCAAGCCCAGGGGCAGTTGTGGTAGGGTTGCTGCGGGATGCGGCCATCGTATTCGTCGCGTTCGAAACACTGCTCATCGGCATTCTACTGATCATCCTGATGCTACAGGTGCAGTCGCTGGTCGTGCTGCTGCGCGACGAGATCAAGCCAATGCTGGAAGCCGCCAATGAGACACTGGCGACGGTGCGCGGCACGACCCAGTTCGTCAGCCACAACCTTGTCTCCCCAGTGGTGAAGTGGTCGGGCTATCTGGCCGGGTTGCAGCGCATCGTGCGAGAAATCGGCGGTTTGCGTAAGAGCGTGAAGCAAGAGAGCGACGAGAACCCTTAGGGAGGTGGATAGTGAGCAACAACAATGGTGGTGAGATCGGGGCCTTCTTTGCTGGCTTCCTGGTAGGCGGGCTTGTAGGTGCAGCGGTTGCCCTCATCATGGCCCCCCAGTCCGGCGAGGAGACCCGCGAGCAGATTCGGCAGAAGGGCATCGAACTGCAGAGTAAGGCGGAAGAGGCGTTGTCCGAGGCCCGTGGCAAGGCCGAGGCCGTAGCCGCCGACATCAAGCGCCGTGCTGAGGAGCTCCAGATTCAGAGCAAGGTTGTCCTGGAGGAAGGTCAGAAGCACCTGGCTGAGGCGGTTGAAGAAACGAAAAAGGCCGCCACTGCTGCGGTGAGCAAGGAAGAGGAAGCGCCTAAAGCAGCAAAGACCAAGGCCGCCAAGGCCTCATGACATACCACCCGCATCTGAGAGCAGTTAGCCGTTAGCGGTCAGTAGTTAGCGGCTATCTGCCAACGGCTGCGGCGTTTTCTCCGATTTTCACGTGCGTGGGGATAGCCGTATCACACTCCGGCTACACGTTGCCACGCTTGTGGCAGTCGCGCTAGTACATCTCCAGCGACCATCCCTGCTGCTCCTATCTCTGCCCGTGCCAGTTCCCCTGCCAGTCCGTGCAGGTAGGCTCCGGCCGCAGCCGCCTCAAACGCGCCCAACCCCTGCGCCCGTAGGGCCACAATAGTCCCTGCCAGTACGTCGCCGGTGCCAGCCGTAGCCAACCCTGGGTTGGCGAAAGGTTCGATGGCGGTTCGTCCATCGGGCCCGGCCACGACGGTATGTGCGCCCTTGAGAACGACCACCTGACCCCAGGCAGCAGCCTGCGTCTGTGCTACCGCCAGCCGGTCGGCCTGTACGTCACCGATGGTGCATCCCATCAACCGCGCCATCTCACCGGGATGCGGAGTCAGTATGCTCGCCGGCGGCAGCCGCTTCGACCAATCCTCCATTCCGGCAAGAATGTTCAGCCCATCGGCATCTATCACCAGGGGAGGCAACACAAGTGGTGAGGGCTCGCTTTCCTCGGTGCTCACGAAGCCCACACGTCTCCTCCTCCCTCCCCCATCCCACAGGGCCTGGATAAAGGCAGCCGTCTCCCGCTCCCGCCCCAGGCCCGGCCCCAACAGCAGCGCGTCGCATCCCTCCAACCGCTCGGCCAATACCCGGACAGCCTCGGCGGCAATGACGCCGAGCGTGTGGGGCAGCAACAAATAGGTCGCCTCGGCCAGCCGGGCTGCCACCGCGGTGTGGATAGCGGCGGGTAGCGCTAGAGTGACCAACCCGGCCCCGGCCCGGGTCGCCGCCGCTCCAGCCAGGTAGGCCGCTCCGCTGTAGTTGACCGAACCGGCCACGATCATCGCCCTGCCAAAAGTGCCCTTGTGACCATCTGGCGGGCGCGGCGGAAACCACTCTTGCACCATTTCTGGCGTGACCACCTCCAGTGTTACGTCATCCGCCAGGGCCGGATCGGTACCGATGTCGGCGACGACGAGTTCACCCAACGTGCCAGCGCCAGGAAAGCGGAAATACCCCAGTTTGGGGTAGGCAAAGGTCACCGTGAGGTCGGCTGAGACCGCCGCCTCGTCCAGCGCGCCGCTGTCATAGTCCAGGCCACTGGGCCCATCCACGGCAACGACGAACGGCCTCCTCCCCTTCATTCCCCCCATTGGGAGGGAAAGAGGGGAAGTAGGGGCGGAGGCAGCGACCAATGTGGTCAACGGCTCGCGGCGGACTTGTCTGCGCGCCGCCAACACTCGTCCCACCTCACTGAGGATTTCGGCCAATGTGCCCCGCAATGGAAGACGCGTTCCGGTGCCCAACAAGGCATCTACCACCACGTCGGCCTCGCGCATCAACTGCCGGAGCTTGACCCGTTTCTCGTCCTCACCGGCAAGCACGATGGTTAGCTCCCATTCCTGCACCAGGCGGAAGTTCTCGTCTTCGGCAGGGTTGCGGGGCTTGAGCAAATAACACGCCACACGAGCACCGGCCTCAGCCAGATAACGGGCCATAACCAGCCCGTCACCGCCGTTGTTGCCCGGCCCCACCAACACCAGTATCAGCTTGTCCCTCACTTCCCGCCGCGCGGAGATGGCCTCGGCCAATGAGCGTCCGGCCTGCTCCATCATTGCCGTATAGGAATGACCTGCCGCGTCCGAGGCAGCCTCGATGCGGCGCATCTCATCTACGGTGACGATCTTCATAATCCCCTCCGGGTTATGTTTGCGACCAGGTGCGTCAGCAAATTGGTCGGCCCCACACCTAGCTCTCGGTACCACGCCAGAGTCGCCCGTGCGCCCTCCTCGAACGGTGTAGGGACAAATCCCAACTCGCGCCGGGCCTTCTCGCTGGATACCTCCCAGTCATAAAAGACGTAGAGGGCCAGATTGAGAGGGTAATAGGGCTCCCGCCGGGTGTAGTGGGAGAGCCACGTCCACACCCGCGCCAGCGCGAGCATCGCCCCGGTGGGCGCATTGAGTCGCCAGATACGATACTCCAGCAGACGGTCCACTATGTTCTCAATCTCCCGATGACTCAGACTGCGCCCGCTGATGTTGTATATCTCGCCCAGCCGCCCCCGTTTCAGTGCTAAATCAACGCCCTGAGCCACGTCCTGGATGTAGACAGGAAAAGTGATGTGCCGGCCTCCATACACCTGCACCGGGAGTCCTTTCAGTGGGTCTTCGAAGAATAGTCGGTTGAAAGCGTAGCGGCCGCCCGGTCCGTAGAATGCGCCAGGCCGAAGGACGAGAGAGGGCAGCCCGTGTTCCTGGTGATAACGCAACGTCAGCCGCTCGCCTTCCAGTTTGCTGCGCTGATAATCGTCCCAAGGGGTGGGAGGATACGTCTCGTCTATCACCACGCTGTTGCGGGGCGCGCCGACGACGGCAACGGTGGAGATGTAGATAAACCGTTCCACGCTGGCTCGCCGCGCCGCCTCCAGCGCATACCTCGTCCCATCCAGGTTGACGGAAAAAAAGTCCTCGCGTTGCCCCCAGAAGCGAAACTTGCCTGCAGCGTGCACCACTGCCTGACAGCCCACGGTCGCTGCGTAGACGGCCGCAGGGTCGCGGATGTCGCCCCAGGCCAACTCTACCCCCAGCGGGCACAGGAACTCCCAGGCACTGGCGGGACGCACGAGCGCCCGCAGCCGGTAGCCGCGCTCAACAAGATAGGGGCACAACGTGTGCCCCAGGAAACCAGTTGCACCAGTAACGAGGATAGGTGCGCTCATCGTCGCAGTTCGGACTTTGGAGAGTGACCTCACCTATCCCCGGGGATTGGCAATCCCAGTTCGGCCAGGTGGGTCACCACAGCGTGGGAAGGGACCTCCAAATGGGCACTCATCTGGTCAACAGAGAGACCCTGCTCGACCAACTTTCCACCAAGAGTGCTGGCATCAACAGACGACGAGCAAAGAACTTTCCGGCATAAGAAATGGACAGGGAGACATCCACCCCCAGGCGCGGTTCGCAGCTATACAGTCCATGCTCTATGACGGTGGAAATCTGGCTTGAATCAACTCTATCCAGCCCACGCGGTGGCTCCTCCAACATCTGCTCAATCGGCACTGGGAGCTCGGTCACGCCATAGTACTGCAACAGAACCTCGGCCAAACGAATCAAGGCCGACCGAGTCTCTTCGGTCTCTCCTGGCTTCTTCACTCATCATCCGCCTTCGCAGAATCTGCTTATCAAACGCCCCAGGCAGAACTCGAATCTGCAACCCTCGGATTAGAAGTCCGATGCTCTGTCCAATTGAGCTACTGGGGCATAGCGATGATATTCTAACCGAATGACACACCCCTGTCAAGCCTCGGACCCACTCAACCCTCCGCTGGCAACGAATGCTGCAAACGCCGCTATATCGGGAAAGACGCGCTCGGAGAGGGAATGCACAACCCAGTTATCCACCAGTGGCGAGATGGTATATACGCGCCTGTCCCCCTGGTAGGCATTCCACATCTCGGAAGGGGTCCAACACCTCGACCCCAGGGACGTGACACCGTAGGAGCTGAGCGATCTCGCGGCGATAGTCCTGGGCATCAATTCCACCATCGGTGCGGGAGCCCTGCATAATGCCCGCAATGAACACGCGCATGATGGCCTCCTTGCCAGCGTCTCGCTTTAACTCATACATTCGCAGTGGGTAAACAACAACGCCGCGACACTCGTCGCGGCGCAAGCGTCATAGCTCAAAGCACGGTTAGACCTTCTGTGTTGGTCGGATCCCCTTATAAATCTGCCGTCCTGCCAGTGTGCGCAGAATCTTCTCCGGAAGATATCCGATGAGGCTGCCCAACTCCCTGCATGTCAAAGGCTTATTGCCATTCGCCAGAAACACCCGAAAAACCTTATCTACCAACGATAAGCTGTCATTGATATAATCAGGCTGCTTGCTGCAATGCATCTGCAACACGTGCTGCAGTCCATCTACCCGCGTCACCTCACCTGTATTCTCATCTACCCAGTCAATTTTTCCCGTATCGAAGTGCTCGCTGAAAACACTCCGATGTTCCTGGCACAGATGGGTTCGCAATTCCACACCGATGTGTAATTCTTTCCGTTCCCACCAGTTATGATCGATGTGAAACGGAGTATCAAGCGTGGGTTTAACCAGTGCTGGGAGCGTTGACAGTGAAGGAGGAACAGTCTCATTCATTGGGCAAACCTAGAGTTCAGTGGGACCTATAAATGGTTTTTACCACCTCTTAAGGTGGAGTAAGTGCGTCATTTGAATTGGGTGTGTTTCAAATGAGTTAGACCAGACTTCGGAAGTCTCAAAAGTACTCTCACCCAACGGTTTGTGAGGCGATTTCGAGCTGATTTTGCCTTCGAAACGCTCGACTGGAGACTTCCAAAGTCTGACACCAACTGAAATGAAACACGCCCATTTGAATTACGCACGACGAGAGGTCTCCGCGGGTGTTTCAGGAGCCAAATTGACCATAAAATTGCCTATTTGAGCGCCAAAACTGCGTGGACTGGTGAAAAAACCGGCCAAGTCGGACTCAAAGAGAGAGCTTTTTCTGCGCGATTCAATTGACGCCCAGTGAGACTGGAAAATCATTTATGGGACCTACACGTAGAATCCAATAATTGTCGCCCACTGGTGCATACATCTCGCTGGCAGCCAGTTCCGCCAACATTGGTCCGGGTGGTGCGCGCATCGCGACATTGACCGCGCTGTAGAGTGTAGCCGCGTGGACGGTACCCTGAGGACTCAGTTTGGCCAGTTCAGGGAAGATTTCGGCAACCAACTGGCTCAGCGAAAACCCCTCCTCGTGTACGCGAGTCCACACACCCTCCAACGCTTCGGATTCTTCCTCTGCCACAATCACCAACTCGTCGTACTTGCAAGCGATGAGTTGCTTGCGCATTTCAAAGGTGAGCCACTCCTCTTCTGGCAGCGCGACCCGTATCCACTCCCGCCTGGGGCGGCGACTGCGTCGTCGAACTACGACCGTTCCCGGCTTCTCACCTCGCGCTAGTTCCAGGTAGGCCCCCACCGGTACATCGTATGTCCTGTACCACTCCTCCAGGCCATAGACGTAGCGCCCCTCGCGCACAACCCAGCCCGGCATCTCCGTGCCCGCTTCGCCATCCACGAAGGTGAAACGAATGCGTCGCGTACGACCCGTGGGGAACACGCGCGCCAGCCGGCTCGAAAGCGGCAGCGTGCCAGATTTCCAATGGGGATAGGTCAGTACGACCGTTACCGGCTCAGGTACCTCGGCGGGGCTGTCCAGGTTCGACCATTCGTCGTCCAGTTCTCGCTCCAATGCCAGCATTTCACTGGTCAGCAGCGCGGGATCGTATTCCAAGGGTTGGTATTGCAGATAGACAGGAACAGATCGCACCCTTTCCGGTTCCAGCCGGCGAAGAAACCAGAGCACTTCCCCCGCCGGCCCGACCTCGTCGAACCGCTCGTCCTCTTGAAGGACATAGTTCAAAGAGAAGATGCGCAACTGAGGCGTAATCTCCTCCGGCAATTCCAGATCACCCAACAACGCCTCTGTTGGCAACGGCCCGCCCTCCGCCACGTCGAGCACGGCCTCCGCCAGGTTCAGATGGCCTATGTGCACGTCAACCAGCAGATCCCCGCGGAACCACTTGCCGGCCAGGCGGACGAAATCGGGCTCAGATTCGAGCTGCCACTCCAACATCTCCCCAACCTGCGGCCCGTACTGCGCAGCCAGTTCCTCTGGGGCACGCAGGTCAGTACCCTCTGCTGTGCCAGCTTGCGCTTCACGGCTAAGCAGATGATCGGTCTTCAGTTCGGAGGCAAACTCGCGCTTCTTGCCCTCCTCGAACTCCACCCTGATGACCTGGAACGCGCCATGTTCGGGGTTGTGGCCAGGCCGCATACTGATGGCTTTTCCCACGCGATAGCCCAACGCCGGGAAGACCACCTGCTCCTCCACCTCGTAACTGCGCTTGGGCTGGTACGGGGTGCCCTTGGACATCGCCTGTGCTATGAGTGCCTCTTCCTGTTGGCAGCGGTACAGGACCAGCGCGTGGCCCAGTTCCTCCGCCGAGCGCGGCAACTCGTCCTCGACCAGCAAAGTGCTGAGATATTGAAGGTCGTCAGGGGTAATTGTGAACTCGTCACTCCAGTAAGTGGGATTCTGAGTCTTCCGCTGAATCAAATTCGCGTCCCCCAAGTACAGGTCGTAGAGATACGGGCGCGATTATACCAGGCTTGCACCAGTTTGACAAATACACCAAGTTGAGGCACACTGGGGGCGGTATGAATTTAAGGAGGTCGAAGATGCAAGGTGGGCAATCAAGCCGCCCCGAACTGACCACAGTGCATGTCGCGCAAGGGCTATTGAGGGCTCAGGTCATCAAAGCGAAGTTGGAACAAGCAGGCATCCCCGTGCTGTTGGACTACGAGAGCATAGGGCCGATCATCGGCATCACAGTGGACGGCCTGGGGGAAGTGCGCGTCCGGGTGCCAACCAGGTATGCTGAAGAGGCGCGGCTGCTCATCGAAGAGCAATGATTTCTGCTGACCAATCTATGATCGCCGCCCGCCGACTGCTAACCACCAATCGCTAACCACCCGGGCTCTGGCCAGGGATAGAACTCCTCCATCCACTGCAGGCCGTCCACACTGATCCCGCCCACCCACACTTGCCAATGTAGGTGCGCACCCGTGGACAGGCCCGTGTTGCCCACCCGGCCGATCAGATCACCCGGCGCGACCTGCTGTCCCACCTGCACCTCGATAGAAGAAAGATGCCCATAGCCTGTCAACAGACCCCATCCGTGGTCTATCACGATCATATTGCCATATAGAGCCAGCGGTTCAGCCAATAAAATAGTGCCCGCGGCAGACACGTATACCGGTGTCCCGATCGGCGCCCGAAAATCCACACCGCCATGATAACTGGTATACGGTCCGTCGTTGTAGGCGCGACGGGTGCCAAAGTAAGATGAAATCGTTCCCCCACATGGGCGTTGAAGGGGCGTCACCCAGCGCCGCTCCGGGCTGAATGTGTAGCGCACTGCATTGATTCGCTCGCGCTCCACGGCGATGAGGGCCGGATCGAGGAGACTGGTTCGGCTGGCTGGGAGAGCAATCCGCTCATAGCCGAAGGGCCCGGCCTCCACCACGACCCCGGCGGTGAGCACTGTGTTTTGTCCTCGGCCATCCACGGCTCTCAACTCCAGTTCATACAGACCGGGCTCTTCGTCCCGTTGCACTCCCACCAACCCGTAGTATGCCCCCCCCTCCTCGGCAAAGTGTACCCCTTGCCCAAACAGCCTGCCCTCCAGCGTGACGGGTTCTGTCGTGCGCACCGCGATGACCATTGTCGCTCCCTGCGTCACCGGTAGCGGCTGCACCTCGATGAAAGCAAAGGGCTCAGGCAACAGGCCAGGCTCACCGTTAGGGATCACCAGTTCCTGGCCTGGATAGATCAGCGCCGGGTTCGCAACGCGGCTAACAGACGCCAACGTCCAGGGCGAGACACCATAACGCAGCGCGACGCGGAACAGCGTGTCGTCAGAGCGCACGATGTAGAGCGTGCCTCCAGCCACGGGCGGATGGACGGCCACCTCCTCGCCAGCGGACACGCTGACCGCCGGCACCTGGATGACCTGCCCCATGTAGATGGCATTGGGAGAGAGCAAGCCATTGACCTGGGCAAGTGTATGCCAGGTGGTGTGGTAGCGCCTGGCGACGGAAGCCAGCGTATCGCCTGCCTGAACCACGTAAGGCGCGGTTTCTTGCACGCCGACGCCTCCCTCGACGCCAGGAATGATAAGCTGCTGGCCAACGTAAATCTGCCGTGGGTCAGAGATGCCGTTCGCGTGGGTGATGGCGTCCACCGTCACGCCATACTGCTGAGCGATGGAGAACATCGTCTCACCCCGCTGCACGATGTGCACCGTCGCTTGCGGCGCTGAAGACTGGGGCGGTGGCCCGCTTGACTGAGCCCTTCGGCTACGCTCAGGGCAGGCCTGCACAGGCACCGCAGATACCGCTATGAGCAGCCAGACAGTCAGAAGGACGGCGATCTTTCGGTTCACTTGATTACCCCCCAAAACGCAATTGATCTCCTACTCGCACCTGCTTCAGCAACGTTGGTGGCCCTTCCAGTACGTCCCGCGCCAGCACACGGGGGACGTAAAGTGGGCGGAAGGGGCGTGCCAGTCGTGCGTCCACGACCTGCCCATTCTGGTCCAGCCATATCGCAGCAATAGGAAAGAACACAAAGAACATGTGGATGGCGGTGTCGGCGCGGCTCTCGCGGCGCCCCACCAGCAGTAACCCCTCACCGTCGCCCAGGGCTCGCCGGAAGGTCAGCCCCCGCAGACGACAGAGGAAACTGGCGCAACGGCGCGCGTGGGCCAGCAGCCGCTCATTCCGCGTCTCGTTCCACACCGCCACCCACGTTGCCACAGGTCGTCAGCTATCCTTGAATATCAGCGGTAAGTAGATTATACTGGGAGATGCATCGAACAACAAGCCCTTGTTTCCTCCCATCACGACGTTACCCGCCTCATCCACCGCCTGCACAAAGTAACGGAGCACGCCGGATGACGACGTCAGACAACCCATCCAATGGCGCCCTGCGGCGTCACCGACCAGGTCAAAGGTCTGCCACTCTCCCCCACCATCGTCATAAGTTACCACGACGCGGTGGAGGCCGGAGGGATCGAACGCCTCGACCTCGAAGCAGACCTGATCCTCAGACCGTGACGACTGCACATCCATGATCGTCGGCGGCGCGAAATCATCGCTCAGCGAGTAGTAGACCCTAAACGTGGCCTCAAGGTACAGCCGCTCGGCGCTCTGCTCGCTGTTATACTGCCCGGCTATCATCACCAGCCGGTCCACGTCGCCGAAGCGGTTGACCATGAAGGGCTTGGCCGGGAACCAGCCCGTGGCATCAAAGTCAGGCTCCGGCAGGGTCACGTCGGTGACAAAGCGGGAGATGACCGGGTCGAACCCATACTCGACGCTGCATGTGCCTGTCAAGAGCAGCACCCCATGGGCGGTGTACCACTCCGTCGGTCCCGTCACCGTCACCGTGGCCCGAGGCTGGATCGGCCGCCCCGGCCCGCCCCACACCTCACCGGCGGCGCTGTAGTAGGTGCCGTCGGCAGTATCGTGCCGCTCCAAGTCCGGCTGCACGGTCACATCCACCGACCACGGAACCGTCCCGGCACCCCCTTGCAGCGACACCGTGCTCGCGTTCACTGCCCCCATCAGCGGCTGAGGCAAGGGCACCATCACTCGGTACATCGGCAGGCCATAGAGGGTGGACTCGATCATCGCCTTCTCGTGGTAGAGGCTGAGGCCGCCGCTGGGCAGGCTGCCGAAGTAACGCTGCTTGGCCCGCACCAGCGCCTCCCCGACGGGGACGTTCGGCCCGCTCCCTAGCTCCTGGGCGAACATCCACATCAGCATCTCCGAGGCCTCGATAGCGTCGTCCATGCCGTAACCGTAGCCGGTGTTGCCGATCCAGTAGCCGCCCCTGCTGGCCAGCGCCTGCGGCAGGTCGGGGCTGGTGGTCGCGTCGTTAACATCCCCGTCGGGCACGTTCAGCCCACCGTGGCAGCCCACCGAGAAGCCCACGGTGCCGGAGAAGTCGCCTGCGGCGTTGAGGATGTCCTCGTTGTCCACGTAGCCGACCGTGGTCGTCGCGGGGACGGCCCGCCAGTGGTCGAAGTGGGCGTTGACCGAGGCCAGGTCGGGCGCAGCGCTTGGCCAGGCAGCCCGCAGGTCGTCGGCGTCCCAGGTCTCGGAGAGGAGAACACTCGTGTCGAGACCCTGCCCGTCGAGGGTGTCGCTGATGGCCTCAGCGCTGTCCGTCAGGAAGTCGTAGCCGGTCGCCAGCGCCGTCGTCGCCGCGATGGTGTCGCTCACCATATAACCGTGGATCAGCCCTACGATCTCGCCTGGCTCTTCGACCAGTCGTCCCACGGCCAGGCTCGGCAGCCACAACCCTCGCCCGCGCCAGTAGAGTTCCTCGCCCGGCCGCGTGCCGTAAAAGTCGTCGGTGAGAATGGTACCTCGCAAGAACGCAGCATAGAGCGCGCCCGGGTCAGTCTGGAGGCCGCCAGCGTAGGTCCGCTCGTTGGCAATGGTGGTTAGGTCCGGCACGCGGCGGAAGGGGATCTGCTCGTCGCCGCCCACCAGCACGACGTAGGAGATGGTGCTACGGGCCGCCAGCGTGGGGCTGATGATCTGGTTACGAATAGCATCGGCCACCGCATTGGCCGTGGACACCGAGCAGTAATCTCCGTTCCAGGCAGCGTAGGTATCGGAGACGGTGGTATAGCTATCCACCGGCACGACCAGCCCGCGCACGCTGCCCAGATCGGCCAGTTGGGCCAGCGCGTTCCAAACTGCGTTGCCCTCCGTCACGCCGTAGGTACGGTCCAGGCGGGTCTTGTTGTACAGGATGAGCGTCCAAGGGTCTGTCCAGGGATCGTAGCGGCTCCTGGGTTGGATGGCCGTATACGTCGGCGTCCAGGTGCACGCACCGGCCCCGGGCAGCGGCGTGGCTTCCACGTTCAGACGGTAGGGCTGGTCCGAGTATTCTCCGCCACCGGAAAAGACCAGCACGTAGTAGGTGCCCGGATCGAAGGCGATGGTGCGGGCGATTTCTGGCACCGTCCCAGGCCAGGCCGAACTGGCAGCCCAGTTGCCACTGGCAGCCCAGTTGCCACTAGCCGCCCAGTTACCACTGGCGGCCCAGTTGCCACTGGCAGCCCAATTGCCACTGGCAGCCCAGTTGCCGGCAGCATCCAGGTTGCCCTGCTCGTCTACGCTCGCGCCGTCGGCCAGTTCGCCCACCACCTGGCTGTCGGCAACCGGCGGAGTGTTCAGCGGGTCGCCGAAGACGACCAGGTCGTAGTCCTCGGGCAGTTGGTCGAGCGTGATGGTGAGGAAAGAGGGGGTGATGACCTCAAACCGGTACCAGTCCAGGTCCTCATCGTGGCTGATGTAGGAGGTCAGTGGCACGCCGACCGTGATGGTGTAGGCCTCGTCGGGGTTGTCGTTGGGCTCGTACGTATCCAGCGACGGCGGGCCCAGGACTGTCTCTTCGACAACGACGGCGATGTTCACCATGCCACCACTAATGTATGCCGAGCCTTCGAAAGTGGATCCCAGTTCGGGCATCATGCTCAGGTCAAATCGCAGGCCGACGTATTGGGAAACCTCGGTCGTGTAGTGGAGCACCTCGTTGCCCGTTGTGTCATAGAACTCAACAGTTACCTCGTTAGGCTCGTACTCTTCCTGTATCCAAACCGTGAAGGCAGTGAACCTATCGGGATAGCGGACGACGTTCGGCAGGAAGAACTCATTGCCACTCCAAGCCTCGAGGCTACTGTAACCGGACGCTGCCGCCCCAACATCTGAGAACGCCACCATGGCAGATGGGGTGGCGAAGGATCTCACCGACCCATACCACTGCGGGTCCGGGAGAGGAACGTCGGCCAGGCTGCGGCCGAATGCCGTCCCCGGTGGTAGCGTGTAGTCCTCGGAGGCATCCAGCGAACCGTCACCAGCAGCGTTGTAGAACATCCAGAAATGCGACGGGATGTCACCCAGGTTGTACAGGGTGACCCCTGCTGGCGGGTCGCGCTTGACCCAGGGCAATACGGCCACGTCAGAGAGATCGTCGCCACGCCAGGGAGTGAGCGCCACCGCCTCACCCCCCTGCTCGCTCTCGTTCAACACGACCACAGCGACGGACGAACCACCGGTTATGTATGCCCATCCGTAAAAGCCAGATGGCAGAGATGAATCATCTTGCATATCGTAGATCCAGGTGTCGTGATTGCCCAGCTCCTGGCTGGCAGAATCGGCAACACTGCCGTCCTGACCATAGAAGGTGATGACCACGGTGTTCGAGAAGTAATTGGAATTGAAGAGAACGATGCGGGAGTTCCAGGTGTAATAATCCTTGTATATCTGCGGGGCGAAGAACTCTCCCGGCACCTGGGTGGGATGCGAGACAGAGGACAGGCGGGCCCCCATCATAGGCACCTCTGGCACCGGGCTGCGATAGGCCATCAGGTCAGCGGTGGGGTCCGACTCGTTCAGGATTTCGGCGCTGCACGCCAGCGGCTCGTCCGCCTGAACAACGGCTGACCCCACGAAGCCCGCCGGCCTACCTTCTGAAACCGCATAGGTACCCCGCCCCCACGGGGGGACGACGACGGTGTCCGTCACTACGGGATACCCAGCACTTCCCTGAGAAGCATAAAGTCTGATGGTGACAGTCGCCGTATACCCGAACCCGGCATTCTGGTAGTACAGCCGGGTGGACCAGCCCGAGGGGTCGTGCTGGGCGAAGGGAAAATAACAGGTGTACGAGGTGTCCCAATAAGATACCCCCTCGTAGGCCGCGACGCCCACTGGACCGGAATTGGTCTGATCCGGGGAAGTGGGAAACATGGGGTGAGTGGGAAAGGCGGCCGCCAGGGCCGGTAGATCCTGCCCCTGCAACGCCGCTACCGAAAGTGCCACCAGCAGCAACCCGATACCGACAACCAGTGTTAAAGTCAAATAGCGCTTCATCTGTGACCTCCTTTTATTGCCAGGACATGAAGTATCCATCTATTTGCATTTGTCACCCTGAGTGATTAGGCTCCTGCTACAGGTCCACCAGTTAACCGGCAAGCGCCGCGCTGCCTGGCTCCTGTCATATCATCGCGCGAACTTGCTTCAGCCACGGTATGCTCACTCCTGGTAAATATACACCTCAATGAGCAGATTGGCAACTTTTGGTTGCGATTGCTGTAAGCTTCGAGCTCAAAAAAACGCCTGTCAGGCGGCCGCTTGAGCCTGTGGGGTACGTCTCTGCCAGGTAGGGCAGCAGATCTGCGCGCACAAAGACGCGGGCATGTTGGATGATCCTTTCCTGGGCGTCAGGGCTGAGTATCGGGGCCATTCAGGTGAGCTCCGGGCGGGGGCAGCCACCATACCCCTGTATTCTCTTAACCTTCATCGCGTCTGGGGCTCTTGCTGCAACAGCGCCTCCGCTTCCTCCACATCCAACCGCGCCCCCAGTTCCTCGAACACCTGCGCGGCCTGCTGGGCCAGTTCTCTTCCTTCGTCCTCCCTCCCCTGCTGCACCCGCAGACGAGCCAGTTCCAGGCGGGTCAGCGCGACCTCGTGCCGTTTGCGCGCTTCCTGTGCGATATCCAGCGCCCGCGCCAGCCCCTCCTCAGCCTGGGCCAACTCCCCACGCTCCCGGCGCATACTCCCCAGCACGCGCCAGGTCATCCCCTCCTCCACCCGCATGTCGTGGGCCTGAGCGTAACCCAGCGAGCGCTCTGCGTGGATCAGTGCCTCATCTGGCCGCCCCAGCCCCAGTGCCACCTCGGCCCGGTGGCGGAAGAGTTCAGCCAGAAATTCCTCGGAGCCAATGGTTTCGAACAGGGTTAGGCTTTGACTCAGGTGCTCTTCTGCTCTGTCCCAATCCTCTGCGCGGACGCAGGCTCCACCCAGGTTGTTGTGTAACAATGCCACACCGTAGGTGATTCCAAGCCGCTCGACAATGTTGAGCGCGAACTGGTATCTTTCATGCGCCTCGTCAAGCCGACCTTGCATAAGATGGACTTCACCCAGATTGGAAGCCACCTGCGCCTGGCCCTCGGCATAGCCAATCTGCTCAACTATTTCCTGTGCTGCAGCATAGTGCTCGGCCGCCAGATCCCAGACATCCTGGTCATCATAGGCCATCCCTAAATTGTTGTGCGCCCGTTCCTGTCCGAGTAGATCGCCCAGTTCCTGGCACAGCGACAGGCTCTGCTGGCACCGGGCAATCGCTCCGTCCAGGTCTCCTCGGCGCACCAGAATCCCACCCAATCGGTAGTTACCCTGCGCCAATACCTCCTGTCCTGCCTGTCCCCCTACCTGCTCTGCGATCTCCAATGCTCTCTGACACCACTCTTCGGCCCGGTCGTAATCAGCCTGGCGGTGAAACACACTGGCACCCCGCAGGTAGAGCCGCGCGCCTTCGAGGAATCGGACGACGTTAGGCAGAGTGAGCCCCTGCACAAGTTGCTCCAGCGCCGCATCGTAATTCCCTTGGGCTTCATAGGCTGCCGCCGTCTTGCCAGACAGGTCTGCCAGCCGACGATTGCGCTCCGCCGAGGGCGGCCACGCCTCCACCAGCACCTGCGCCTGCTCCAGATGCTCCAGCGCCTCGTCGTAGCGCCCCACGATGGTCAGCACCTCGCCCAGAGCCTCGTGAGCCTCCAGCCGCTCCTCGTCGTACGGCTCGTCCAGTTCCGCCGCCGCCTGCAGCGCCCGCTCGAAGTGAGCGATGGCGACCTCGTTGGCGTACTCCCGCTGCGCCTTGCGGCCTGCCGCCAGCGAATAAGTCAGCGCCTTGCGCCAGGCCCGCCCCTGGAAGAAATGATGGGCCAGGACGCCTGGGCGCTCGCTCAGCGCCTCCCCTTCCCGCGCCTCGATGAAGATTCCCACGCGGCTATGCAAATCGCGCCGCCGCGCAAAGGAGAGGCTCTCGTAGGCCACGTCCTGCGTCAGCGCGTGCTTGAACATGTAGACCAGCTCTGGATCGGGCATTTCCATCAGCACCAGACCCAGCGTGCCCAACTGGCTCAACCGCCGAACCAACGTGCCATCGAGATCGCCGTAGGGATAGACGCCGCCCAGCACCACCACGCTGAAAACCCGCCCGATGACCGAAGCCACGTGGGTCACCCGCCGGTCGGTCTCCTCCAGCCGGTCCATGCGGCTCTGGATGACGCCGTGGATCGTATCGGGCACGCCGGCCTCGTCCGGGTCGGCGACCAATTTCCAGTGCCCATCATCCCGCCTCAACACCTGGGCATCTATCAATGCCCGCACCACCTCTTCGGTGAAGAACGGGTTGCCCTGCGCCTTGTGCTGCACCACCTCGGTCAGCCGACCCGGCACCTCCTCTACGTCCAGCAGATCGGCGATCAGCGCTTGAACGGCGCTCCCTGGCAACTCCTCCAGCGCAATCTCGGCCGTATGTTCGAACTCCCGCCAATGCCCATCCAGCCACTCCCTTGGCCGGTGCAAGATCAGCAACACCGCCGGGCAGGAGACGACGTTACGTGCCACATAGTCCAGCAACTCCAGCGAGGTAGGATCGGTCCAGTGGACGTCTTCGATCACCAGCAGCAGCGGCTGTGCCTGAGCGTGGTGTTGGATCAGTTCGAGCACGATGTCGAACAGTCGCCGCTGCCGCAGCCGGGGGTCCAGCGAAATCGTCAGTTCCGTCTCGCCCGCCTCCAGATCCAAAGGCTCAGCGACCAGGGGCTCCCACCCGGCCAGGCCGGCCGCCGCCAGTCCGCGCGCCAACTGCTGCAATTGGACCGACCGTTCCGTCGCCGAGATCCCCAACAGCGCACGCAGCACGTCGGCCCACGGCAGGTAGGGAATGTCGCCGCCGTAGGAAAGACACGACCCGGCGACCACCCGCATCCCGCGCCCCTGCGCTTGCTGCGCGACCTCGTGGGTCAGCCGGCTCTTGCCTATCCCGGCCTCGCCACGTACCACCAGCACGCCCCCTGAGCCCTGGGTTGCCCTATCCAGCAGGGTCTGCGCCGTAGCCAGCTCAGCCTGGCGGCCCACGACTCGACCCTCGGCCGCCCCTAGCAGTGGGGGCAACTGCGCCACTCCGGTCACCTGCGCGTACGATACTGGCTCGCGCTTGCCTTTCACCTGCATGGGTTGCCGAGGATGCAACTCGAACCGCTCGCCCAGGTAGCGGACCGTGGAGTCGGCGATCAGAACCTCCCCCTCAGCAGCCGCCGTCATCAGGCGTGCGGCCAGGTTAACCAGGTCGCCCATCACGGTGTACTCCCAGCGCCTGGCCGAGCCGACGCTCCCGGCGAAAACAAACCCCGTGGTGATGCCGATGGTCTGCCGGAAGAGCGGGCGTTGCAAATCCGGCACGTCGCTGACCAGCGATTCTACCTCCCGGTTGACCTCCGCGAGCACCTCCCGCATCTCCACCGCGGCACGTACCGCCCGCTCGGGATCGTCAGCGTGGCTCTTGGGCGCGCCGAAGGTGATGAAAAGATGCGGCCCGCTCGGGCCAGCCCCGACTTTGTGCAACACTCCCTCGTACCGCTCGATCACCTTGCGCACTGCGAGAAAGTGACGATTGACGACCTCAGTGAGCAAATCCCCGCGCCCAGGCCCCAGCGCCTCGATCAGATCGTTGGCCCCGCGCAGGTCGGCGAAGACGGTAGTCACCCAGCGGTGGTCGCTTTCGACGCTGGCCTCTTTGGGCGAGGGAATCAGCTTTTCCAGCAAACCAGGGGATAAGTAAGGAATCAAGACATCCAACCGTGCCAGCAGCCAGCGCAGCGTTGCCTGACGTGGGCCATCTGGCGGCACGAGGCGCAGGTCGGGGCGCTCGACCGCGCTGGGACGCGACTCGGCCTCACGCAGCTCGAAGAAGCCTTCCTCCTCCCCTGGGACAACGGCGACGTTCTCGCCGGCCAACTCGCGCGTCGCGCGGTCTATGAAAACCTGACCGGCCTTAGCCAGGTGCTCGGCCCGGCCCATCGTCGCCAGCGCTGGCCCCATCACGGCGTACTCGATGTTATCGGGCGTGCCCAGGCTGGCCAGGAAGACGTCACCGCTGCCCAGCCCAATGGACATGCGGAGTGAGAACTCCCCCAGTGAGGTCTCCACATTGGCAAACCGCTCCTGCATCGCCTGTTGCATCTCCCAGGCGGCGCGACAGGCGCGCCCAGCGTGATCCTCCCCCTGGTAGAAACTGAGCGCCGCATCGCCCGCGAACTTTAACAAATCGCCGCCATATCGTGTGGCGATGCCGTTCACCGCTTCGAGGAAACGGTTGACAATCAGCGTGATCTCTTCGGCCCCCTCGCGGCCGCGATCCTGGGAGAAACGCTCCGTCAGCGTGCTGAAGCCGGAGACGTCGGCGAAAAGTGCCGTGCCATAGCGAAACGCGCCCCGGCCAGCCTGGACATCCCGATCATCAACCAGGACAGCTCTCGGGAGATAGGTGCCCACGGTTCCCAGAAGCGCCTGCAGATGAGCGATGTATTCCGCCAAGACTTTGGCGAGCTCAGTCGAGCCGTCCGCCGGCGTAGGGGATGATTCGACCCGTTCCCGCCAGCCGGGCGGGATATAACGCTGCAGGCGCTTCAGTTCGCCAGATATCAGTCGGTCGGACACGACGCCCCCTGCACTACAGGCTGCTCGCGCAGCGCCAGCAACTCCTCGTACAGCGCGTGTGCGGCAGCGAACTCAAAAGACAAAGCCTCTGGCGAAGACCAGAACTCCTCCAGCCAGCGATTGCCCGTCGTCTGTTCGTAGACGTAAGCCTGGATGAGCATATCGAGCCGGTCGGCATCGCGGACGAGCCGCCCCTCGGCACTCGTTCCATCCTCGAACTCCCACCACCAGGCAGCCCACTGTTCGGCGCAGTCCAGCCGGCGCAGCAACGTGTTCAGAACTTCCGTCTCCGCCTTCCGCTTGGCCCCGATGGGAAAATGGGCTGCCGCAGGCGTGGGGAGATCGCTGACGACGCTCTCTGGCAGATCGTGGAGCAGCGCGATGGCCAGCAATTTGGCCCTGTCCAGAGGCTGACCCACCAACTCGGCCAGGATCAGAGAGAGGAAGGCCACACCGAAACTGTGGTCGGCCACGCTTTCGGCGTCGGCCACACCCCGCATCACCCAGCCGGTGCGCGGCGTGCGCTTCAGACGGTGCACGTCAAGAAGCAACTGCAGCGCAGTGCTGGCGTCCATCTTGTCTCATCAACAGGGAGCAAAACCTTCTGGCGGTGAGGCAGATCTCGGTGATCGAAGGAGTTGTTGGTCCAAAAACTGCTGCCCAACACGCAAGGTCTCCCCTACAGCTTATACCCGATCATACGGAGGAAGTCTTTGCGCTGGGCGATGTCACCCTCTGTCTCAATACCTTTGGTCTTGACGCCATCCACCACGCCGAGGATGCCTCGCCCTTGCTCCGTCTCAGCCAGGATGACCTCGACCGGATTGGCCGTGGCGCAGAAAATGCGGCACACCTCGGGCACCATCTTGACGGCATTCAGCACGTTGATGGGGTAGAAGCCTTCCCCCAGGAAGACGATGAAACTGTGCCCCGCGCTCAGCGCCAGCGCGTTCCGCTTCGCCAGCTCGATCAACTCCTCATCGGTGCCACTGGCGCGCACTAATGCCGGGCCCGAAGACTCACAGAAAGCCAGTCCAAACTTGATGCCAGGCACAGCACACACCAGAGTCTCGTGCAAGTCCTCCACCGTCTTGATGAAGTGCGATTGGCCCAGAATGAGATTCACGGCCTCCGGCTTCTCAATCTGCACCACCCTGAGTTCCATTGCCCACCCCTTGCTTTCGTCTACAGGACAACCTCTCCAGAAATCAAACGGCGATGGCTCCAGGGTCACTCCACCACCGCCCCTCACATCTGCCAGAACTATCCTCAAATGACCGACACATCGCCACTCGGTCACCACATACCAGGGGCGATGTGTTCAGTTATTGAGATTAGACGCCCAGGAAAGCGTCGTCGTGAACCATCAAGCTCAGATCTAGAGCCCCAACACCTTGTTCACGCTTTGCAACAGTTCCTGCGGGCCGAACGGCTTGGTCACATAGTCATCCACCTTGGCAATGTGCAGGCCCAAAACCTTATCAATGCTCTGCGCCTTGGCGGTAACGACGATAACCGGGGTGTCCTTTAGCTCGTCGTCGGCCTTCATCTGCTGGTAGACCTCCCAGCCGTCCATGTCTGGCATCATTAAATCCAATAACACCAGATCTGGCTTGAGCCTGCGCACTGTCTCCAGGCCTTCCCGGCCGCCGACAGCGCCGACGAGATCGAACCCCTTGCGACCGAGGATTAGTTTGACTAGATCAATCATTTCAGGCTCATCTTCGATGCAGACAACCACTTTCCTCTCTTGCGCCATCGGTGATCCTCCTTACATCTATGCTGTACTGGCAAACTTACACACAACCAAAGTGCTAGCGCTGTGGCCGACACTTCTACGTTTTAGTGTACCACTATCTTGCTTTCAAGTCAAACTGCAAAAATGACACAATTCTTGAGTTTTCTCAATGGCACGAGAGTTGCGCTGCGGGGAGAGTGCGTTATAATTGGGGCAGTAGATCCTGAACCCAGAGCGAAGCCTCCGCAAGACCTTGAAGATTGAGAGAACCGTGCAGACTGCACAACCTGACGACCTGGCTCTGCTGGTTGGCCGCGACCGCAAATCGTTTATCGTCCGGCTGGAGCCAGGATCACAACTTTACACCCACCGTGGAATCGTAGTCCACGACGACCTGGTTGGAACCCCCTGGGGGACACAACTATCCACCCACCTGGGGTATCCGTTCTTGTTGCTTCGACCCTCCACCGATGACCTCGTGCGTGACCTCAAACGCACCACCCAGATTGTCTATCCCAAAGACGCGGGCTACATCCTGATGAAGATGCGCATCGTCCCTGGTTGCTGCGTGGTCGAAGCTGGCACCGGCAGCGGCGGGCTCACGCTGATCTTCGCCCAGGCGGTCAGCTCTACCGGCCGCGTTTACTCCTACGAAGTTCGCCAGGAGATGCAACAACTGGCTCGCAGGAACCTGGAACAACTCGGCTTAACCGAATTCGTGGAGTTCAAACTGCGCGACATCGCTGAGGGCTTCGATGAACGCGACGCCGATGCCCTGTTTCTGGACGTGCCCAACCCCTGGGACTATCTGACGCAGGCCCACGCGGCTCTCGCCAACGGCGGTTTCTTTGGCTGCATCCTGCCCACCACTAATCAAGTTGCCCGTCTGCTCAGTGCGCTGGAAGAGACCAACTTCGGCCTGATCGAAGTGGAGGAACTATTACTACGTCCGTACAAGGCAGTGCCCGCCCGCCTGCGGCCGATGGACCGTATGGTAGCCCACACCGGCTACCTGATCTTTGCGCGGGCGCTCATACCATTGGAGGAGTAAGGGATATTATGGGAAACCTGCGACGACTGGTACTGGACGTGTTGAAACCCCTGGATCCAAGCATCGTGGAACTGGTGCAATTTCTGGCCGATCTGGAGGGTGTGGACGGGGCCAACATCTCGATCTACGAGATTGACCGCCGCGTAGAAAACGCCAAGATTACTATCGAAGGACACGATCTGCGCTACGACGAGATCGTCGACGTCATCGAAGAAAACGGCGGCGCGGTGCACTCGATTGATGAGGTAGCTGCTGGCAAGGTGCTCATTGAGGACGTCGTCACGCCGCAAGACTAGCTGCGGTATGTCAACGGATCGTTTACAAACTGGATGCCAATGCATCGTTAACCTACAGAGCACGTAGGAGTGCCAACGCATCGTTAACTTCCGTGGCACAAAGAACGGCCAATGCATCGTGCAGGCGTGTCAGTTTGAGAGACCAAAGTGAAGTTTCTCATGACAACCCAGATACTAGACCTTCCCTTCGTAAGTTTTTCGACCAAAGTCGGTCATCCGCTCCAAGCG
>CAZMOT010000019.1:0-10369 GCA_964568065.1 uncultured Anaerolineales bacterium
ACCCCCTTGAGGATGATGCCCCGAATGATGATCAGCATGTAGCGCAATGGAACCAGATAACTGATCGCCTGCAAAAAACGAGGCATGGCCTCCAAGGGAAAGAAGAAACCGGACAAGAAGATAGATGGAAGCATAACGAACGACACCATGAGCACGGCCTCCCGGTAAGTTTTGGTCACACTGGAGACAAAGATGCCGATGCCCAGGGAGGTCATCAGGAAGATGGCGGAGAGAGCCAGGAGGAGGAAGAGATTGCCATTGATCGGCACACCGAACCAGAAAACACCGAGGGCCAATACTTCCAGTATCTCCAGGAAGGCAATGATGACGTAGGGCGCCACTTTTCCTGCCACTAGCTCCAAGGGACGGATGGGAGTAACCATCAGTTGCTCGATGGTCCCCTGCTCCCGCTCCTGCACAATGGTCAGGCCAGTCATAAACATGGTGAGGATGAACACAATCGTCGCGATCAGCCCAGGTGTCATAAAATTGATACTCTTCATCTCCGGGTTGTACCAGACGCGGGGGTGAACCTCCAGGGCAGCCATCTGCTCCGTCGAGATCCCCAGCCGGCGCTCGATGAGTTGGATACCGTGAATCTGCCCCACAGATTGTGCAGCGGCAAAGACCGTGTTGGCCACCGTGGGGTCAGAGCCATCAATGACGAAAGCGACGCTGGCCGTACGCCCAGCGGTCACGTCCGCTCCGTAGCCGGCCGGGATGATCAGCCCAGCCCGGACCATCCCACCGTCTACCATCTGCGCCAGTTCCTCCTCGTTGACGACGAAGGACACAACGTCGAAGTAGTTGGAAGCCCGGTAGGCTTCGACCAGTTCACGGCTTGAAGATGTGTGGTCAGTGTCCAGTACCGCCGTGCGCAGGTGCTTTACGTCTGCGGTGGCCGCGTAGGCCAGGAGAAAGAGTTGTACCACCGGAATGAGAAACATCACCGCCAGTGTTCGCGGATCCCGCACGATGTGCAACAATTCCTTGCGGGCAACAGTGAAGGTACGTCGAATCATTCTGCTGCCTCCTCCGCATCCAGCCTGAGTCCGTAGAAATACAGTCGCGTCAATTCGTCCACCAGTTCATCCTCGGAAAAGTCAGCCAGGAAATCGTCGGCGGCAAGCGCGCGCAGCATAGAAAGGATGATCAGAGACCCTGCAACAGTCGGGATGACGATCTCGACCCGGCAAGGTCGTGCTTTCCCCTCCTCAATCTGGGTCTCCAAGTAGCGGCCCGCTGTGTCGAACAGTGGGTTGACGATCTTGGTAAAGAACTGCCCCTGAAGTTCTTCGTCGGTCCAGATCTCAGAGATCACGGCCTGGAGGAACGCCTTGTTGTGCCGGGCGAAATGAAGCATGTTCCGCAGAATCGCAGCGATGTAGGCCTCCGGGTCAATGCGGGCCATTTCGGCCTGTGTCTGATTCCACGCCTGCCCGATGACCTGATCGGCGATGGCCAACAGGAGATCGCGCTTGTTCTTGAAGTAGAGGTAGATGGTGCCCGGGGCGACGCCGGCACTGGCCGCGATCTCCTTGACCGTAGCTCGCTGGTAGCCCTTCCTGGCGAAGACCGCAGCGGCGGCCTCCAGGATTTGAACCCGACGGATTTCCGCAGGGTTTTCAGCCACAGAGGGCGAGATACTGTCCATTGATGTTCTCCTTCCTCGCTGAATGAACGTTCATTCATTTAGCGAGCATAGTACCACATCCCCCCCATACTGTCAATAGTACTTTGGTACTATTTGTTTGTCAACGTACCTGGCTTTGGGTGACTTTAGGTCAGGAACTCTAGCATCCATCTTGCATCCTGCCTCTTGCTTCCTGATTACCTCGCCGTCAACCGCCGGCGCAGCACCAGCACCGTCGTCGTCATAATGCAGGCTCCCAGGATCGCCAGCGCCAGCAGATGCGGCCAGATCGCCTCCAGCCCCACCCCTTTGAGCATCACCGCCCGTACGATCACCAGCCAGTGCTTGATCGGCACCAGGTTGGAGGCCAGCTCTACCACCCGAGGCATGTTCTCTACCGGGACGGCGTAGCCGGAGAAAATCATCTCCGGCATCATGATCAAGAAAGCCAGGAGGATCGCCTGTTGCTGGGTGGCACTGAAGGCGGAGACTATCAGCCCCCAGCCCAGTTCGACGAACAGATAGAACAGCGCCAGCACCAGCAGCAACGGCAGCGAGCCTCGAAAGGGGACGCCAAACACCAGGACGGTGACTGCCAGCATGGCTATAAAGTTGGCGTAAGCGATGCCCACTGCCGGGATAGCCTTGCCGATGATGATCTCAATAGGCCGCATCGGCGTGACCATGATCTGCTCCAGGGTGCCCAGTTCCCGCTCGCGGGCGATCCCCATGGAGGCAATCATCAACGCTATGGTCATCAGCATTATGCCCATCTCGGAGGGGATGGTATAGTTGGCTTCGCTGAGATCCTCGTTGTAGCGCACGCGCACCTCGGCGCGGATCACCTCCCCCCGGCCGGCGGAGAGGGCGCCGGCTTGTTGCATCACCACGCGCTGCCCCAGCGCGGCAATCACTCCCTTGATGCTGCGCCGCGCCGCCTCCGCTGCCACGGGGTCGGTCCCGTCGAGGATGACTTGTACCTGCGGGGGCGGCGACGCTGGGTTGGTCAAGCCCGCGCCAAATCCCTCCGGCACGGTGACGCCGACCACCACCGCGCTCCGGTCAACCAGGTCGCTCACTCCGGCCGGTGAGTCGGGGAAGTGGGAGACGTCGAAGGTACGGGCATTCTCCAACGCCGCTACCAGCGCCCGGCTCTCGGCACTGGAGTCGGCATCGAGCACGGCGGTGGGCAGGTACTCGATGTGACTGGAGGTGGCCCAACCGATCAGTAGCAACTCTGCCAGCGGCACCAGGGTGACAAAACCCATCATGAGCCAATCGCGGCGCAGTTGGGTAAAGTCTTTGATTACCAGAGTCCAGACGCGAGCAAGCGCGTCTAGCATAGGCACGATCCTTACTTCAACTTCTTCTGAAACAGCCCGGTAGCCAGCGTCGTCAGAAGCAACCCCATCACCAGCAGAGCGACCGCGTAGAGCCACAGTTGGGCCAACCCCCACCCTTTCAGGAAAACCTGCCGGGCGATGATGACGTAGTGGGTGGAGGGAAGCGCGTAAGTCACCATCCGCACCAACGGGTTCATGCTCGAAAGAGGGATAAAGATACCGGAGAGGAAGAAGGCGGGGAGGGTGAAGACCAACGGGGCCAGCAGTTGCGCTGCCTGCTGCGTCTTGATAAAGACCGACATCAACAGGCCAATGCTCAGAGTAGCCAGCAGGAAATCGGCCGAAAGGAGCATGAAAGTGAAGATGTTGCCGCGAAAAGGCACCCGGAACCAGTAAACGATGAGGGCAGTGCAAAGAAGCACGCTCACGAGGCCGCTGAACAGGTAGGGCACCAGTTTGCCCACCAGGAGTTCGGCCCGGCTGATGGGGGTGGTGATCAGTTGCTCCAGCGTACCGTGTTCCTTTTCCCGCACCAACATCATCGCGACCATGGTGCCCGGCATCCCCATGACCACCGCCAGGAGCGCCGGTGCGTAGCCAACGATGGCCCGCAGCGTAGGGTTGTACCAGGTGCGGATGCGCAGGTCAACCGGTTGAAAGGCCAGCGAGCGGCTGCGACCTTGTCGACCGTAGCCCATCCGTGCCAGGTCCCGGCGCAGAACCTCCGCTGCCATACTCTGGGTGAAGCCGACGACGTGGGCGGTGGCGTGGTTTGCCGTGCTGGGCGCGGTGCCGTCAATGAGCACCTGCACGCTGGCCTCCCGCCCGGCCACGACGTCGTCCATGAACCCGGACGGGATGACGACCGCCGCCTTGATCTCCCCCCGCTCCAGCTGCTGCTCCAGGTCCTCATAGTCGAGCGCCCATCCGGGCATCGTCACGTCGCCGGTGGACAGGAGGCCGCTCACGTACCGCTGTGACAGTGCCGAGTGGTCATTGTCCAGGACGGAGATGGGAACAGCCTTGATGTCCACGGTGAAGGAATACATCAGAACAAATGTCATCATGGCCGGCGACATGATAGTCAGGAACAAGGTGACTTTGTTACGCCCGATGTGCAGTAACTCTTTACGCACAATCGCCAAAGTTCGTTTGACGCTCATCCCCATCCACAGGGCAGTCTCACGTAGATTCGAGATTACCCGCAGCAATCGGATGTTTGTTATCCGCGAGATTTGGGTGGTTGGCTTCATGTTCTTCACATCAACGCATACAGGTGATGAACACATCCTCCAAAGAGGGCTCGATGACTGCCTATGACCTGGCTCGGCGTCTGCCTGGCGCAGCTCGGCGGCGATAGCCTCCTGATACTGCCCCTTATGGGGGGCGACGGCGTGCACCAACGCGCCGTACATTGCCACCTCTTTGAGCGGCAGCCGGCCGGACTTGGGCGGCGCGCAAGACCTTGACCGCCTTGGCCGTGTCCGCAGGCTGGTGAGAAACCAGGTTTTTTCCGAAAAACCTGGTTTCTGGCGTCTGTCTACCAGAACCACCGGGCGATTTCCAGCACCTGGCCGTGCATCAAGTTTCGCTTGATTTCCTCCGGCGTGCCACAGGCGATCAGCTTCCCCCGCTGGATGAAGGCCAGCCGGTGGCAGTGCTCGGCTTCGTCCACGTAGTGGGTCGTGACGAATACCGTGATCTTCTCGGCGACCAGTTTGTAGAGCAGGTCCCAGAAGGCTCGTCGAGAGACAGGGTCCATGCCCGCGGTAGACTCATCGAGGAAGACCAGTTCCGGTCGGTGGAGGATAGCGGCGCTGAGCGCCAACCGCTGGCGCCATCCTCCTGAGAGGTCTCTGTGAATCCGTGCCTCCGCCACCCTTGCGAAGGTTGCAAATAGCCCGAAAGCTGTCGTCTAACCTTCGCAAGGGTTCTCCCTGAAGTATAAGTGGGAACACAACAGACGGCAAGCACAGCATCAGTCACAACGCCACTATCGCACAGCGGGCTGGCCCGAACTGTGCCTGCAACCAGCCCTCTTCCAGCGGGAATCCCTCGTCGCTCAACAGGTCGGAGAGGCTCGATTGAGCCGTGGGCAGATGGACGCGGAAGGTATGCGCGGCTTTCCAGTCGAGATTAAAGATGGCGCCGACCGCCCGCTCGCCCCGGCGGCGTATCACAGCCCAGACGTGCGGGTTGTCCGTCTCCAGGAGATCGAAGGTGGCCGGGTCGGAGTCGGTGATCAGGTCGGCGTGACAGGCGCGGATGGCGAGTGTGCGCCGGACCCACTTCACCAGGTTCGGTTCGTTCTCCCACCCGTAGGCGGCCTCGCTGAAGAGCGGGAGTTTCTCCGACGGATGTTTGTTATCCGCGGGGTAGTTGGGCAACTCCTCAGGCTGGAAGTCGAGGCCAGTGTTGACCGGCAGGGTTTCGCCGATCTCGAAACCGGCGTGGCAAAAAGGCAGCGCCGGCAGCAGACATCCCAGCGCCCAGGTCAGCCGCGCGTAGGACAGCCCTCCGGGCCGGGCAGCGGCACGGGGCGTGTTGTGGCTCTCGGGCGCGGCGAAGAAGGGGATGGGATAGCCCCTCGGATGTTTGTTATCCGCATCGGCGCACGTGCGCAGCATCTCATCCACGAGCTTCTGCGGACGGTAGGCCATCCACCAGTAGTTGCCGATGACGGCGTTGTATCCCTCGTCGCGACTCTCGCGAGCGATGTCGAAATTCTCGTCCCAGAAGGCAAAGTCGGGATTGATCTGGCGAGCCGCCTTGACCATGCGTTGTTTCAGCTCCATCGGCAGCGCGTGGCCCATGTCAATCATCACGCCGTCAATGCCGAAGGTGAGCTGGTAGTGGGGCAGGATACCGACGATGCGCTCCCACAGCGGCTTGATGGCATTCTCAGGCCGGGCCAGGCGGCTGTCGTACATACGCACGGTGTTGTAGGCGATGTAGTTAAAGTCGGAGTGGTCGTAAAGACGCAGGTAGGTGACGTCAGTCCAGGGAGGCTGGGGGTCATCGGGCGGCCAGTCGGCGAACGCGCCAGGGATGCGCACGTGCGTGCCATCTTCGAGCGTGCCGATCCAACGTCCCTCGACCAGACGGACGTTCTCCGGGCGTGGTGGCGAGGTGAACATCTCGCAGTAGACAGGGTGGGGCGGGACGAGGTCGTCGGAGTCTCCCCGCCAGACCCGCTCGTGGATGTTTGTTATCCGCTTGATCTGCGCCAGTTCCTCCGGCGTGAAGATGGGCGGGCCGTAGGCCTCCTCCTGCAAAGTGCCGGGCCTACGATCGGGGACGTCGGCGCGAATCCAGTAGAACCACGCCGGGTGCTCGGCCACCCAGTCGGCGTCTTTGGAAGCGGTACGGAAGGCGAACTCGACGACGACGCGCAACCCCAGGCGGTGGGCCGCCTCGACGAGAGCGGCAAACTCCGTCTCAACGCCGAGCCCCAGGGCGGGTTCGGCCAGGCGGGGATCGAGCCGGTACGGGTTCTGGATGGCGTAGATGGAGCCGAGCGTGCCTTTGTGGCCGTCTTGGCCGATGGCAGTGATGGGCAGCAGGTGCACCGTGTTGAAGCCCAGGCTCTTGATGTACGGGAGTAGGGCGATGGTCTTGAGGAAGGTACCCGTCTCCATCCAACTGTCGCCGATGGGATCGAGACTGATCCGGCCATCACCGTCGTGGTCGAAGCCGGTGGCGGCGCGAACGAGTACGTTGTAGACCACCCCGTTCCTCGACCACTCGCCCCCGTTGGCGACGAACGGCTCCTGAGGCTGGGCCTCGATCCAGGCAATGTGTTCGAGGAAGAAGCGGTAGGGGTTGACGAGGCGCTGGGCGGGCGGGCCGGTAGGGTCGAGCCACAACCCCGGCACGGCGTATGGAGTGTCTTCTCCCCTACCCGATGCCAGCGCCTGTGCGAGCCGCTGCTTGATGCGATTCAGTGCTGTTGGCATAATCCTCTGTTCCTGGTGATGGCCAATTATACGACAAATGAGCCTTCGAGGGTAATCGGCGCTTGACAAACTGGCTCCCTGATAGCATAATCGGCCCGATAGCATAATCGGCCATAGCTTTCAGGAGGTGAGCCGTGACATCGCAAGTGCACATTTCGACCCATCCTCTGGTGCAGCATAAGATGACCCTTCTGCGCGACCAGCGCACGGACCCCAGGAGGTTTCGCGAACTGCTGCGGGAGATCGCCGTACTAATCACCTACGAAGCCACTACTGATCTGGCCACAGATGAGATGACGGTGATGACGCCGCTGGGGCAGGCTGGCGGCTGCCAACTACGGGAGCGGGTGGGGCTCGTGCCCATCCTGCGCGCTGGACTGGGAATGGTAGAGGGAATTTGGAATATGATGCCCAACGCCGAGGTATGGCACATCGGCCTCCTCCGTGACGAGCAGACGCTGGAGCCGGTGGAGTACTACAGCCGCCTGCCCGTCAGCCCGACGGTGGACGTCTGCTTGATCCTCGACCCAATGCTTGCTACGGGCGGGTCGGCGGTGGCGGCGGTGGACATTCTCAAACGCTGGGGAGCAGGGCGCATCAAGTTCGTGGGCGTCATCGCGGCTGCCGAGGGTGTGCGACGCCTGACGATGGCCCATCCTGACGTACCGCTGTACCTCGCTGCTGTGGACAAGGAGTTGAACGAAGCGGGATTGATCGTGCCGGGTCTGGGAAACGCGGGGGACCGGCTGTTTGGCACTGGATAACCAATACAATGTACTTGTGCCAATATGCGCTCGTTTTCGTTTCCTCGTTCAGTCTGGCGGTCCTGCTCACTCCCCTCGCCGGTCGCCTGGGGCGGCGGCTAGGTATCGTGGACCGGCCTGGGGGTCGCCGGGGCCACAAGGGCGGGATTCCCCGTCTGGGGGGAGTGGCCTTGCTCCTCACCTTCGTCGTGGCGGTGGGCGTGGGGCAGGCTTTGCATATCCCGACGGCTGACGAGAAGGAGTCGCTGCGCTTGCTTGGGCTGCTCGCGGGCAGCGTTTTTTTGTTCGTCGTTGGGTTGATAGACGACCGGTGGGAGTTACGTCCTCTGCCGCAGTTCATCGCTCAGGTGGTCGCTGCGGTTATCGCCATCGCTACCCTCATCATCGTCGAGCGCTTCAATAACCCACTGACCAGCGAGGTAGTGATCCTGTCCCCGCTTTACTACGTGCCCCTGACGGTGTTCTGGGTCGTGGGGATGATCAACACCGTCAATTGGCTGGACGGGTTGGGTGGGCTGGCTACTGGGGTGGGGGCGATTCTCTGCCTGGTGCTGGCGGTCCACATGCACAGTGTCAAACAACCCAGTGTGGCGCTGCTGCCGCTGGCGCTTCTGGGTGCGCTGCTGGGTTTCCTACCCTACAACGTTGCTCCCTCACAGGTCTTTCTGGGGAGTGCCGGGGCGTTCTTCCTGGGCTACGCTCTGAGTAGCCTGGGCCTCATCGCTGGCGGGCGGGTGGCGACGGTGCTATTGGTGATGGGATTGCCCATCGTGGACGTGGCCTGGCAGATCTTTGACCGCGTGCGCCGTCGCCGTTCCCCAGCCCGGGCCAACCGGGGACATCTCCACTTCCGCTTGCTAGACCTGGGGCTGTCGGAGCGGACAATCGTGCTCCTCTACTGGGGCTTCTGCGCGTTGTTCGGTGTGCTGGCGCTGGTCGTTTCTTCCCGTCTGTATAAGCTGTTGGCGCTGGTGGGCATCGGGGTGGTGGTGGTCGTCGTGTTGGCCTGGCTTTCTCGCTCTGATTGTTCGCGCTGATCTCAATACTCCACCCGCAATCTCTTCACCCGCTCCAACAACCTCTCCCCCAGCGCGAGCAGCAACACGAACGGCAGATCGACCGCTATGGTGAAAGCGTACATAGCCGTTAGCCAGCGCAAGGCCGTGGTGAGAGGAGCACTCACTCCCTCGACAACCGCTGGCCCAAGCCCCACCACCCAAACCGACACGCCGACCAGGAGCAGGAAAAGGATTACCGGCCTCCAGGCCTGCCGGTCGGCCCGGCTGGGCAGCATCGTGTTGCTCACGGAAAAGATCACGTAGGCCCAGATCCAGGCATCGGGAGCCTCCAGTATTCCCAGCAGGCCCTCGACCGTGTTGGTCCAGTCCCCCGCCACAAGCGCCGTCCCCACCGTGCCGATACCAAAGACCACGTACCCGACCAGTAGAATGACGGCACTTCCGGTCAGCAAAGGGGCCAACCCAATCAGGCTGGCCCGCACGACGTCGGTCTTCTCGACCGGGACGAATCCCAACTGGACACGCTGTCCTGCCCGTTTGGGGCGGATGGAGATGCGGCCCACTTGCACTCCCAGGAGTATCGCCGCGAAGGCGTGGCTTAGCTCGTGGAGGATGATGCCCGGAAGCAGCGGCAGTGCGTACAGCGCCACCGCGATCTCGGAGTCGCCCGTGAGCAGCAGCATGACCCCTTGCAAATGGCGGTGAATCCAGCGCTCGACCAGCAGCAGAAGCGCCAGAGTCACCGCTAGCCAGAGGAGTGGCGTCCAGTTCATGGCGAGAGTAGATGGGGGATGAGTAGATGGATATGTGAGGCTCCCACTTTCCTCACTTACTCGTCTTCTCGTTTACTCCCTCGCTTCTTACACTCCAGTCCGTTCTTCACAATCGCCAAAGTCTGCAGCGCGCAGACTCGCGCCGCCAATCTCCGGCTGTACCATAAACTCGGCAGTGTTGGCAGGCTTGACGCTGCCGCCGTACTGGATGCGTAGGCCAGCCGCCACGTCGTCGCCATAGAGCGCGGCCAGCGTCCCGCGCACCGTTCTCCCGATGATACCGTTTACATCGCAGCCTTCAATACTCTCCAGGGCAGCCCGCAATTCCTGCACCAGCGCGACTGCTTCCTCGGTGGTCTTGTGCATCTTCCAGTTGCCGGCGATGAATGGTGTGCGCATAGTTCCCCTACTTGTCTGCTAACACCGCCACGCCGGGCAAGGTCTTGCCCTCCAGAAACTCCAGACTGGCCCCACCACCGGTAGAGACGTGGCTCATTTTGTCTACCAGCATTGCCTGGCGCACCGCCGCCGCCGAGTCGCCGCCGCCGATGATGGTCACCGCGTCCAGGTCAGCCAGCAGCCGCGCCACGTCAAAGGTGCCCTTGGCAAAGTTGGGCATCTCGAACACACCCAGCGGCCCGTTCCAGACCACCATCCTGGCCCCGCCCAGCGCCGATTCGAAGGTGGACACGGTCTTGGGGCCGACGTCGAGGATGCGCCAGCCAGCCGAGACTTCGTTGGGGGCCACGACTCGGGTGTTGGCGTCGTTGTCGAAGGCATCAGCGATGACCACGTCCACAGGCAGGATCAGCTGCCCCCTGGTCTTTTCCAGAATCGCTCTGGCCGTTGATACTGCCTCTTCCTCGACCAGACTCTCGCCC
>CAZMOT010000019.1:10379-36240 GCA_964568065.1 uncultured Anaerolineales bacterium
AGACTATCGCCCATTTCGAAACCCATAGCCTTGAAGAAGGTGTTGGCCATCCCCCCGCCGATCAGCAGCCGGTCGCACTGCTGTAGCAGGCTCTCGATGACGCCGATCTTGTCGGAGATCTTGGCTCCGCCAAGAATGGCGACGTAAGGACGCTCGGGGTTCTCGAGCGCTTGACCGAGGAACTCTAGTTCCTTCTCCATCAGGAAACCGGCCACGGTCGGTAGATCCTGCGCTACTCCCACGTTGGAGGCGTGGGCGCGGTGCGCCGCGCCAAAGGCGTCGTTGACGTAGACCTCGGCCAACGCGGCCAGTTGTTGGGCGAACTCGGGATCGTTGGCCCTTTCCTCCGGGTGGAAGCGGGTGTTCTCCAGCAGGATGACGTCGCCTGGCTGCATTGCCTGGGCTGCCGCCTCGACCTCCGGCCCGACGCAGTCGTCGAGTTTCTTCACCGGACGGTCCAGCAATTCCGAAAGCCGCGCCGCCACCGGGTCCATCTTAAACTCTGGCACGATCTTTCCCTTGGGCCGGCCCAGATGCGAGCACACGATCAGCGCCGCGCCATGCTCCAGTAGATAGTTCAGGGTAGGCAGCGCGGCCTGGATGCGGGTGTCGTCGGCCACCGCGCCGTCCTTCAGTGGCACGTTAAAGTCCACGCGCACCAGAACGCGCTTACCACGCACATCTATGTCACGGATCGTTTTTTTGTTCATTACCTATTCTTGTCAGGAGAGAGTGTGTGAGTATATGAGGAACAAGCAGATGAGGAACGGGTAGATGAGGCTGTCCCCATCTGCTCATTTCCTCTTGCGTCATCTACTCTAGAGCCCCTTGTCCGCCATCAACTTTACCAGGTCGGCGAGGCGCGTCGAGTAGGCCCACTCGTTGTCGTACCAGGTTACCACTTTGACCATGTTGCCGCCCATCACCATGGTGGACGGCCCGTCAATGATGCTGGAGCGCGGGTCGCCCTTATAGTCCATGGAGACCAGCGGCTCTTCGGAGTAGCCCAGGATGCCCTTCATCGGACCTTTGGCGGCGGCTTTGAAGGCAGCGTTGACTTCCTCCACAGTGGTCGCCTTTTCCACCTCGGCCACAAAGTCCACGATGGAGACGGTGGGAGTGGGGACGCGCAGGGCGAAGCCGTCGAACTTGCCCTTCAACTCCGGGATGACCAGCGCCAGTGCCCTGGCCGCGCCGGTGGTGGTGGGGATGATGTTCAGCGCCGCCGCCCGTGCCCGTCGCAAATCCTTGTGAGCCAGGTCCAGGATACGCTGGTCGGTGGTGTAGGAGTGGATGGTGGTCATCAGCCCCTTGACGATGCCAAAGTTGTCGAAGATGACCTTGGCGGCCGGGGCCAGGCAGTTGGTCGTGCAGGAAGCCATAGAGATGACGTGGTGTCTGGCCGGGTCGTACATCCCGTCATTGACGCCCAGCACCACCGTCAGGTCCACGCTCTCGGCCGGCTTGGCCGGAGCGCTGATGATGACCTTCTTTGCCCCCGCCGGGTTAATGTGCGCCGCCGCCTTCTTTCCATCACGGAAGACGCCGGTGGATTCGACCACGACTTTCACGCCCAGGTCGCCCCAGGGCAGTTTCGCCGGGTCGCGCTCGGCAAAGACCTTGATGCGGTCGCCGTCCACGACGATGTCTCCCCCGACCACCTCGACCGTGCCATCGTAGATGCCAAAGTTGGAATCGTACTTGAACAGGTGGGCGTTGATCTCAGCGTCGAAGAGATCATTGACGGCGACGACGTCGAACTCATCGCGATAGTTCTCCTTTATCGCCTTGAGTACCTGCCGGCCGATGCGGCCAAAACCGTTGATACTGACTTTTACTGTCATTGCTCTGCTCCTTTCATTTATTGATATATGGTTGTTCTCATAACAGGCGCAATAGCGCTCGCGCTAGTTTGTCGCTATCGTGCCGCCAGGGGCGGGCGGCATCAATCAGGTCAGCGGTAACCACCCGGTATCTTGCATCGGGTGGAAAGTCCACCGGCACTAGCTCGACCCCAGCGGGTGGGTCAAAGTCCACATTCAGGTTGTCATTGGCCAGCACTGTAGAGAAGAGGCCAACCCCCACGTGCGCTTCCAGTGCCGCGATGTGATCGCCGGCGTTGTACCCATCCGTCTCGCCGCGCTGCGTGGCAACGTTGCAGACGTAGACTTTGGTCGCCCGGCTGGCCTCCACCGCCCGCGCCAGGTCCAGGACGAGCAGGTTGGGGAGGACACTGGTGTAAAGGCTGCCGGGCCCGGCCACGATCAGATCCGCCTCCAGCAACGCGCGCACCGCTTCTGGATAAGCCGGGACGTCGTCGGGTTCCAGGTAGACCCGTTCGATGGCTCCGCCGGCCTCGGTAATACTCGACTCGCCAGTCACGCGGCTGACCCCGACCGGCTCAGCACGTAGATCGGCCAGCAACGTCACGTCGCGTAACGTGCTGGGTATCACACGTCCCCGGATCGCCAGCACCCGCTCCGACTCCAGAATCGCCCGCTCGAAACTGCCGGTCACCTCCGCCATCGCGGTGATGAAGAGGTTGCCAAAACTGTGACCGTTGAGCCCCTTGCCATCGCCGCTTGTCCCGAGCGCAGCCGAGGGGAAGCGGTACTGGAACAACTGGGTCGTCAGCGCCTCGTCGTCGGCGAGCGCAGCGATGCAGTTGCGAAAGTCGCCCGGCGGCAACACCCCCAACTCGCGTCGCAGTCGCCCCGAACTGCCTCCGTCGTCGGCCACGGTGACGATGGCCGCAATGTTGGAGGTGTATCGTTTAAGCCCGCGCAGGAGGACGGAAAGGCCATGTCCTCCGCCGATGGTAACCACCTTCGGCCCCCGCTCACGCTGGCGATATCGGTACACGGCGTTCACCACCGTCTCCGGGTCGGTTTCCACGAAGGGCTCGAGCAGCGCCCGATTGATACCGATCAGCGCGATCAGCACTGCGGTCACACCGGCCAGTCCGAAGAGACCAGCCCGCAGATCGCGTGGAATGAATTGGAAGGTCAAGTAGTAAAAGACGCTCGGCAAGGGGTAGAATTGTCGAAGCAGAAAACTAAAGCCCAGGCTCAGGAGTGTGATGCCGCAGGCCAGAAGTAGCAGCCAGCGTTTGACCCCCATGCCAGGGCTCAACCACTTAAGGGCGGTTCGGATGTATCCAAGTTCCATCGTTCATTTCAGTTTTTCTCTGTGTGCTTTGTCCCTCATCTGCACCAGCAACAGCGTTATTATAACCGAACGCAGCACAGATGTCAACGGACATCGCACCTCGTCGTTCAGACTACGGGACGGAGGTGCTCTCTACCCCTTCCAGGGTCGGCGACGGGGGCTCAGGTCGGCCCGGTGTAGGTGAGGCGCGGCCCGGATGGTATGAGCAGCGAGAAGTACCCGCTAGTCACCTGCTTCGGGTAAAGGTCGCAGGGGTAGAGAGAGGGTGGTTCAATGGCCTTAAGGCTATCAATTCTTCTTGAAGGCGAGACCGGGAACTCTGCTGTTGGAGTGGGTGTCTCGGCCGAGGCGGCTGTTGGTGTCTCTATCGGGATGCTCGCCCGGATGTAGTTTATCCGCGGTGTCTTCTGTGGAGATGACTGTCCCCGTTGATGGCCTGCAAACGGATGTAGTTTATCCGCTCCGTCTTCCCGCAGGATTGTCAGACACCCAGGCGCTGGGTTGTCTGCTTCTGCAATGTTCGCTGAAGCTGCCAGTTGACGAGACGCACCCGCTGGGACACGGCCCTGGAGATGTTCCACAGCAGTCGGGTGCCCAGCACGGCGTCGTCCTCGCACAAAGCCAGCAGCCGCTTCCGTGTCAACCCCAATACCGTAGCTCCCTCTGGGCCAGCGATCAGGTCGTGGCTGCGCCGCTCCTGCTCCAGCACAGCCATTTCGCCGACGATCTGGCCGGGTCTCATGGTCGCCACACGGCGAGGATACCTGGCCGCCTGTCCGGGATTCTCCGGGTCGCCCCAGACTTCTACCGTGCCGGCTTGTACGATGTACAGTTCGTCGCCGGCCTCGTTGGCACTGACGATGTTGGCCTGAGGAGGATAAGCGCGCTGCCGGCATTGGGCTGCCAGGCGGGTGCGATGGGCCACGTTAAGATTGGTCCCCACGTCAGAGTGAGCTAAGAACTGGGCCACCTCGCGAATCCGCATGAGTTCCTCGTCATTTACAGGGGTGTGAAGTTCGTCGCTAAACAATGGAAGGCCGAGGAAGGAAGCGATCTGTCGCCGGGTAGTGTCAGGTGTCTCGAAGTGGGGCCAGTGTCCAGCCTTGGGGATAATACGCAGGTCGGCCTCGGGCCATTCGTCGGCCACCACGCCAGCATCTCGCAGGGGAACAGTGTTGTCTTCTGCCCCCCACAACACCAGGGAGGGCGCTTCGACCTGGCCCAACTGGCCGCGTAAGTCATTCTCGCGCATGGCGAAGAAGCTTTCGGCTCGCACCCGGCCCTGACCAGGCCGGCGGACATCGGATCGCAGGCGCGTATAATCCTGTTCGGTGATCCCCGTGCGCTCAGCGAAGGAGGCCGGACGCATTATGCGGTCGGTGAGGCCTACCATCATCCGTTCGCCAGCGGATACGATCAGGCTGCCCAACCAAAAGCGTTCCAGCATGTTAAACGGTGAGACTAGTAGATTGATGTGTTGTGACAGACGGCCGCTGATGGTTGGGCCGATCAAGACCATACGCTCGACCAGGACCGGGTAGCGCAGAGCCATGGTCAGGCCGATCATGCCTCCCATCGAGTGACCTACGAGCACAACCGGGCTGTTGGTCACTTTCTCGATAAAGTCAACCAGTAAATCCGCATAGGCAGGGATCGTCACGCGGTCCGGTAGAGGTGGCGATTCGCCATAGCCGGGGAGGTCAACAGCAATAGCCCGGAAGCGTTGGCTCAACAGCCCGATCAGAGGGGACATAGCGTACCACGAGCTTGACCAGCCGTGGATCAAGAGCGCCACCTGGCGGTTGGGCTGGCCTTCTTCAACAGCATAGATCTGCTGTCCGTTGGTTGTATAAAGCGCCACAGTACCCTCCTCTTCTCATTCTGGTCAAAGAGGATCCGTAATCCATAGGGAACTTTTCCAATGACAAATGAACAAATGACAAATGAACAAAAAAGCGGTTCAACATTGTGAATGTTATTCCGAATCCAAGGGCAATAATGACATAGGGAACTGCGTTCCAATGAACAATGAACAGAAGCAGCTCAACATTCTGAATGTTATTCCGAATCCGAGGGCAATAATGACATAGATGATTTTAGCACAAAGTGTGGCGCTGTGAGGTTACAGTTCTGTTACAAAAGAGGAACGTTCCAGGGTCTATCGGACTGCCTGTTCCTGATGGGTCTACTCAGATTTGTGGGGTAGCATAGCCTGCAAGGAGACCGATGCCAGTATCGTTGCAGACCGTTTCCCTGTGATGAAACAACTCAATCATCAACTGGACTTGCCGCAACTTGCAAGAATGGCAACGAGACGTTGGCGGACCCTCCTTCCCCAATTGCCTACCCACCCGATTCGTGCTAAACTAGGTGAAACAAAAAAAGGGATTGCCCGCCAGCAATCCCACGCCCACCCCTGATCTGCCCAGGGAATCGGCAGGCTCATTTTATCACACCGCCGCTCTCCAGGCAAGGGGAGCGGCGTTTCCCGTGCAGCGTGAAGCGTGAAAGAGCGCAGGGAGTCCCACATAGCCTTTGACTTCAAACACTGGCAATCCAAGTCCGCTGGCGCATCGTCGAGCCCGCCCTTACCGCCGGTCTCGACGACTCCGACGCCCTCATCATCCGCCAAATCCTGAAACAACTGGAGAGCTAGTTCTCGGTACAAAACGCTCCAAGCCCCCGTCCCTTATACGCAGTTCGTCTTGAAGGTGACCGATTGTGGCTCGACCACCTGGGTGGGAGCTTTGAAAAGTTCCTCTGCCAGAGCAGGGCTGGCATTCAGGCGCGCATAGGCGCGCTCATAATCCTGTTGGACGGTTTCATTATGTACCCGAGCATAGAGCAACGTCGTCGCCACGTGCTCGTGGCCCAGCAGATGTTGCAGCGAGGTGATGGGCATCCCCTCGTTCAACAAGCGCGTAGCCAGCGTGTGACGCAACCGATGCGGCGAGACGTCCACGCGAACTTGTTGGCCGTAGCGGCGCAAGCGTCCCTGGATAAGAGTTGGTTTGAGGGGCTGTTCCTCGTAGAGCAAGAGATGGTCGCTCTGGGCCAGGCCGCGCACCGGCAGATAATCGCGCAGGACGGTCTGCAACTTGGGCGACAGTGGGACACTGCGATCCCGATTGCCTTTACCAGACCGCACCAGCAAGCGTTGCGCAGTCAAATCGATATCGCCCAACTGCAAGTCGCAGACTTCGCCGAGGCGCAACCCGGCTTCGCTGAACAGATAGAACCACGCGCGGTCCAGCCAGTCATCGCGGGTGCCCGCTTGCGTAGTTTGGATCACTTGTTGCTCCAGACGGCGATAGGCATCCTCACTGAGGAAGCGCGGCAAGCGTTCCCCTTCCTTGGGCCGTGGAACGCGAAACACCGAGGGACAAATCGCGACGCCACGTTCCTCATAGTAGCGCAGCAACGCCCACAATTCGCTCAGTTCGCGATTCACGGTGGAAGGACTAATGCCGGTGGTCAGACGGGTGTCGACGAAGTGCTGCACGTGCACGCGGTGCAGGTCAGCCAAACTGCCAATGTGCTCCTCATCCAGCAGCCAACGCCATATCCCACGCAAGGTTTGCAGGCGGGTTCGGCTATGATGGGCCACTTGGCTGGGCTTCCAGTGCTGCTGCCAATAGTGGATGTAGGGCTCCAAGCACTCCGTCAGCCAGAGGGGCAAGCCTTCCCAGTAGCGCTGTACGTCTACTTCCTCGGTGCCAGACCCAAGCACGGCGGACGCTGCCGAGGGTTCCACACCGGCCAAACTCCACACATCCGACGACCCCATAACAGGAAGCGTGACCGTCTCCGCCGGGGCGAGGTTGGTGTCCAAGCGTTCGGCCTGCAGGCGCGCGATGGCGGCCTGATAGTCGGCCTGGATGTTCAGCCCTGCCCCGTTGATGTAGATCTGGGTCGTGGTCACTTGCTCGTGGCCCAGCAACGCCGCCAAACTCGTCACCGGCATGTTCGCTTCAGCCATCCGCCGCCCAAAGCTGTGTCGCAACTGATGCGGGCTGAGCTTTACCCCAGCCAAACGGCAGTAGTGCGCCAGGCGTTCTTGAATGCCCCGCACACTGAATGCCTGCTTACGACGAGTGATAAACAACGCTGGGTCAGCCACGGCTGGCCGCACGGCCAACCAGGCTTGCACGATCTGCAACGTCTCGTCCAACAGCCAGACGAAGCGCTCCTTCTCTCCTTTTCCTCGTATCCGCAGTCGTCCCCGCTGACCATCCGCTACCAGCGTCAGATCGTCCGTGCGCAACTTGGCTACCTCCCCCACGCGCAGCCCCACATCCAACATCAGCCGCAACATCGCCACATCGCGTGGATGTGTGATCTGCGCAAACAACCGTGCGATTTCCGCTTCGCTCGCATCCCGTGGCAGCGGTTTGCCTGTTTTGACCTTGTGCCGACTCCAGTGCACTGGGTTTGGCCAATCGTCTTCCTTGGCAGCCAGGTATTCGAAGAATTCGTGCAATGCCGCCAACCGCCGGTTGACTGTGGTGGCCGCCAGACCGCGCCCCAGTTGCTCTTCGATGAAGCGATCCACGTCTTCTCGCATGACTGCACGCGGGAGCTTGCCGATCAACCGACTAAACTGCCGCAGATCGTGCCCATAGTGTTTGGCCGTGGGACTATGCGGATACCGGGCCTGAAGGTATTGTTCAAATTGGGTGATGGTTGCTTCCATTTCGTTTGTCCTCCTGGTTTGATAGTATATCTCTTCTCACCCAGAAGTCAAACTGCGTGTAAGTCCCCGGGGGCGGCCACCGCGAGTACTCGTGGCGGGCCCATGCAGCGAAATAGGTCGTTTTAAGGCGGTTTTCTGGCCCAAGACGCCCCCGAGACGGGAGCTGTGAGCCGTGGAAAATAGTTTTGTACCGGATACGAGCTAGATACTCACGCATCACTAAAAAGGAGCCCAACCAATGAACATCCATCCCCCCCGGAACCCGCATCGGCCAGCCAACGCCGTATCAGAACAGACTACAAAACGCAATTGAGAAACACTTTACGCCCGAGTTCCTCAACCGCATTGACCGCATCGTCTACTTTGAGCCCCTTACCCCTGGCCTATTGCTGGAGATCTTTGACAAGCTGTTCAAGCCGGTCGCCGAGCGGTTCCGCGCCCAGGGTATCCTGGTCGAGGTGACCGAACCGTTCAAGCGCAAGCTGTGTAAGCGCTATGCCAGCAAGGAGCGCGGCGCCCGTCCTCTGGAGCGTGCCATCGAAGATAAAATCGTCGCCCTGCTGACCGATAAACTACTGGAGGGTGAGATCGGGCCAGGGATGAAGGTCGTCGTGGGAGAAGGTGCGGAATGGGACGTTAGCGAAACGCCCCTGCCGAGTGAATACGAGGAGCCTGTTGAGGGACCCTCAGCGCCGCCGTCCCTCGATCCGACAGACCCCGACGCCCGCGACGAATTGAAGGCGCAGAACGAGGCCATCTTTGACCGCGAGTTCGACACCCTGGCAGCCCGGCTGCGCGAGCGGGACATCGAGATCGAAATTGACGAACCGGCGCAAGAATTCCTCTGCGACCCATTCTGGACCCAGACCACACTTGAGCAAGCGCTGGTCAAACTGGTCGAAGAACCGCTGCTGGAACAACTGGAGGCAGGTGAACTCGAATCCGGCGACCGTGTCCAGATACACAAATACGCTGACCGCCTGGAGTTCAAAAAAGTGGAAGGGGACGAGCAATGAGTGAGGAACGATCACTGATCCTGGAGATCTTGAGCGGCCCGCTCGATGGGGCCACCATCGCCCTGGAAACAGACACAGAATGGAGCCGCACTGGCGAAACCCCTCTGAGCTTTCCCTGGGATACGGAGCTAGGCGACCCCCAGGCCCGTTTCACCGTCGGAGAAGGCCACTGGCACCTGGAGGGCCTGGACGCCTCCCATGGCACATACCGCGTCAACCGCGAGGAACGGCTCACAGGGAAGAAAGTGCAGTTGGAGGGCGGAGACCTTCTCAAAGCCAGCAACACCTGGCTTGTGGTGCGATAGGTTGGGTGAGATGTTTGGATCACGAATGACGCGGAATCTGCGAAAGACGCGAAAGGGAGCCCGTCCTTTCGTGCCTTTCGAGTCCTTTCGTGAATTTCGTGTTTCGGTAGTCTCCCTGTTGAGCTCAAATGACGCCCACAAGGGGGCTAAACTACACCAAATTTGGATCTACTGAGTGTTGGTGGGCAAAAACAGAACTCTTTCCGGGCATCCGGGTGGGCATTCCCATCGCCGAGTTCTGCCGCGAAGCGATCCGGCGTTGGGTATACAAGGAAAAACCCATCATCCTGCCCACCGCCAAGCAACCAAAGAAACGTTAGACACAAACGAGCCGCCGTCCCCCCTACGGAACGGCGGCTTTTGCACCCCGTCCGACTGCACATTTACAACCGAAAACACGGGGCACAAAGCTGGGGCGGTAGGATTCGAACCTACGGTACACGGATTCAAAGTCCGTTGCCTTACCACTTGGCCACGCCCCAGTGTAAGAAGTGGGCCCACGAGGATTCGAACCTCGGACCGACCGGTTATGCATCCCACTACAGTTTTCACTGCCCCTTTCGAGTTTGTGGGCTGGACTATCCCTTCACCCCGTAGAGTGCCTGCCGTCTAGTCTCTACACCTTCCCTTGCGGGCTTGGCTCGGGATTACCGTATCTACATATATGTAGACTTAGGCTTCCCCGAATTTGACAGGTATCACCTGAGGGTTTCCCCTCAGGCAGCCCTTGACAGATCAGCATATTCTGGTGCAACGCGCACCTGGACTTAGCCGATCTTGTCCCCCTGAGCCGGCTGCTCTGACCGCTGAGCTATGGGCCCTGGATATAAAGTTGTAAAGAGCGGGCGACGGGAATCGAACCCGTAACAACAGCTTGGAAGGCTGGGGCAATACCTTTTTGCAACGCCCGCAGTCGGGGCGGCCGGACTTGAACCGGCGACCTCCGCGTCCCAAACGCGGCGCGCTAGCCGTCTGCGCTACGCCCCGTTCACTGCAAGTATACCGCCGTTGGCCCTTTCCGTCAAGATTACGGAGCCCAGGAGACCCGCTGCATCGTCCAATCGGGGAGGCTGGGACCGAGGATGAGGATTTTGTGTGGGTTTCCTCCGTTTGGCTCCATCAGGTAGAGACCCCAGGTTCCGTCCCGGTTGGAGGCGAAGGCCAAACCGGAGCCGTCGGGAGCCCAGGCGGGAAGGCCATCGGAGGCTGGGTCGTCGGTGAGCGCCACGAAGCCACCGGAGAGACTGTACAGGTAGATCTCCCAATTGCCGGTGTGGTTGGACATATAGGCCAGCGTTCCTCCGTCGGGAGACCAGTTCAGGCCGATGTCGTTGATGTTACCGCTGTGGCGGGTCGGAGGCTGGTCGTCGTCGGGGTTATCCACAAAGATACCACACTCCCCACCAGCCTGGCAGCCGGTCCATGCCAGCAGACCGGTGAGACCCCACGCTGGCCCTTTTCCTGCCGCGTGTACCTGCGGTTCGGCCGAGCCGTCCGTCGGTGCGATGTAAATCTGCCAGGTGCCACCCGTATCTTGCGCGGCATAGGCCATACGACCGCCGTCGGGCGAGAAGGTAGGCCAGGCCAGTCCAGCGCCCGAGGCCAGTTGCCGTGGTGCAGCCTCCCCTGATGCCAGCAGCGAGATACCGGGCGAGAGCAGGTTGCGATACGCCAGGGCTCCACTGCCCCATAGCCAGCAGGGTTGGTCGGCCCCCCTGGCCATCCTCACCAGTCGCCTGTCGGTGAAGAGGGCGTATACGTTGTAGAGGCCGGTCTCGGTGTTGTAAACCGGATATGCCAGTCGGCCTGTGGTAAAGCCCGGTGGCAGTTCGGTCAGTGTAATGGTTTGTGTGCCTTCTATGGGGGCGATGGGGGTCGGCGTTGCGACCAGGCAGATTTCCGCTGCCTCGGCTCGCCTCTGCTCGACTTGGGAATCGTTCATCAGTCGTAGCGCCTGCACGTACTGCTCCTCGGCCGGGCACATCTCCCCTTGGGCGTACCAGGCGTCGGCGTAGGTCACGTGAGCGAGGTAGAGTCGCTGAAAAACGTTTTTGTAATTGGGCGCGATGGCATAGAGTTGTTCAAAGCGCTCGATGCAACGACCCCAATTCACCCCCCAGTAGCCCAGCGCGGTCATGTACTGGATGGCCAGACTGCGCTGGGCCAGTGCTTCCTTGTCCAGTGGACGCAGTGCCACGGCCTGGTCGAGATAGAATATGCCCTCTTCGAGGCGATCCTCGTCCAACAGTGCCATCCCTGCGTTGTAGAGGCTGGTGAAGAGCATCTCCTCGATTGTTTCTGCCTGATAGGTCGGGTCCAGTACGCGCAGTTGGGTGAGCACAGCCGCCGCCTCCTGCCATTCCTGGGCTTCGTAGCGGGCTTTGGCTCGTTGGTATAGGTCATCCACGACGATCTCGTGGGTCTCCGAGGTGGGGGTGGGGCGGGTGGCAATGCGTGCTTGTGCTTCGGCGATGCCTTGTTGGGCGAAAGGATGGTCGGGGTCAAGCTTGAGTACGTATTCGAACTCGGCGATGGCGAGTTCATACTCACCAACCTCAAGCCGCTCCAGCCCAGCGCGGTAGTGCTGTCCGGCCAATTCCTGGCGTTGCTTCTGTCGATCACGTTCCCCCTGATAGAGGCCGCCGTAGACCGCTCCTGTTAGGCTCAGCGCCAGGATCAGGAGGAAACCTATTACCCACAACAGAATCGTGAGCAGCGTGCGCCAGCGTTGCCAGTATGTGGGCCCTTCTGAGCCCGGTATGGGTGTTGCTGCGATAGAGGCGGCTCGCCTGGACCGCAATCGCAGGGCGAGCGTAGGGCGCGTCTTTTCCACCATCGTGCCGCATTGCGGGCAGAGTAGCAGGTCATCGGGGATTTCGGCTTTACATTCGGAACAGCGCATTCAACTTCTCTCTAACGAGCTGAGCAATGGAGGTGATTATAGTCTCTTTGGCCTGACTTGTCCAGCAAGGCCCGATGCGTGAGACGGGGGGGGTTGGCGATGTCCTGCATTTATGCTATACTGCCTGCAAGGAAGGGATACGATGAAAGGAGGGGGCGATGAAAGAACACAACCTGCTGATTGCGAGTGATTTGCATCTAAGCGAGGGGTTAGACCTGGCCAGCGGCAAATTCTCCCGCCTGGAGGATTTCTTGTTCGATGACGCTTTTGCGCGCTTCCTGCGTTATCACGAGAAAATCAGGGAGCAACCCCGCTTCGGTGGCCGCCCGTGGTTGTTGATCTTGAACGGCGACATGTTCGACTTCCTGCAGGTGGTCTCTGTGCCGAAGGAGGGGAGGTTGCTGCGGGCTGTCAAGGGGATAGAACGGCGGAAGGAGCTGCGCGTCAACGAGCGGGATTACGGGCTGGGGACGACGGCCGAGGATTCGGAGTGGAAACTCAAGCAGATTGCCCGAGGACACCGACATTTCTTTGCTGTGCTGGGCTGGTTCGTAGCACGCGGCAATCACATCGCCGTTGTCAAGGGCAACCACGACGTTGAATTTCATTGGCCCCAGGTACAGGAGCGGTTCGCCGCAGAGGTGGAGCGGGCGTACACCCGGGAGCGGCAGATGCTTGACCATGGCCTGCCTGTCTCACCGGGAGAACTCAAAGCTCGCATACATTTCTATCCCTGGTTCTACCACGAGCCCGGGCGAATCTATGTCGAGCACGGCGGGCAGTACGAAGTGGCCAACCACTTCCGCGACTTTCTCAACCCGGTGCTCCCTGACAATCCAGAGCTCATCGAATTACCGTGGGGGAGCCTCTTTGTGCGCTATCTGTTTAACAAAGTAGAGGACGTGCATCCTTTCGCCGACAACGTCAAGCCCGTCACGCGCTACCTGGGGTGGGCGTTCAGGAAGGACCCAATCAGGACAATCGAGATACTCGTATCTCGTGGCTGTGTTTTCTTGCGGGCCTTCTGGAACGTGGGTCGTAAGACGATGTCCTCCGCGTTTCGTGGCGCACGGGAAAAGGAACAGGCACAGCAGCCTGATCTCGTCCCCCTGCCACCGGATGTGGCGGAAAAGATCGCCGCGCTAGCGCAACGACAGGTGCGCACTTCGTGGCAGGAATGGATCGGCTCAGCAGTGCAGAGTCTGCTCTCCCTGCTGATGGCCTTGATCATTGTCACCTTCGTCATCCTGGCGGGGCGAACCCTTGTTGGCGGTCTGAGTTGGATGATGGCTGTGTACCTGGGATCAGCGACGTTGGCTTACTTCCTGCGTCGCGGGCTGAGGCGCGGTTTCGCCTCCTTGTTCGAGAGTAACTATCTGCTGCACGTGGCGCGTGAGTTGGAGCAGATCCTGAAACCCACTCACGCGGTTCGCTATATCGTCCTGGGCCACGATCATCGGGCCGCTCTGGAAAGATTGGAGCTAGCCTGGTACGTCAACACGGGAGCCTGGGTGCCGGTCTATGAGAGAGAAGGGCCCATCGAAGGACGGGAGGAGTTGACCTTCTTTCGCCTGGCCTGGGGATATGAGGGCACGCCGGAGTTGCTGCGCTGGGACGATGCGGCCGGTGCACCTGCGCACGTGATGCTGTGGTCGGATGTTGGAGGTTAGTAGACTGGTAGTTGGTAGATTGGTAGGCTGTGTCTTGGAAACCCAATCTACCTGTCTACCAATGTCCCAATTTACCGTTATAAGATGCCGACCTGGCTGTGGTCGCCCAGGGTCAGTTTGTACGCTTTGGGCTTAATAGGAGAGCGAATCAGGCTGACCTGCCGGCCGATGACACTGTCCTGGATGCGGGCCGGGATGTCACGGATCAGACTGTGCTCCAGGACGATAGCCCGCTCGATTTCGCTATTCTCAATCAAGACGTCGTGGTAGATCGAGGTGAATGGGCCAACATAAGAGTTGACGATGCGGGTGCTCTCACCGATGATGGTCGGGCCCCGGATGACGCTGTTCACGATTTCCGCTCCCTCTTGGATGGTGACACGGCTGTTCACCTCAGAGTCGTGGTCCACGTATCCTTCGATCTTTGGTGTCAGTTCTTCCAATACCAGGTCGTTGGCCTCCAGAAGATCTTCCCTCTTGCCCGTGTCAATCCACCACCCGCGGTGGATGTAGGGATAAACCCGATAGCCTTCTGTCACCAGCCATTGGATGGCGTCGGTGATCTCCAGTTCGCCCCGCCAGGAGGGAGTGATGCTTCCCACCGCCTTGTGGACACTGTGGTCGAACATGTAGATGCCGACCAGCGCCAGGTCGGAGGGCGGATGCTTTGGCTTTTCGACCAACTGCACGATGCGCCCGGCCTCGTCCAGCTCGGCCACGCCATATTGCTCAGGATGTGATACCCGCGTGAGGACAATCTGGCTGTTCCAGTCGCTTTCGGCGAACTGTTCGATGAGCCCCGAGATGCCTCCCTGGATGACGTTGTCGCCCAGGAACATCACGAAACGGTCGTCGCCCAAAAAGTCCTGGCTCACCTTGACGGCGTGGGCCAGTCCCAGGGGATTCTTCTGGTGGATGTAGGTGATCTTGACGTCCCAGCGATCACCCCGTCCGACGGCGGCCTTGATCACCTCGGCGGTGTCGCCGACGACGATGCCGATGTCGGCGATGTTGGCGTCGCGGATGGCCTCAATGACGCGGAAGAGGACTGGCTTGTTGGCGACTGGGATGAGTTGCTTGGCGCTGGTGTAGGTCAGTGGATAGAGACGGGTGCCTTTGCCCCCGCTGAGAATCAGACCCTTCATTTTGTTCCTCCCTGCTAATATCCTCCCAGCACCACGTCGCGTGGAGCGTCGTTCAACACAGCTCCTACGATGCGGACGTGCACTCTCTCTAGTGACTCTTTGGCCCGTTGCGCGTGCTCTCGTCGAGTGCGTCCCGCGCTGACGACCAGCAGCACGCCGTCCACTTTGGTGCCTAGCACGGCAGCGTCGGTCACGGCAATCACGGGCGGTGCATCGAAGAGGACGATGTCGGCGCGGGACTTGAGTGCGGCGATGACCTGCTCCATCTTGCGCGAACCGAGGATGTCGGCTGGGTTGGGGGGCAGCGGGCCGCCAGGCACCAACCACAGGTTATCCATGCCGACGTCTATGAGCGGCGGATCGTCCATTGCTGCCTCCTCGACGATCATGGTGGTCAACCCCCGGTCATTGGCGACGCCGAATATCTCGTGCAGGCCAGGACGGCGCAGGTCGGCGTCCACCAGGATAGTGCGCCGTTCCCCTTGTGCCATCGTGACTGCCAGGTTGGCGAGAACGGTGGACTTGCCCCTACCAGGCGCAGGCGAGGTGACGACCAGGGTCTCGATGGGTTTGTCGAGCGCGGCAAAGGTCAGATTGGTGCGCAGCGTGCGGTAGGCCTCGGCTGCCGGGCTGCGGGGAGCGGTCAAGGTGATCAGATCAGGTTGTTTAGCCATGATTTACCTCTTGATCGTTGAAGCATTACTCGGTGGAAGGGATAGCACCCACTACAGCCAGGTTTAGTTGGCGCTCCAGGTCTTGAGGGGTGCGGACGATGCCTGCCTCAAGCCACTCCAGGAAGAAAATGACTACACCAGCGATCACCAGCCCGAAGATACCTCCTGCAGCAGTGATGATCCTGGTCTTGGGCCACGACTGAACGTAGCGGGGCTGGTCGCGCAACTCTGCGTAGACACGGTCTTCCTTACGCTGCTCGGCGTTCTTTTCGTCACGCCATTGCACAAGTAGGTTCGCCCAGGTGCGGGCAATGTCGTTGGCCTGGTCACCATCGTAGGCCTCGATCTCGAGTTTGATCACCATGCGGTCATCCTCGGCGGCGAAGTGGGCGTTGCTGCGCAACTTTTCGGGTGTCGTTGACAACTGTAGTTCGTCAATCACTTTCTGTGCCCACTTGTCCGAGTCAGCCACGGTCATATAGGTGCGCAGGACCATTTTGGCCGCCTGGGCCAGGCCCCAGTCCGGTCGCGCGGGCTCGATGACGATTTCGGCGGTGGATGTGTATTCAGGATGCTGAAGTTTGCTGAAGACAAAGGCGCTGCCAGCCGTCAGCACGACGGCGACGACGATGATCCACCAGCGCTTGCGCAGGATGCGGATGTAATCTGTCAGTTCCATCTATTGAAGCCTCCTCAGGGGAACGGGCGGTATTGTACCACAATAGGTGTCAAATCCCAAATCCCAAACCCCAAACCCCAAGCTCCAAATTCCAGATCACAATCGGGGTTTGGGATTTGGTCATTGGGGTTTCCGCCAGCGGCGGCGTGGTATCTCCGCCAGTACATCTACTCCTAAAGCCTCAAGTTCGGTCGCTTCACGGACGGTGGGGTCCAGGTAGTGCCACAGGAGTGCCAACGCTAAGCCTACGGCCAGCGCTAGCCCGATTTTGATAACCGGGGCCATCAACTGGGTGCGCAGGCTGGGTGGAAGTGGCGCGGGCGCGGGCGTGTCCAGTAGGCGGACGGATGGCTCGACGCCTTCCAATTGAGGGAAGTAGGCTGCGCCTTTCGTGGTCAGTTCAGCAATGATGGCGTCTGCCACGGCCACGATCTGTGTCTCGTCCGGCCAGGTGAGGTACACGACGAGGATGGACTGGGCGTTGTCGGTGACGATGGCGGTCTGGATCGCAGCAGGTGTGACTTTGTGGCCAGCCTCGGCCAGGTGCGAGGAGACCGCCTGGGCGAAAGCTCCGGTCGTAGCCACGTCGGCCAGGCCGTTGGCGATGTACTCGGAGGTGAGCCATGGGTAGTAACGGTCGTAATCCTCGCTGGGCCCGGCTGGCTTCGTCCCTGCAGCGAAGCGCATCACTACCTGGTAGGTCGTCGGTGGCGGTCGGTAGGTGACCACGGTGTGGGCCAACACCACCAGCACCGGGACGACGACGAGCCACCAACGGCGCAGTAGCACTTTCCAGTAGACTCTTAGTTCCATAAGTTGTGCTCCTTCAGTTTGAGATCAGGGGACAGGGAGAAATGTTCAGATCAAGCTGTCTCCCTGTCCTGATTCAACGCGGTTGCGATAAAACGGCCCAGTTTCTTCTTAAACACCTCTGCCGCGAACCGTTCCGCGTTGGCGCGGCAAGCGTGGGGGTCCACGGTGTCGGGATCAAAGGCCCGCACGGTGGCTGCCAGTGCGTCGGGGGTGGGTTCGTGGAAGAAGGTGCCGGTCTGTCCTTCGACCACCGTGTCGAGCGCGCCGCCTGCACCGTGGGCGATGACGGGCCGCCCGGCCGCCTGGGCCTGAACCGGCGCGATACCAAAGTCCTCCTCGCCTGGCAGGACATAGGCCCGGCAGCGGGCGAACAGGTCGGGCAGGTCTTCGTCGGGCACGCGACCCAGGAAAGTGACGGTGCGGCCAGCCAGCGCTTCCAGCGCCGCTCGGTCTCGCCCATCGCCGGCGATGACCAAGGGTAGCCCCAATTGGTTAAAGACGTGTATGGCCAGGTCTATGCGACGATAGGGGATGAGGCGGGAGACGATAAGGTAGTAATTATCGTGAGTGGAGGCGGGCTGGAAGCGCGCAGTCTCCACCGGCGGATGGATGACGACCGAGTCGCGACCGTAGTAGCGACGGATGCGACCCTGGACTTTGTGGGAGATGGCGACAAAGTGATCTACTCGCTGTGCGGCCCGATAGTCCCAGCGGCGAAGGAGGGCAACCAGGGGACGCAGGGCGGCCTTGAGCACGGGCGGCAGCGCCTCGCGTGCGGCGTAGGCATCAAAGTCCCAGACGTAGCGGGTGGGGGTCAGGCAATAGCAGATGTGCACTGCCCCGCCGGTCTGCACGCCGTGACAGAAGCCGGATTTGTTGCTGAGCACGAGGTCGTAGCCGGAGAGGTCGAGCCGGGCGAAGGCCAGAGGGTAGAGGGGCAGGTAGGGCTGGTGGTGGTGGTAGATACCCGGCAGGCGATCCATCCAGGTGGTGCGGATGTCCCAGGCGCGGTAGGCTTGGGGCATTCCCTCCTGCCAATACATCGAGGTGTAGATGGGGGCATCGGGGAATATCTGGACGAGCGTCCCCAGAACATCCTCTGCGCCGCCGATCTGGTTGAGCCAGTCGTGGACGAGGGCCAGGTCAACGAATGAGGAACGAATAAACGAATCGTGGTGGTTATCGGGGACCATTTGATTTCTCTCGCCACCTTCTGGTCTCTGATGGTCGCCGCAGATAACGTTCGATCTGCTCGACGACTGCTTGGATGTCCAATTCCTCTAGACGCACCATCAGCGCTCTTTGGTGGTGGATTTCTCGAAATCCTGGTCCCAATCTGTTGTGCACATCCATCGCGGTCCCGATGATGCGATAGCAGAGGTCGTGATATGGTGCATCAGTGACCAATCCCATTTGTCTATTCGTTCCCTATTCGTCGTCGTATCGGACGCCAACTCATCCGGTGGATAGGCGATGGCCCCAGGCGAGTCAGCGCAGCCCGGTGCTGGCGCGTGCCGTACCCTTTGTGGCGGGCAAAGCCATAGCCGGGAAAGTCCCGGTCCAGCGCCACCATCAGTTGGTCGCGGGTCACCTTGGCGACGATGCTGGCGGCGGCAACGCTCAGGCAGTGGACGTCCGCCTTTGGCAGCACCCGCTGAGGCAAGGCCACGTCCGGCAGGCGTACATAGTCCACCAGAAGCGCGTCCACCCCGCCGTCCAGCCTGACCACGGCGCGGGCCATCGCTTGCCGCGTGGCCGGAACAATCCCCACCTCGTCCACCTCGGCCGGTGTGGCCCAGCCCACTCCCACCGCCTCTGCGACTTTCAGGACGAGCGGCAGGAGCGCCTCCCGCTGCGGTGGGCTCAGTTGCTTAGAGTCACGCACGCCAGTCAGCAGGTCGGGCAGGTTGGGACGGTCGAGTGGAAGCACGACCGCCGCTGCGCATACCGGCCCGGCCCACGCGCCGCGCCCTGCCTCGTCCAGGCCGGCCACGCGGGTGTGACCGGCAGCGCATAGGGCAATTTCCTCGGAGAGGTCAGGTGACAAGTAAGTGACCATTGGGTTGGCTGGTTAGTCAGTTGGCTGGCTGGGACGGTCGTAGAGGCCGGCACGCCCATTGCGCCGGACGCGGAGTACCTCGATTATCATCTTCAGCGAGTCCCGTATCGGGCTAACGCGGCTTCCCTCGCCGTAGTACCAGTTGACCGGCACCTCGACGAGCCGGTAGCCTCGCCGTAGGGCAGCGTGAAGGAGTTCCACATCGAAGGCCCAGCCGTCAATTGTCTGGATGGAGAAAAGGTCACGGGCAGCTTCTTGGTGGAAGCACTTGAAGCCGCACTGAGTGTCCTGAATGCCAGACACCGCCAGCAGGCGGACGATGAGGTTAAAGATCCGCCCCATCAGGTGACGGTACCAGGGTTCATTGTAGCGCACCGCGCCGGGTGCTTCGCGGGAGGCGATAGCGACGTCGTAGTCGGAGAGAGTAGGGGGGAGGAACTTGCTCACTTCCTCGATAGGCACCGCCAGGTCGGCGTCGCAGACGAAGAGATATTCTCCCTGGCCCTCAAATATGCCCTTGCGTACTGCCGCTCCCTTGCCCTGGATGGGTTGATGAAGCAGGGAAACAATGGGGTGCTCGGCAGCTATCTCTTGCGCTATGGCGGGAGTACGATCGGTGCTGGCGTTGTTTACCACCAGCACTTCCACCGGATAGTCCTGCGACTCGGCAAAGGCTACCACCTGCGGTAGCGTCGTCGGCAGGCGGCGTTCCTCGTTGTAGGCAGGGATGATGATGGTCAGTAGCGGATTATTCTGGTCTATGGCTGCACCTCGGTCTGTGGGTTTGTCGTCCCTATGATACCCGCTTCAGGGACTTTCGTCAACCGCGATCAGGGTGCTTTCGGGGTACGCCTGGTCAACGATTCAGCTACGTTGTGCCGTCTGATGTACCCCCTCTGCCATTCACCCGTGATACACAGAGAACAAGACACCCGGCATCTGCACACGCCGGGTGTCTTACAGAGGAACAGAAGTACTGGATGTCAGAGGTTCTGGTAATCTTGATATTAGGGGAATACACCCCGCGCTATCACTGCACCGGCTACCCTATCCACAGCCAGCATATAGGCCCCCAACCGCAATGGTACGCTCTGCTCTTGGCTAAAGTCCCATACTTCCTTAAAGCTGCGGACGAGAATGCGCTCCAGGTTATCGTTGACTTCCTTCTCTTCCCAGAAGAAGCATTGCAGGTCCTGCACCCACTCAAAGTAGCTGACCACGACTCCGCCGGCGTTGGCCAGGATGTCGGGCACAACGACGATGCCACGATCGCTCAGGATCTCGTCGGCCCCGCGCGTGGTGGGGCCGTTGGCTCCTTCCACGATCATCTTTGCCTGGATGTAGGGGGCGTTGTCGGCACGGATCTGATGCTCCAATGCAGCCGGGATCAACACGTCTGCATTGCATACCAACAACTCCTCGTTGCTGATCTCTTCCACACCGGGAGCTTTGTACCCCTCCAGCAGCCTCTTGGGGTGATCGGTTACGTGCTGGTTGATGGCGGCTATGTCTAACCCTTGAGGGTTGTACAGTCCACCGCTGATGTCGCTCACCGCGACGATTTTGCAGCCCATTTGTTCCAGGATCGTTGCCGCGTGGGAGCCGACGTTGCCGTAGCCCTGCACCGCCACCGTCATATCCTCAAGCTTCTGGCCTTTGTGCTTTAAGAGTTCTGCGGTGTTAATGGCGACGCCGCGTCCGGTCGCCTCCTTGCGACCCAGCGACCCGCCCAAAGGTACTGGTTTGCCAGTGACAATGTCAATAACAGTCTTGTGCTCCAACATACTGGCAGTGTCGGCTATCCAGGCCATTGTCTGGGCGTTGGTGTTGACGTCTGGGGCCGGGATGTCCCGTTTCGCGCCGATGATGGGCATGATCATAGCCGTGAAGCGGCGTGTCATACGGCAAAGTTCGTCTTCGGACATTTGCGATGGATCACACTCCACCCCGCCTTTGGCTCCGCCGTAGGGTATGCCTACCACGGCGCATTTCCAAGTCATCAGGGCCGCCAGCGCTCTTATCTCGTTGAGGTTCACGTCGGGGTGGTACCGAATTCCTCCCTTGCACGGCCCCCTGGCGCTGGAATGTTGGATGCGGTAGCCGGTGAAGACTTTGACCAGGCCATCGTCCATCACCACCGGTACGGCCACCATCAATTCTCGCTCTGGCTGGCGCAGGATAGCATGAGCGCCGGGGTCCAGGTCGAGTCTTTGGGCCACATCGTCGAGTTGGTCCAGGACCGTGTCCCATAGGTCTTGCTTGGGCGGTTCGGCCACGACGAAATCGAGACGAGTGTCTATCAGTGTCTCTTTACCTTTTGTTTCCATAGTTTCCTCCCTACACAACAAGATGTATTTTTGTGGGTTTGCCAGGTCGAGCAGAGAGGCACCGTTCTGGTTGCCTCATTCGGTGCCTCTTTGTTCTTCTTCCCACTTATCGTTCCCAGATCTGAATAGGCCGGTTGTGGATCGAGGAAAGCAGCGCCCCGTAGCCGACGCGGTGCTTCACGTCGTCATCGTCCACTACCTGTGCGTCTAGCAAGTGCGCCAATTGGTGTGGGCCGACCACATAGGCGTAGTGCTTCACCAGCGCGCGGTCCAATGCCTCTATCAGTGAATCCAGGGCGCTCGTCTTGCGTTCAGCCCAGATGATTATGTGGATCGGTGAGGTTTGCACTCCTTCGCTGAAACAGATGTCCTCGGGCGTGGCGTCATAGTCAGTTACGTAGACTGCTTTGACGTTTTCGTCTAATGCACCGAGGTACTCGGCTACCTGCTTGGCTATACTGTAGTGGCAGTACTTGCAGGCGTTGCCATCACCCTGTCGTATGCTGTCTACCACGGCCTGACAGTCAGCCAGCCTCATCTTTTGTGCGCAGAATTCCAGGGCCTGGGTCAGGGCTATCTCTGATATGCTATCTGGGTCCGGCAACCAGAGTTGGGGCATTGCAAGTTCGACGTTCACCTGTTCCATCACTTTTGCTGAGGATGCCTTTGTCATTTTTTGTGCCTCCTATGGTTTGTGTCATTTTGTGTTTGGGTTCTGTTTGTTTTTCAATGCGTTTCAATAATAGCACACAGCCCTTGAAAATCGCATATAAAGCAGCCCCCACTTTATGAAAAAGTCATGAAAATTAAAACAGGACCTCCGAGGTTATGGGGACCTCGGAGGTCTGCTCGATAGGTGCGTTGTATTTGCCTGCGGAGACTAATCCGAATTCACCACTTCTCCATCAGGGCAAGCCAGCATATAACCAACCCCTTGTGAGGTGGTAATGTATTGGGGGTCTGAGGGGTCTGACTCCAGTTTGCGTCGCAGATAATGGATGTAGGCTCGTAGATAGTCTATATCATCCCGATACTCTGGCCCCCAGACTTTTGTCAGTAGGTCTTGGTGCAGCATAATCCGGTTAGCATTGAGGGCCAACTGGCGCAACAGCGCGTACTCGGTGCGGGTGAGCCGTACTTTCTCATCACGTACCCTGACAGCGCGCCGGGCGAAGTTGATCTCTAAATCACCGCATGTGAATGTGGCAGTGACTGTTTCCTCAGGGCGTTGGGTGCGCCGCAGGACTGCCCTGACCCGGGCCACCAACTCCTTGGCGTTGAAGGGCTTGGTCAGGTAGTCGTCGGCTCCCACGTCGAAGCCGTGCAGTACGTCGCCCTCCTGGGCCTTGGCGGTGAGCATGATCACCGCCACATCGGAGAACTCTCGGATGCGACGGCATACTTCGTAACCATCCAGGCCATGGGGAAGCCGGATGTCGAGCAATACCAGGTCGGGCTGCTCCAGAGCCACCATCTCCAGGGCTGGCTCTCCGCTAGAGGCGGCGATCACTTGATAGCCCACCGCCTTCAGAACTTGACTGACCAGCCGTACTACCCGCGGCTCATCGTCCACGACCAGGATCTTCTCATCCATTCGCTCCTCCCTATGCTATCTCCTGGCTTAGACCTTTCAAGGGAAGTGTAAAGTAGAACGTACTGCCTTCCCCCAATTGACTTTCAGCCCAGATACGCCCCCCATGGCTCTCCACGATGGTGAGGGCGATGGGCAGCCCCAGTCCTGAGCCGACGACGTGGCGGCCCAGGCCCCACTCGACGCGGAAGAATTTCTCAAACAGTCGGTTCAAGTACTCGGGGGCGATGCCTACTCCCTGGTCGGCCACACTAATGACTACCTCATCCTCACACACCTCGCCCCGCACGACGACCAATCCCCCCTCCGGGGAATACTTGATGGCGTTGTCCACCAGGTTGCGCAACACCTGCTCAATGCGGCGAGGATCGGCATCCACGATCGGAAAATCTTCCGGGAAATCGAGCAGAAAGCGATATTTCTCGGTACGACGCGCTATGTCGTCGGTCACGCCCTGGGCCAGACGTGGCAGCCTTACAGGTTGAGGTTCCAGTCTCAAGAGGCCTGCGTCAATGACGGACGACTCCAGCAGGTCGTGGATCAAGTCCTGCAAGGCGTCACATTCCTCGTCTATGATCTTGAGAAACTCTTGCTGGCTCTCAGGATCGAAGGTGATCTCTTCCAGCAACAGAGCCGTGGAGTAGCCTTTGATCGAGGTCAGGGGGGTGCGCATCTCGTGGGCCAGGGTAGAAATTAGCTCTGCCTTGAGACGGTTGGCCTCCTCAAGTGCCCTGGTGTCCTCCAGTTCTTTTCTCAGGCGAGCATTCTCGACGGACAGGGCGATGATATCGGCCACGGCTTCCAAGAAGGAGATGTCCTCGTGCACAAAGCTGTCGGGCCGGTGCCAGTTCTCAACCCTCCAGACCCCGACCTCTGTCTGGCCGGTGAAAAGCGGTATGCATACAGCGCTTTGTATACTCCTGCGGCCGATGGCTGCCGCCTTAAAGATCGCGCGGTTTTCAGGCGTCAGGTTTCTCTGTGCCGCGACAATAACCTTGGGATTAGAGTACAACTGGGCCTGCCCGGTCTCGAATGCCTTGCCACACGTCGCTTCACCGGGAGCGAGGCGGGCTTGCCTGATGCGGGTGAGATCATAGCCCTGCGCAGCCCTCACGGCCAGCCGCTCATCGGAAGGACCGTAGAGTAGCAAAATGCCCGCCTCAGCCGCTTCCAGCGTCTCGATCAGGCAAGACAGGAATTTTTGCAGCATGGTATCCAGGTCTTGCTCGGTAGCCAGAATCTTCGCGACCTCAAAAATGGCCGATAGTTTCTGGTCTTTATCTGCCATCGGAGCTTCTGCCCAAGTTGTGTGAGTTGTGCGGTTTGTCATAGCATTCGCTCCGTTTCTACGGGATCATCTTGCTGCTCGGTCGTGGCACAAGTATACTCAATCTCAACAAATAGGTCAAATCCGTTTCAGGGGCTCTCGTCAGCCCCTGTCAGGATACGTTCCAGGTACGCTCGATCAACGGTACGGCTGCGTTGCACCGCCCGCCGTTTGCAGAGCATTTTGGGGACGCCGAGCAGACCGGCCAGTTGGCCCCGCAGGCGGGCCCGCGCAGCTTTGCCTCGCCAGGCTCGCAGCGCTTCTGTCGTGATGTGCAGTTGCGCCCGCAGGATAGCCTGCCAGTGGGTGCGCCAGAGGTCGCCGGGGTAGTCCTTGGCCAACAGGTAGATAAAGTTGCGCCCGTCGTAGAAACTGGCGGTCACTCCTCCGCCGGTGGCGCTCAGCTTGTGGTAGACGACGGCACGAGGGGCGTAGATGCATCGCCAGCCGGCCAACTGTGCCCGCCAGGCCAGGTCGAGATCCTCGCAAGAGAAGAAAAAGTCCTCGTCCAGCAAGCCTACCTGCTCCAACACGGCCTTCCGGTAGGCGGCGCTGCCTCCGCATGCGCTGAAGACATTTTCTTCGCGGTCGTACTGCCCCACATCCTTCTGCCACACCCCCCGGTTGCCGGGGATGCCGTCCACGCGGTAGAAATCGCCTGCTGTGTGGAAGATATCGCGCTGGTCGAAGAGGAGCATCTTGGAGGCGACGATCCCCGCCTCAGGATGGTGTTCAAAGGCGGCGACGATCTCCTCCAACCACCGTGAGTCGGCCTCGGTGTCGTTGTTCAAGAGGACGACGAACTCTCCTCTCGCAATCTGCATCCCGGCGTTGCACGCGCCCGCGAAGCCCCGGTTCTCCCCCAGGGCCAGCACGTGCACCTCGGGGTAATCGCGGGCCAGCAGTTCCAGCGAGCCGTCGGTGGAGCCGTTGTCGGCGACGATGACCTCGACGCGCGGATGGATCTGGCGGCGCAGGCTCTCCAGGCAGGTGGGGAGGTGGTGCGCGCCGTTCCAGTGGGGGATGATGACGGTGGTGAGTGGCAGATTGGTAGACTGGTGGTTGGTAGGTTGGTGGGTTGGTTGCTGGATACTGGACACTGGATACTGGATACTGATTGGCCGGTCGGGGTTCAGGATTTGGGATTCGGGAATGGCGTGGCAAGCGAACATTAGGCCCCTTCGTCCGGTTTGACAGAACGCCATCGCTCCATCAGAGTGGACAATCCGGCTTCCTGCATCAAAATGCGAACTTGCTCTTCCAGGTAAACCGTGTCCAGAGAAGCGAAGCGCCGGCTGAAGGCAAACTTGGCAGCAGCCTCAGGCCCGGGGCGGAACCCGTACTGCTCACACAGCTTAACGCCCCGTTCCGTCTCTTGAGGAGAGAGCATGAGTATCACGTCAACGTCCACCGTGGTGCGGGGAGCCCCCAGCAGTGTGGCCAGGTCTCGTTCTCGTTCCATTCTTATACCTCACGCACCACGCTCAGGAAC
>CAZMOT010000020.1:0-35216 GCA_964568065.1 uncultured Anaerolineales bacterium
GCATACAGTGCCAGCGATGCGTTCAGCGCCAGCAGCGTATACATGCGCGTCTCCTGGGCGAAGCGCACGTGGAAGGGAGAGACGGCCAGGATCAGCGCAGCCAGCAGGCCCACTTTGTCATCGGCCAGGCGGCGGCCCACCAGGTAGATCGCGGGGATGGTCAACGTGCCAAGCAGGGTGGAGAGAGCCCGCACAGTAGCTGCGTCGTCTCCCATGGCCATCCAAAAGTGAAGCAGCGTGTAGTAGAGCGGCGGGTGTTGGTCAATGCGGACTAGCCAGCCCAGCATCTCCTCAATGGGCTGTCCGCCCATCCACACGCTGAAAGCCTCGTCTAGCCACAATCCCTTGCTGCCGATCTGGTAGACGCGCAGGAACCCGCCGAGCGCCACGATTGGAAGCAGCAGGAGCGAACTGCGAACTGCGGACTGCGGGGTCCTTGTACTCACACTTGGATCATCAACCCCAGAAAGCGCTCCGTGTCGTAGGTGGCGGCCTGTGCGGCTGGCGACCATCTGGGGAAGACCAGATCGAAGGCGTGGTCGGTGTCGGGAAACTCGACGTAGACTGACGTGGCACCCACCTTGCGCAGGGCGTGGTGCAGGCGTCGTACGTCCGGTACCATACCGGCCATATCGTGCGCACCCTGCAACAGCAACGTGGGCGGGCAGTGCGGCCCAACGTGGTTGATTGGCGAGCCGAGGTGGTAGATCTCCGGCACCTCGTCGGGCGTGCCGCCGCACAGGCCAGGCAGCAACTCCACCTGGCCGGCGAGCTTGCCGTAGGGCGGCAAGATACGTGTGCGACGAAAGAGCGATTCTGCCCTGTCAATCAACAATCGCCCCAGCCGCGTTTCGCCGGTTGGAAAATCGCCATGACTGGCCCGGAAGTAGTCGTAAGAGGCCCGTAGGTCTGGCAGCCCGTAGTAGGACACGACCGCATGTACCGAGGTGTCTGCTTCTATGTCGGCGGGCTGAAGCTCCGGGTGATTGGGCGTGTAGGCCGCCAGGAGCGCCAGGTGTCCTCCCGCTGAGCCTCCCACCAGCACGATCCGCTCCGGGTTCACGCTGTACTGGGCAGCGTTAGCCTTCATCCAGGCGATGGCCCGCTTCACGTCGGCCACCATCGCGTGGAGTTGTGCCTTGGGCGCCAGCGTGTAGGCCACGTCCATAACCACGTGCCCCTGCCCCGCCAGGTGGCGGAAGAAGCGCCGCGTGCCCATATCCTTGTCAATGTAGTGCCAGGCGCTACCGTGCAGGTAGATGATCCCCAACCCCGTGCGCGGCACACCATCCGGCGGCTGCCAGAGATCGGCCAGCAGTGGTTCGCCGGTCTCGTTTTCGTTTTCACGGCGTGTTCCAAAGACCACGTCCCGCTGCCAGGGGACCTCCGGCGGGTCTGCCGGCATCGGTGTGTAACGTTTTGGTAGCATGCGCGCCCGCAATTCCGATGGGATGCGTGACTGCCAATCCGATCCAAAGGCTCGCGCAAAGCCACCGTTGTCATTGGGCGCAGTGACCCTGACCACGTGCCGCACGGCCACAGCCGCGCCGAACAGCCCGGCCCACACTGCCTTGCGGTCTCTGCGTGCCAGACCGATCAGCGCTCCCAGGCCACCCGCCAGCGCCAGGAACGGCGTCCACGCGCCAGCCAGCAGCTTGGGAGCCCCCAGTTCTAATGATGCCCACTTTCCCCTGGGACGGATGAGCGTCAGAGCACTCAAGAATGCGGATAGGTAGCTCAAGATTCGTGATACTGTCTTCACTGCCTCGCCTCCGTTTGCAGCGACTTTCTCGATAGGCTCAGAGTAGATCGCTAGATCTGCGAACGAACTACTCCACTATTTCCCATATCCTTAATGGTTCCTCCTGCCACTTTACTTTCAATGCGGGTAGTTCGCTGGTTCGATAATTCGTCTTGATTTTGTCATAGACACTTTCGGTAATGGCTATCCCTCTGTGATGTCCAATCGTGGCAGCTCGATTGACTTCTTCGCCAAACACACCCTTTTGCATTAGCGACTTGTGGCCAAATATGCCGACTCCAACCTCTCCTGCGCCAATACCAATTTCAAGCTCGGTATCGTGCGAAATGCTCCTTGAACGAACAAGTTCGAGAAAAGCTTTTTTCAATTCTAAGGAACATTCTACGACTTTGTTCTGAGTCGGCGGGGAAAATGCACAGGATGGCATCTCCCAGATATTTGATAATCTCGCCCTCATGTTCGACAATGACGTCTCCCAACGCTTCATATATCTCTTGCAGAAGCTGGAAGAAACCTATCTTGTCTTCTCCAAACACTCGGGAAACTACCGAGAAATCGTGAATGTCCATAAACAGTATCACCTGATTTTTGAGTGTGATGTTGCGGTTTTTCATCATCCTCTCCTGTCTTCAATTTTGGGGCAGATTGCACACAGCGCATTTGATAATGTTTCACCGAGCGTTACCGCTCATTCATATCGGGGTCCATCGTCTCGGCCAGTCCGGTAAAGCCGGAGATGTCGGCGAACATCACGGTGACGAGTTGGCGTTCGCCTTCTAATGCTGGAGCAGGCTCGCGCTCAGCCAACTCTAGCTCAGCTAATTGCCGCCGCATCGGGCCAAGAGCGGCATCCACCACCGCGTCGCCCAGGATGGCTCGTTGGGCTTTGAAGGCGGCGATGGCCTGTTCAAGTTGTTCACGTTCGGTCATGGTCGTTTCTCCGTAAAGTTACCAATACACTCCGGGCACATAGCGACTGACCCCGCCTATCGTGCCGACCCAAACCACACCGTCGGGCGTGACATAGATAGCCTCCACCTGATGATGAACCAACCCGTCGGCCGTCGTAAAGGTCTCCCATGCGCCGCTGGATGGGTCAAAGTGGCCCAGATCCTCGTGGCCGGCCCAGACGGTTCCGTCGGGTCCTATGGCTAGGGTCTCCATCCAGCCCTCGCCGGGCCAACTGAACCGGATCCACTGGTTGCCATCCAGGTGATAGAGTGCGCCATCGGCGACTACCCACAGGCTACCGTCGGGCGCCTCGGCGATGTCGCTGACGCACTTGAGCAGATCGCCGCTGGCAGTGGGTGCGCTCCAGTCGCTCCCGTCGTATCGAACCAACGCATCTTCCCCTCCGACCCAGAGGGTGCCGTCGCTGGAGACGAAGAGCGTGTACACGTCCTCCAACACCAGATGGTCGGCGGCGGTAAAGGTAGTCCACTCGTCGGTCGCCGGGTCGTGGCGCATCAGGCCGGCGTCGGTCCAGAGCCATTGAACGTCGTCGGGGCCAAAGGCGATATGATAAACCGTGATGTCAGCCAGTTGGGCCGGTGTAAAGCTCTGCCAGACCCTCCCGTCGTATCGCCTGAGTTCGCCGTAGTCGCCGATCCACAGGTGGCCATCACTGTCCACGCCGGGAACAGAGGGCCAATCCAGCGCTCCCTCGTGCTCGCCAAAGGTCTGCCAGGTTTCGCCGGCCGGGTCGTAGCGGCTCAGGCCGCTGCCGGGGTGGGTGAACCAGAGCGCCCCGGTCCCGTCCTGCAGGATGGCCTCGATTTCATTGCCCCCCAATTCGTCGTCGGTGGCCCAGGTCTCCCAGCGACTCCTATCGCCCTTTACAAACCGGCCCACGCCGCCGCCATAGGTGCCCAACCACAGCCCATCCTCGTCCTCGATGATGTCGGTCACCAACCAGGCGGGGATGGTATCCGGCCCCGGTTCGAACTGCTGCCAGTCGCCTGTCTCTGGGTCGTAGCGGGTGGCGCCTCCGTCGCCGACGAACCACAGGCTTTCATCTTCGGCCTGGTGCATGCGGTGGATGCCGATGTCGGACAACTGGGGGATGACCTCCCAGTCGCCCGTTTCTGGATCAAGGTACACGACCTCGTGACCAAAGCTGGCCAGCAGTTCCTCAGCGTCAATCAGCAACAGATCGTAGACCTGATCGCCGGGCAGACCGTCGTCGCTGGTAGACACCTCCCATTCGTCCCCGTCAAAATGAGCCAGGCCCCGCTCGTCCAGACCCACGAACAGGCCCACCCCTTCTTTCCCAGCAAAGGCTCGTGGCCTGGGGAAGTCAAGGGGAAGAGGCGGGAGCGGGGGTGGGCCCCAGGTGCTCCCGTCGTAGTAGTTCAGACCGCGCTCTCCGTAAGCGGTGCCGGCCCAGAGCGCACCGTCATCGTCCAGAAAGAGGGACAAGACCTCGTTGGTGTCCAGCCCGTCAGCCTCATCGAAGGTCAGCCAGTTCTGGCCGTCGAAGCGGTTGAGGCCGGCGTCGGTGGCAACCCACAAGACCCCGCCCTCGTCCACCAGCAAATCGTGGACCCGGCCGGAGGCCAGCCCGTCGCCGACCCCGAACTTGACACAACTGCCGTCGTTCAAGTCCCAGCGCACCAGGCCGCCCTCGCTGCCGGCCCACAGATAGTCGCCTGAGCGCGCCAGGGCAAAGACAAAGTTCCCGTTGCTATAGTTGGTCCAGCCGGCAGGCAGTTGGCCGCTCACAGCGGCGGGCGGTTCGGTGGCAATAGGCGTCGCTTCCACCTCACCAGCGCCCAGGTTGGGCAGGATCAGCAGCGCGGCGATGAGTACCACGGCCAGCGCTGCGACGCCAACGGCAATAGGCAGCCATGGGAGCGGCTTGCGGGGCGGGACGGCGACGGTCGGCTCGGGCGGAGGCGGTGCGCTGACAGTCTTGGCCGGCGCCGTGGTGATGACTGTCTCGGCAGCAGGCTGCGGCAAGGCAATTTCCGTCGGGAGGCCGGCCACTGCCTTTTGTAACGTCTCCACCATCTCCTCGGCTGTCTGGAAGCGGTCGTCGGGCGACTTGGCCATGGCCTTCAGGATCACCCGTTCCACCGCCTCGGGCAGACCCGGCTTAATCTGACGCGGCAGGGGCAGGGGGGCGTTGACGTGTTTGAGCAGGACGGCCAGCGGCGTCTCGGCTTCGTAGGGCACCCGGCCGGTGACCATCTCGTAAAGCATGACACCCAGCGCATAGATGTCGCTGCGGTAGTCTGCCGGCTTGCCCATACCTTGCTCAGGCGACATGTAGGCCGGCGTGCCCACGATGGCCCCGGTGGCAGTGAACTGGGCCGTGCCGGCCACCAGTTTGGCGATGCCAAAGTCGGTCAGGAAGGCGTCACCCCGCTCGTCCATCAGCACGTTGCTAGGCTTGATGTCACGGTGGATTACCTCCTGGCTGTGGGCGTACCCCAGCGCACGGCCTACCTGACCCAAAATGCGCGCGGCCTCATTCAGCTCCAGGGGGCCGCGTCGGGCAATCAAGTCCTTCAGCGTGCCAGCCTCGACATAGCGCATCACCAGGTAGGTGATCCCCTCTTGCTCGCCATAGTCGTAGACCGGCAGGATTTGGGGATGTTCCAGGCGGCCCAGGGTGCGCGCTTCCTGGGTAAAGCGCCCTATAAAGGTCTCGTCTTCGGTAAAGTGTCTGGGCAGGATCTTGACGGCCACGTAGCGGTCCATAGCGGGTTGGTAGGCCTTGAAGATTGTGGCCATCCCGCCCTGGCCGATTTGTTCCAGGACCTGGTATGATCCCAGCCTCTTGCCAATGTATTGGTCCATCGGTCTCCTCTCCTTAGCGCGAATCCACTCGCTTGCTCACAACCGTTCACCGTCTCCGGGCGGAAGACGCAGATGAACAGCAGCGGTACACTATCGGTCAAGGCCAGCAGTCGCTCCAGCAACTCTATTGAGGTGGGGTCGGCCCAGTGCAGGTCCTCGCAGACCACGACCAGGGGGCGCTGCCGGGCTGCGCACTCGACCAGGCTCTCCACGGCGCGGAAGGTGCCAGCCTTGAGCTTCTCACCCTCCAGGTCACGCACTGTGGCCTCGGCCTCGGCCGCCAGAGGCAGCGACATAAGCCGGCCCAGGTAGGGATAGACCCTGTCAAACTGTTCCGGGCACAGAGCCTGCACGTGCTCTCGCAGCATATCTCGAACAGCAACCGGCGAGTCTTCTGCCGTCACTCCCAACAATCCACGCAGCACGTCCAGCCAGAGCAGATAAGCGATGGACGTGCCGTAGGACAAACAGCGCCCTTCCACCCAGTCCGAATTCCGAATTCCAAAGTTCCGCCACCAGGCGTGACTTTCCCAGCCCCGCTTCTCCTACAATCGTCACGATGCCGCCCACGCCGGTCCGAAGGCGTTCGATGGCCTCTTGTAGAGCGCGGAACTCAGCCTCGCGGCCCACCAGTGGCGACTCCAGTCCGGCAATGCCCCGGACCCTGCCGGGGACGGCCTTGGCAGCCAGCAACCGGTAGACCGGCACAGGCTCGACTTTGCCCTTCACCTGGATGGGCTCCAATGTCTCGAACTCGAACAACGGCGCGGTCAGACGGTGCGTGTCAGGCCCAACGAGGATTTTGCCCCGCTCCGAGGCATCCTCCAGCCGCGCCGCCAGGTTGACCGCGTCGCCCATCACCGAGTACTCCTGCCGCTCGCCCGTGCCGATGCCTCCGGCGATGACCAGCCCGGTGTTGATGCCAAAGTGCACTCCCAGGTCGGTACCCCGGTCGGCGTTGAACTCGGCCAGCGCATCTATCATCTCCAGCGCCGCCCGCAAGGCTCGTTCGGGGTCGTTCTCATGGGCCACCGGCGCGCCAAAGAGGGCCATAATCTCATCGCCGATGAACTTGTCCACCGTGCCCTCGTATTTCTCGACCACCGGCACCAGCCGCTCAAAGCACCCGTTCATCAGGTCCCGCACCGCTTCGGGGTCCATCGTCTCGGCCAGTCCGGTGAAGCCGGAGATGTCGGCGAACATCACGGTGACGAGCTTGCGTTCGCCTTGCAGCCCCCCCTCTGTCCCCCCCGCCTGCGGGGGGGATGAAAGGGCAGCCAATTTTTCACGCATTGAGACCAGGGCTGCCTCGACCACCGTATCACCCAACACGGCGCGCTGAGCTTCCAACGCAGCAAGGGCCGCTTCCAGTTGCGCAGTCTGTTCTTCAAGCGTTGACATAGTGACGCTCCCTTGTTTACGTGAACCGTTGTATAGTTGGCCTCCGCGCTGAAGGTGGTGGTGGCGTGGTGCTATCGAGGGTCATCACCTCTCCAAAGGCAATCTCAGTCTCGATTATAGTATAGCCCAACAGCCCAGCTTGCACAAACACGCCCCCGACGCCAACAAGCTCGTGCTTCCATTCACCACAGCAGGAGGCGGCAGACCGAGTAGTGATGCCGAGTCATTTGCCAATTCGCTGCTTTTGTGCTAACGTTGGGGACGTGAAACGTAAAACGTGAAGCGTGAGAACAACTCGAATGTCTCCGTCCTATCACGTTTTGCGCAATACGCAATGCGCAAGGAGGTCACCTATGCCTATCAAAGTTCCATGGCTCAAGGGGGTCTTTCCCGCCCTCGTCACGCCTTTCGTGAGAAAGACGGAGGAGGTTGACGAGGAGGCCTACCGCCGCCTCATCCGCTCTTGTCTGCCCCACGTGGACGGACTGGTCACCAGTGGCACCACGGGTGAGTTTCCCTATCTGACTCGCGAGGAGCAGCGGCGGCTCATCGTCATTGGTGTGGAGGAGGCGGGCGGCAAGCCGGTCGTCGCTGGCTGCGGTGCTTCGTCCACCCAAGAGGCGCTCACCCTCGCCCGCGACGCCAAAGATGCCGGCGCGTCGGCGGCCCTCATCGTCACCCCCTACTTCCTCCACCCCTCCGACAAGGGCGTCTACCAGCACTTTTACGACATCGCCACCGGTGTGGACCTGCCCATCATCCTCTACAACATCCCCCAGGTGATGGACCGCTACCTGCCGCGCACCGTCGTCGAGGACCTGGCCGACCTGCCGAACGTGATCGGTCTCAAGGACTCCTCCGGCAACCTGACCTACACGATGGAACTGCTGGAATACGCCGGCGACCGCATAGACATCTTCATCGGCCACGACGAGGTCGTTCTGCCCGCGCTGGCTGGCGGCGTGAGCGGCATGATCCTGGCCAGTGCCCAGGTCTACCCGGAGGTCTGGCAGGAGGTCATCCGCCTGGTTGGCGAAGGAAAATTGGCAGAGGCCCGCGCCAGGCAGCGCAGCGTGCAGAAACTCTCGCGCATCTTCTGCCGGTACGGCGGGGGTGTGGCAGTGAAAGCCGCCCTCAAGATGATGGGGCTCGATATGGGGCCGCCGCGCAAGCCGCTCAAGGCGGTCGGCGGCGCGCTCATCCACGAGACCCGCGCCGAGATCCGGCTCGAACTGGAGAAGCTGGGCCAGATCCCGGTCGAGGAGACGGCCTTCGAGTATCCCAGCGGCCCGCTCACTGAGCGCTTTGGCGACCTGGAGATCACGCCGGAGACCATTGACGCGCACGACCTGCGCGTCGGGAGCGGGGTGACCGGTGAGGGGCTGAACAAGGTCCAGATTGACCTCGTCGCTGGCAGCAAGGAGACGCCGCTGGGCGACGCCTACGCGCTCCAACTGACCTACCCGCTGCACGGGCGTGAGGCGTTGACGACCATCCTGGAACCGGCGCTTACTGTGCGCCCCGCCACACTGCTCCTGCCCCAGCTATCGCAGAAGAACCTGCGCCAGGCCAACATGATCTACGGCCCCACGCAGTCGGCGCTGGCGCGGGCCATCGTGGACGCGCTGGAGGCAGGACGCATCCCGCCCGCCGCAGTTGACGACGAGGTGATGATCGCGTTGGCGACGGTGCACCCCCGCGCGTTGGACCGCCACGCGCTCCACCAGTCCGTCTACGCCGCCGCCACCCAAGCACTGGCGCAGGCATTTGCAGACGCCAGGGAGGAGGGATAACATGGGCTACAAGACTGAATGGTTCAAAGGGATCTTTCCGGCGCTGGTGACGCCGTTCAGTGCGGACGATAAACTGGACGAGGCGGCCTACCGCGAACTGATCCGCTTCGTACTGCCTCACGTAGACGGCGTGGTACCCTGCGGCACGACTGGCGAGTTCTCGTATATGACGCTGGAGGAGCGCAAGCGGGCCGTCGAGGTCTGCCTGGACGAGGTGAACGAGCGCGTGCCGGTGGTGGCCGGCACTGGCTGCACTTCCACCCGCGAGACGGTGGCGCTGACGCAGTGGGCCAGAGACGCAGGCGCGACCGGCGCGCTGGTCGTCGCTCCCTACTTCGTCACGCCCACCTGCAACGAGGTCTACGATCACTACAAAGCGGTGGATCGGGTGGGGCTGCCCATCGTGCTCTACAACATCCCGCAATGCGCTGGCACCCACTTCAAGTGGTGGACCGCCGAGGGCGGGCTCCTCGACTTTGACAACACCATCGGTATCAAGGATTCCTCCGGCGACCTGCCTTTCCTGGACGCCATGTTCGAGAAAGTCAAAGGAAAAGTGTCCATCTTCGTCGGCCACGACGAGGTAGTACAGCCCGCGTTTGCGGCGGGCGCCGACGGAGCCATCCTGGCTAGCGCCAATCTCATCCCCGACGTCTGGCAGCGCGTCTACCGCGCCACGCAGGAAGGCGATCTGGAGACGGCACAACACTGGCAGCAGCGGGTACAGAAGCTGGTGCGCATCATCGTGCGCTGTAGTTCCACCCAGGCCGTCAAAGAAGGCCTGCGCATGATGGGGATACCTGTCGGCGACTCGCGCCACCCGATTATGCCTGGCGGCGGCTTCAAGCGCGAGGACTATGAGGAGTTGCGCCTGCAATTGGAAGCGTTGGGCAAGATCGCCCCGGCCAACGTGGTCTACGACCTGGGTGAGCGACAGGTGGAGACCCAGCTTCCAGCCACGCCGCAGACACCGCGCACGATCTCCGGCTTCACGCTGAAGGTGGGCGAGGGGTTCGCCGGGCCGCCGTTTCAGGAGCTGGCGCACGTGGACCTGCTGCTAGGCCTGAAGGACGGTCCTGTGGGACGGGCCATTGAGCGCGCGATGGAAGAATGGGGAGAGGAGCGGGGTCTGCGGATCATCGTCGAGCGGCCGTGCACGTTGCTGGTTCCCACTGTGACCATCCGCACGGCCAAGCAGCGCCGCCTCTTCTACGAGCACGCCGCTGAGGGGGTTAACCTGGCCATCCGGTTGAGCATCGAGGATGGCTTCTTGCCCGCAGCGATCCTGGACGATGTGGTGCTCATCGCCAACGTCTTTGTGCACCCGGCTGCATCCATCGCCAAGCGGGTGGAATTCAACAACTACAAGGCCACCCGTCACGCCATCCGCAAGGCATTGGAGGGCCGCCCTACGGTGGAGGAACTAATCCGCGAGAAAGCGGCGGCACGCCATCCCTTCCGCTACGCGCCGTAAGTTCAGCTAGCCAAGGGGCATTGCGATCCCTTCGGAGCGTGAGGATAGCCTAATGAGACATCTAACCCATCTGGAGTGTTCTCTCTGTGGCAAGGAATACAAAGCCGATGAATTGCAAGGGACGTGCCCCGACTGCGCCCGCCCACTGCTGACTCGCTACGATCTGGCATTGCTTCGGTCGCTGGACCGAGATGCGCTGATCACACACGAGCCCACGATGTGGCGCTACCGCGCGTTGCTGCCGGTGCGTGATGAGCGCGTAGTGGTGAGCCTGGGGGAGGGTTTCACGCCCCTGCTCCATGCCAGTCGGCTGGGCCAGGAACTGGGGCTGCCCCACCTGTACATCAAGGATGAGAGCCTCACCCCCACTGGCTCCTTCAAAGCGCGGGGGCTGGCGGTGGCTATCTCCCGCGCGCGAGAACTGGGAGTCAGGGAGGTCGTCATCCCCTCGGCGGGCAACGCGGCCGGCGCGATGGCCGCCTACGCTGCCAGGGCCGGCCTGCGGGCCCACGTCTTTATGCCCACCGATGTCCCCGCCCCCTTCCGCCTCGAGTGCCGGGCGCTGGGCGCTGAGGTCACGCTGGTGGATGGCTTGATCACAGATTGTGGTAGGGAAGCGCGGAGAGGCGCAGAGCAGCACGGCTGGTTCGATCTCTCCACGCTTAAGGAGCCCTATCGCTTGGAGGGCAAAAAGACGATGGGCTACGAACTGGCCGAGCAGTTCGACTGGGAACTACCCGATGTGATCATCTACCCCACAGGCGGGGGCACCGGCCTCATCGGGATGTGGAAGGCTTTCGGGGAGCTCGCTGAGCTGGGGTGGATCGGCGACCACCGCTCGCGCATGGTGACGGTGCAGTCCACGGGCTGCGCGCCCATCGTCCGCGCCTTTCACGCCGGTGAGGAGTTCGCCACACCCTGGGAAGGAGCCCAGACGGTGGCGGCCGGACTGAGGGTACCGGGTGCCGTGGGTGACTTCCTGATGCTGCGAGCCCTACGTGAGAGCAACGGCACCGCCGTCGCCGTCGCCGACGAGGCGCTGCTAGACGCACAAATGCGCATCTGCCGCCTCGAGGGCACCTTCGCCTGTCCCGAGGGCGGCGCCACGCTGGCCGCGCTGGAGGTGCTGCTGGCACAGGGTTGGATATCTCCTAACGAACACATCGTCCTGTTCAATACCGGCACCGGCCTCAAGTACCCCGGCGTGTTCGAGGATCACTAGATCCAGATGGCTCTGTCCCTACCTGTAAGGCCCACGTGTGATAGGGGGTGTCGAAGGAGGCGGTGTGGGCCTTGACGTCCAGCACCGGCGAGCCGTCGAGGGCGTCCAGCCCGACGACCTGCAGCACGTTGCCCTCGACGCGCCGGACGCGAACAGTGGTCACACCGATGGGGTTGGGACGGCGGGGGCTGCGGACGGCAAACACCCCACGCAGTGGCCGGCTGGAGTCGCCCCGGGGGTGGACTTGCAGATCATAGCCCACAGATCGGTGACACCAGAAAAGGACCAAGACGTCGTCGCCGGCCTCCAGACCCAGCAGGCCGTCGGTCAGCGCCGGGTCGAGCACGATGCGGGCCGGTCGCGCCTGCAATTCGTCGTGTGAGAGCGCCTCATCGCCCGCACCCCGTTCCACGTGGCCGATGGGATGGAGGGTGATGGGCTGGAATTCGAGGTTTGGGATTTGGGCTTTGCTCACGTCCCCGCTTCCCACGAGGTCAGGTACTGCTCCTGCTCCGGCGTCAGTACGTCAACCTCGACGCCCATCGCCTGCAACTTGAGCCGGGCGATCTCCTGGTCAATATCCTCCGGCACCGCGTAAACCGTGCGCTCCAACTCTTCGGCGTGACGCATCATATACTCGGCGCAGAGAGCCTGGTTGGCGAAGGACATGTCCATCACCGCGCTGGGGTGGCCCTCGGCGGCGGCCAGGTTGACCAGCCGACCTTCCGCCAGCAAAAAGATGCGCCGTCCGTCGGTGAGGGTATACTCATCTACGGAGGGGCGGACGCGGCGCGGCGGCCCTACGGCCAGTTCCTCCAGGGCGGGGATGTTGACCTCTACGTTGAAGTGGCCCGAGTTGGCGACGATGGCCCCATCCCTCATCACCTCGAAGTGATGCCGGTCAACCACGTTGACATCACCGGTGGAGGTGATGAAGATGTCGCCCTGCGGCGCGGCCTCCTGCATCGGCATCACCCGGTAACCGTCCATCACCGCCTCCAGCGCCCGCAGCGGGTTCACCTCGGTGACGACGACGTTAGCGCCCAGCCCCTTGGCCCGCATGGCGATGCCCCGGCTACACCAGCCATAGCCCCCGACAACGACGATCTTGCCAGCGATGAGGACGTTGGTGGCGCGAATGACGCCGTCCATCGTGGACTGCCCTGTGCCGTAACGGTTGTCGAAGAAGTGCTTGGTCAGGGCGTCGTTGACGGCGACGATGGGGTAGCGCAGCACTCCCTCTTTCGCCATCGCCCGCAAGCGGATGACGCCGGTGGTGGTCTCCTCGGTGCCGCCGATGACGTCGCCGATCAGTTCGGTGCGCTCCTTGTGGAGTGTGCTCACCAGGTCGGCCCCGTCGTCCATCGTGATCTGGGGCTTGTGGTCGAGCGCGGCGTGGATGTGCTTGTAGTAAGTCTCGTTGTCCTCCCCCTTGATGGCAAAGACGGGGATCTCGTGGTAGGACACCAGCGCCGCCGCCGCGTCGTCCTGGGTGGAGAGGGGGTTGGAAGCAGTCAGCACCACATCCGCCCCGCCGGCCTGGAGGGTGCGAGCCAGGCTGGCCGTCTCGGTGGTGATGTGAAGACAGGCAGAGAGGCGCACGCCCGCCAGAGGCTTTTCTTTGGCGAAGCGCTCACGGATGAGGCGCAGCACCGGCATCTCCCGCTCCGCCCACTCGATGCGCAGGCGGCCGGCGGGGGCCAGGCCGAGGTCTTTGATGTCGTGATCAGTTGGCATGTGAATCTCCTTTGGGTTGCTGGATACTGGATATTGGATATTGGATACTGGTTGGTGGTCCTCCTGGCGAAAGCAGGGCCTTCGAGAAAGGGACAGTAGCGTTCGAAGCCCAGCCGCTCGTAGATACAGATGGCACCCACATTGTCCTGACCGACGTTGAGCACAACGTCACGGATGCCGCGATGCAGGAGTTCGGCCACGACGGCGCTAGTGGTCGCCGTGCCGTGGCCCCGCCCCCGGTAGTCCGGGTGGGTGAAGATGTTGCCCACAGCCGCCACGCCGTAGGTCGGGCTGACCAGGTGGGTGCCTGCGGCTGCCACCAGTTGGCCGTCCGCGAGGACGCCGTAGAAGGCACCTTCGTGCATCTGCGCGGGGCCAAAAGCGTTGCCCCTGCCGAGGACGTATAACTCCGCTAGTCGGTTGGAGTGGGCGGGCGTGAGCCGGACGCAGTTGCCCTTCACGGGCCGGAAGTGCGCAGGCTGCAGCACCATGCGCCACATCGGGATCGTCTCGTCCCAGGTGTAGAAGTTGCGCGCCACTGGCAGGTGCTCTGGACGACAGGTAAGATAGACCCGTTCAGGACACAGCACGTTCTCAAGAATGGCTCGCAGGCCGTCAGCGTCACCCATCAGGAACAGGGCTGGCAGCTTCAGGCCGCGGAAGTGTAGCATCAGGGCTCGCAATTGGCCCGCCTGTTCCGCTCCGGCCCACGTGCTCTGAGCGAACATCTCCGGCTCCAGGTCGCCAATAGCGTACGCGGCGTAGAGGCGGTCAGTCTCCAGATAGGCCAGGATTTGGGATTTGTCGGTGAGTTTGCCAGTTTTCCACATCGGTAGGAAACAGGTCTAGGAAACAGGTAGATCAGGAACGAATGTTTCGATCAATTCAATGAGGTCTCTGGCCCGCTTGAGATTGGCTTCCACTTCCTCACGGCCAGGCTTTGCTCCGAAGAAGGGATAGCGCTCTTGAATGTAATAGGCTGTGACACCTCAGCACAAAGGCGACGGAATCTCTTCAGGCTCAGCTCATGCCTGGCAGCTTCTTCCAGAAGGGCTCTCAGGTCGTGAATACGCTCTAGTTTCCAACCCTTGGACAGAAGGAACGCCTTCAGGTACTTTTCCAAGGCCTGCTGGAGGTGAAAGGCTGCATCGGTGACGTCTCCCTCTGCCAGTCGCCTGGGCACACGCTGAAAGTCCTCCGCAGCGATTTGGAGCCAATCGGCCGGATATGTGGACTCTCCTTCAGCGGGCATAGAGCACCTTTCTTTTTGTCAGGATTTCCTCAAAGAACTGATCGCCTTTGGTACGTCTTTCTTCCAGTTCGGTCGGGGTGAGCACTAGTGGTGAGAAAGGGATTGCCCCTACGATATCTGCCGCCAATTCACAAACCTCTGCCCAGCGTTTAGGGAACGATTTGTCGGTTTCCTTCAAAATGAGAAGATCAATATCGCTGGCTGCGTCGGGCTCTCCGTACGCATGGGAGCCGAAGAGGATGATTCTCTCTGGTTGGTATTCCGTGATCAGAACTCTGACGATCACTCTCAGTAGAGATTGAATGTCCTTTGCCATTACTCTCCCTCCCCAACCAACAGTGCATCGAGCATCCCTTCATCGTTGAAAGACCGCCGGAAGCGAACGACGAATTCTGCCAAGGTGTAGTGGTGGCTTTGCGGGCCGGGCTGCTCCAGGGTGTAGGTGGCGGCCAGTGCGCCCACCCGCCCCGCCAGGTCCCAGGAAAGGCCCAGGGCCAGCCCTTTGATCAACCCGGCCCGGAAGGCATCGCCCACGCCGGTGGGGTCGTCAACACGCTGAGGGGGCACCGGCGAGATGTCATGGACAGCCTCGTCCACCCAGATGCGCGCCCCCTCCGCCCCCAGCGTGACGACGCAGGCGCGGGCCGGAGCGGAGCGGATCGCCTCCGCGCTCAAGCCGGTCTTTTCCTGCAACATTCCGAACTCGTACTCGTTGACGACCAGTAGATCGCATCCTTCCAGCCCGGCCTGTAAGTCTTCGCCGGAGAGGCGGATGATCTGCTGGCTGGGGTCGTACAGATAGGGGAGGCCCAGCTCCCGGCACTCGGCGGTGTACTTCAGCATCGCCTCTGGGTCGTTGGGGGAGATGACGACCAGATCGGCCTCCAGGTCACAGAGAGACAAGGCGCGGGCGCGGGCCATGGCACCGGTGTAGAAACTGGCGATCTGGTTGCCATCCAGGTCGGTGTTGACGAAGAAGGAGGCGGTGAACAGGTCGAGTTCGTCGCGGGTGAGGGACGTGCCCACTCCGTGCTGCTCCAGCCAGGTGCGGTATTCGCCGAAATCCTGCCCCACGGTGCCCATCAGCCGGGGCCGCTCTCCCAGCAGCGCCAGGTTATAGGCGATATTGGCCGCGCATCCTCCCCGCTGCCGCCGCATCTCGTCCACCAGGAAACTGACCGAGAGATGCTCGATCTGGTCGGGCAGGATGTGCTCGACGAAACGGCCCGGAAAGGTCATCAGGTAATCGTAGGCGATAGAGCCGGTGACGATGACGTTCATTCCTCCTCCTGTTTCTCCTCCTTGACAATCCGGCTCATCGGGAGCAGCCGGTCGCGTATGATGACTTTCAATGCCCACAGTCCATCCCACGGGCGGATCTTCTTCCCCTCGGCGATGGTGCGCGGGCGGTAGGTGATCGGCACTTCTACGATCTCGTACCCGGCCCGCAGAATCTTGTCGGTCAGTTCAAAGTCCAGGTCGAACCCCGAGCCGGTCAGGTTGAGCGACTTCAGGACGTCCACTCGCACCATCTTAGCGGCGGTCGCTACATCTGTCAAGCTGGCACCGTGAAGGATATTGGTCAGCCAGGTGAGTAAACGAACCCCCAGGTAGTTGGCCAAGTACTTGTAGACCACCCGCCCACCCAGGATACGGGAGCCGTAGATGGCGGCGGGATGGCCGTTGGCGACCTGCTCCAGGAACAGGGGATAATCCGCCGGGTCGTATTCCAGATCGGCGTCCTGGATGATGGCATAGTCGCCGGTGCAGTGGGCGATGCCGGTGCGGACCGAAGCTCCCTTACCCAGATTGCGCGGATGGAAGATTACCTGCACGTCCGGCATGGCCAGTTTCTGCAAAAGTTCCCGTGTCCCGTCGATGGAGAAGTTGTCCACGACGATGATCTCTTTTTCCCACCCCGGTCCTATGTCCACCGCCCGGACGCTGTCTAGGACGGTCAGAATTGAGTCTCTTTCGTTATAGGTGCAAGTGATAGTGGATAGTTTCATGTGGATTGCGAATTGCGAACTACGAATGGGCTCGGAAACAGTCGGCAAAGGCTTCCAGCACATAGGCGATGCGCGTGTCATCCAGGCCGGGGTAGACGCCGACGAAGAAGGTGGAGCGGAGAACAAGGTCCGAGTTGGGCAGTTCGCCCACGGTACGGTGCTCAATATGGCGATAACCGGGCTGCCGGATGATGTTGCCTGCAAAGAGCAGCCGTGTCTCGACGCTTCTTCCCTCCAGCCAGCTTATCAGCTCGCGCCGCGTGAAAGGGACGCCAGGACGGACGGTGATGGGGAAGGCAAACCAGGAAGGGTCGGCCCGCTCGCTCCACACTGGCAGGATCAAGAGTTCTTCGTAGGGCTTCAGCCCCTCGTAGAGGCGGGCAAAGTTGCGTTGACGGGCAGCAACAAAGTCTGACAGTTTGTCCAACTGAGACAGTCCGATGGCAGCCTGTACGTCGGTCATCTTCAGGTTGTAGCCGACCTCTGTGTATAGATAGCGATGATCGTAGGGCTCCTCCAGGCCGGGGATCTCCCACTCAAACCGCCGCCCGCACGCGCCGGTGGGTGGACTGTCGTGGCGGCACCGGCAATCACGCCCCCAGTCCCGCACGCTCTGGGCGATGTGGGCCAATTGGGGATCATCGGTGAGCACTGCGCCTCCCTCGCCGGTGGTGATGTGATGGGCGGGGTAGAAACTCAGGGTTGCCAGGTCGCCGAAGGTGCCGACCATCTGGCCATCGTAGGTGCTTCCCAGCGCGTCGCAGGTGTCCTCGATGACGTAGAGATCGTGGGTGCGGGCGAATTCCATCACCGGCTCCATCTCCACCGGGTTGCCCAGTGTGTGGGCGAAGAAGAGGGCGCGCGTGCGGTTGGACAGGGCCGGCTCCAATTGTGCGGGATCCAGGTTGTACGTCCCCAGTTGGCAATCCACGAACACCGGCACCAGGCCGTTCTGCACGATGGGGGCAACGGTGGTAGGAAAGCCTACCGCCGGGGTGATAACTTCGTCACCTGGCTCCAGCGGCCGCTCTAGGCGATGGGAGCGGAGGGTAGTCACGACGACGAGGTTAGCCGAGGAGCCGGAATTGACTGCCAGCGCATGGCGCACACCGACACACTCTGCCAGCCGGTGCTCGAATGTCTCGGCGTTGGGGCCGGCCGTGAGCCAGAAGTCGAGGCAGGCATCCACGGCGGCCGTTAGTTCCCGTTCGTCGTAGACTCGGCCAGCGTAGTGGATGCGGCTCTCTCCCGGCACGAAAGGGGCTGGCGTGTGGGCCTGCTGGGCATAGAGGGTCACCAGGTCAAGGATCTGGCGACGGAGAGTGTTGGCCTCAGAATCGGTCATAGTCTAATCTCCGACTTGGTGACGTTAGGTTTGGAGATTGTCGGCAGAACTGCAATGTCATGCCGGCTCAAAGGACCCCAGAGGGATTTCCATTGACCTGAAGGTTTCCTTTTCGCTCAGCATAGCCTCGATCTCTTTCAGCACGTGGGCTTTGTAATACCGTTCTCCACACTGGTCGCATACACCGGCGGGAACATTCTCCACAATAGCCACCAGTTGATCGCCTCACCAGCATGCTTTGGTCACCAACCGTTCTTGCACTCTCCCACCACAAAAGGTGCAGTCGTCGTATTCAGCCATCTCTTACCTCCTTGCTCTTGTCCGAGCGTCAAGCCACTTGGGCAGCGAAGGTATATACACAGTGATGATCCGCAACGTTCCTTGGGGAGACCTGCCGCACACCACATGAATGGGGTAACCTGTAACCCCGTAGCCCAGGATAAGACAACTAGGCCCTCTCGGATCGTTAGGCGCTTATAGCGCCGACAGCGACAAAATTTTGTCGATAAGTGCAAACCATTGCACTCCAAGCGCCCTCTTGGCAACTGCCCCGAAGGGGCCTCATTTTCCGGGCGCAGTCCCGGACAATGCGTAGTGCCTAAACACTGAAATTCTTGTACATTGAGCAAGAATTTTAACGCAGAGCCGCAAAGTCGCAGAGGGTTTTCCTTCTTTGCGTCTCTGCATCTTGGCGTCTTTGCGTTGAATCCTTTTTGGTTCCGGTTCGTCCGGGTTGGGATAACTTTTGAGAATCTCCGCGTCAAGCAAAGCACGTTCCGCGTCAGCAATCAGTATCCTGTCGGCCTGGCGCTCTCGCTCTGCGTGTTCGGAGAATTCGTACTCTCCTGCCTGCACCTGAGTTCGAATCGAATCCAATCCAGTTCTATGTGATCTTTGCGCTCAGACATTAGTGGGGTTCCCCCTGCACCCAGACTATTGTACGCCTCAATCCTTCCTCCAGCCCCACCCGCGCCCGCCAGCCGGTCAGCCGGGCCGTGAGGTCGGCGTCGGCGGCCAGGTGCATGACCTCGCCGGGGCGGTAGGAGAGGGCCCCCACCAGGATGCGTCCCTGTGCCTCTGTCATTTCCCAGATACGTTCCACTGCTTGGCGAACCAAACAGGTTTGTCCTGTACCCAGGTCTATACTCTCTCCTCCAATGCCGGGCGCGGTCGTCGAGGCCAGAAGTGCCTCCACTACGTCTTCCACGTAGATGAAGTCACGCCTCTGCTCCCCCGGCGTCATCGGGAAGTCCTCTCCGGCCAGGGCCGCGCGGATGGCGGCGGGCACCAGCATGTGCACCGGCTGTCCTGGCCCATACACCTGGAAGGGCCGCGCAGTGACGACGGGCAGGCCGTGTGCTCGCCAGTACATCCGCCCAAAGGCCCAGGCAGCTACCTTGGAGGCAGCGTAGGCGTTGAAGGGGTCAAGCCCCTCCGCACCCTCGCGTGCTCCGTATTCGTAGCTAGTGCCGACGAGCACCACGCACCGAACGTTCCGCCCCCGCAGCGCCTCCAGCAGATGTAGCGTACCGCCGGTGTTCACTGCCAGTGCAGCCAGCGGTTCGATGCCGGGGTCGGTGACGCCGGCGGCAGCCAGGTGGAATACGACCTGCGGCGCGGCCTCGGATGCGGCGGCTTGCACTGCTCCGGCATCGCGGATGTCAAAGATCAGTCGTTGAGCCTGCCCAGGCAGCCCTGCGACACGTTCGGGCTTTTCATCGGGAGCCACCCCCGCACAAACCCGTGCCCCGGCTTCCACCAGCCACTGCACAAGACGCTGGCCGATAAAGCCCGTGGCTCCGGTGACGAGGACGCGCTTGCCCGCCCAATCTACCGACTCAGAAACTCCCGATACCATTCCAGCGTCTCCCGCAGCCCCTCCTCGAGCGCATAGCGGGGCGTCCAGCCCAACGCGCTGCGGGCCTTGCTGCTATCCAGGTACTGGGCTTGAATCTCATTCGGTGCGTCGTTCAGAACTACCGGCTCCAACTCCGGGTGGCCGGAGACCGCGATGATGGCCTGCACCATTTCCATGACCGACTTGGGGTCATCCATCCCAAAGTTAAACGCTTCCCCCCTCATCCCCGGCTCGTCCAGGCGCTCGGCCAGCGTCAGGTAGGCATGGACGGCGTCCTGAATGTAGAGATAGTCGCGCAAGAGGGTGCCGTCGGAACGGACGATGGGACGCTCGCCTCGAATGAGGCTGCGCATCGTGCCGGGAACGATGCGGTTCCAGTTCAGATCGCCGCCGCCGTAGAAGTTGGCGAAGCGAGAAACGGCGACTGGTAGGTCGTAGGTAACGAAGTAGGCACGGGTGATGAGATCGGCGCAGGCTTTAGATACGTCGTAGGGATAACAGCCTAGTAAGGGGGCATCCTCAGTGTAGGGCAGTTTCTCCTGCTCGCCGTAGGCCTTGTCAGAGGAGGCGACCACCACGCGTGCGATCCTGGGCGAACGCCGGGCCGCCTCCAGCACTGTCCAGGTGCCCTTGATATTGGTCTCGAAGGTGGAGAGAGGAGCCCGGTTGGCGATGGGGACGATGGTCTGGGCTGCCAGGTGGAAGATGGTGTCGATCTCGTACTCGTTGAGCACTCGCTCAATGAAGAAGTAATCGCTCGCGTCACCGCGCACGACGACGATGCGGTCCTGGTAGCCCGACCTGCGTAGGTGGGAGAAGGGTACCTCGTCGCGGATCAGGCCAACGACGTCGGCCCCCGCCTCGACCAGGGCGATGGTCAGCCAGGAACCTAGAAGGCCGGCACAGCCAGTAACGAAGACGGAACGGTCTAGCCAGAAGGAGTGCGGACTGCGAACCGGAGGTTGCGAGTTATGGGCCATGGAGTTTCTCACTCCCAAGTTTTCCACGGGGCACCTTCGCGCCAGAAGGCGTCCAACTCCAGCGCCTCTTTGAAGGTGTCCATCTTGCGCCAGAATCCAGTGTGATGGTACGTCATTAATTGCTCATCAGCCGCCAGACGGCACAGAGTCTCTCTTTCCAGATGGACGTTGTCACCCCCGGCCAGGTAATCCAGTACCCCACGCTCGAAGACCATGAAGCCAGCGTTGATCCAGTGCTCCAGTTGCGGCTTTTGCTGATATTCAGTCACTTGCCCCGTCTCGTTTACCTGGAGGATGCCATACTGCGACCGTGGGCGTACGCTGGTCACAGTCGCCAGTCGACCGTGTTGCCGGTGGAAGGCCAGCAGCGCGCCTATGTCTACGTCGCCCACCCCGTCGCCGTAGGTGACGAAGAAAGTGTCGGTGTCAATGTACCGTGCGACGCGGTAGATGCGTGAGCCTTTCTCCGTGTGGAGCCCCGTGTAGGCCAAAGTGATCTCCCAGTTCTCCTCTGGCTTGGACCGATGATAGGAGATACCGTCCGACTCACCCAGGCGAACGGTAAAGTCACAGTTCATAGGCCCGTATTCGAGAAAGTGTCGCTTGAGCGCTTCGGCCCGGTGACCCAGCGTGAGAATGAAGCGCGTGTGGCCGTAGGTGGCGTAGATCTTCATCACGTGCCACAGGATGGGACGTCCACCGACCTCGACCAGTTCTTTCTTGGTGGGCGTAGCGTCCTGCATGCGGGTGCCCTGTCCTCCGCAGAGGATGACGACGGGGAGGGAAGGGGTTTTAGGTTGAGTAGTTTCAGGGCTCAAGAGGAGCCTCCATGACTTGCTGCAGACTCGCCACGAACGGCGGACAGGCGATGCCGTTCTGTGCCTCACACAGCGGCAAGGTCCAGTGCAATCTGGCGTACGGGGATCCAGTGTGCTACCTTCTCACGCTGAGCATGCTCAAATGCCAGAATGTCGTCCACCAAGTCACTGACATACTCAGCGACAGGTGCCTTAATCCGGGCTTCCCCGCATTCGCATATCAGCGCTGGGATGTGACTCACGCTGATGGCCAGGGCGTCTTCGTGGAATGTCAGTGTTGTGGTTCCTTCTTTCAACTCTCTGTCGCATACATGACACATAGCTATTTTTCATCACTTTTCCTTCCGCAGGCGATCGCGGATCCACCTGGTTTTGTTTGGCACATAAACGGTCACAACTACCAGGTCCTCGCATCTATCTTTAAGTCAATCACGGTACTCGCACGTTACGCGGACAGGAATATTCCCTTTGATATAGCCAAGAACCAGACAACGGTATCGTTCAGGGTATTTCTCAATGATCTTCCCCGTTAGAAGCACTTGCCTGACGTCACGAGGTATTATTCCCTCCTTGCGCCCCTCAACGATGGCGTGGCCGACGAAAGAGAACTCATTCTATCTGACTTTGGCCTGTATGGTTTCGATGTTAATCTTTTGAGAAGTTGTCATGCCCCTGCAGGGCACCACGAATCACGAAAACACAAGACGGACTCCCGAACTTGTTCGGGGCTGCCCTCAACAAGTTGAGGACTCCGTATCTTCCACTCAGTCTATTTTCGAAGCAGACACCATGATCCTTGGCTCACCTCCAAGGATGAAAATAGTATCAAGTTACGCTCCCGCCGGATGATAATCCGGCGGTGCGGGGGAGGTTATTTTCGGAGTAGACTTCAAGTGGGCTCCCCTGTTACCTGTCTCAGGCTCACCCCGAATGGCGGATAGGCGATACCGTTTTCGGTCACAATACCGGTGACGTAGCGGTGTGGCGTCACGTCGAAGGCCGGGTTCACCACGCGCACTCCCTCCGGCGCGATGGGCCGACCCTGGTAGGTGATCCCGGTGATCTCCTCAGTCGGCCGTTCCTCAATTGGGATGTCGTCCCCGGTGGACAGCGAGAGATCAATTGTGGAGATAGGCACGCATGGATAGAAGGGGATACCGTTGGCCTGCGCTACGACTGCCAGTTTGTAGGTGCCGATCTTATTGGCCACGTCACCGTTGGCTGCCACCCGGTCGGCTCCCACCAGCACGATGTTCACCTGACCGGTGCGCATGAAATGACCGGCTGCGTTGTCGGCGATGAGCGTGAAAGGGATGTCTAGTTGCTGCAACTCCCAGGCGGTAAGTCGGGCCCCCTGGAGGCGCGGTCGCGTCTCGTCCACCAACACGTGAATCCGTTTGCCCTGCTCGTGCGCGGTGCGGATGACTCCCAGAGCAGTGCCGTAGTCCACCGTCGCCAGCCCACCTGTGTTGCAATGATGCAGGATCGTGTCGCCGTCCTGGATGAGCGCCGCGCCGTGCTCTCCCAGCCGCCTGTTGATTTCAACGTCCTCATCGGCCAACGTTTGGGCTTCGGCCAGCAGCGCGTCTGGGATGGCGGAGGGATCGGGTTCGGCCTCGGCCCGTTGCAGCAAGCGTGTCACAGCCCAGGAAAGGTTGACCGCCGTGGGCCGGGCGGCGAGGAGGACCTCGCCCGCCGCTCGCAGATCGGTCAGTAGGCTGTTCCGGTCCTGTGCACAGGCGCCCCGCGCGGCCAGCGCCATCCCGAAGGCCGCCGCCGCACCGATCGCCGGCGCGCCTCGGATGACCATCGTGCGGATGGCCTGGGCTACCTCGCGGTAGTCTTCATACTCAACCAAGCGGAACTCGGCCGGCAGGAGCCGCTGATCAATCATCCGTACCTTGCCGTCGTGCCACTCTACACTGCGCATCACAGACTCGGTTCCTTATGCGTCATTACGATACAGAGTGCTATGGTAACATGGGCGAACTGCTTTGTCAAACACGCTTTGCGGATTGTGTGCCACTGTGGGCCATGGCACCAATGACAACGCGGCAGAGCCTCTAACGGCACTGCCGCGTATGTGACATCGCTTCTGCCAGGCTACACCGCGGTGACGGGCCTTAGGATCTGTTCAGAAATAACTTAACTTTTTCCTGGAAATCCCTAGGGAAAAGCGGCCCAAACTACAGTTATTTTTGAACGACTTCTTAGTATCCTGGAAGTCTCAGTAGCGACTTCTGCCTCTGTTTCAACCTCCTCCTTCCTCTGCCTGGTCGCTCGCGGGGGGAGTCAGCAGTATGCCCTCAAAACTCTCAATGGGGCCATCCGAGGAGGGGTTGTCACCCCGATAGCCGGTGCCAGCCGGTATCAGTTTGCCGATGATGACGTTCTCCTTTAGCCCCAGGAGTGGATCTTCCTTGCCCTCAATCGCTGCGCTGGCCAGCACTCTGATCGTGTGCTGGAAGGATGAAGCGGAGAGATAACTGTCGGTGCTCAGGGCTGCTTTGGTGATGCCCAGCAGCACGGGCCAGCCCCTGACGGGTTGTTCACCTGCTTCGACCACCCTGCGGTTGATCTCTTCCAGCTTCAACCGATCTATCATTTCACCCGGCAGGATGTCCGCATTTCCGGACTCGGTGATCTGCACTTTGTTCAACATCTTGCGGAAGATGATCTCGCAGTGCTTGTCGTTGATGTTCACGCCCTGCGAGCGATAAACCCTCTGTACCTCCGAAAGCAGATAGTGCTCCGTGGCCTCGCGACCCAGGACGCGGAGGATATCGTGGGGATTCATGACGCCCTCGATCAGTTGCGTGCCTGGCTGGATGCGCTGTCCCTCTTCGACCAGCAGTCGGCCGGTCGTGGGGATCTTGTACTCTCGTTCGTCGCGCCGTTCATGCACGATGGTGATGTGGCGATTCTCGCGGAGCACTCGACCGCCCTTTTCCGCCACAACGTGCTTTTCATTGTGCCATGAGGCGATAGGAGCGCCTGCTTTGATTTCGTCATCGTTCTCGACCAGGATCTTCCAGCCCCGCTTGATCTCGTATTCGAGTTTCTCTATCTCGCTATCCACGACGATGACGCTTCGCTGGTCGTTGATCCTGACGATGTGCACGATGCCGCCGATTTCGGATATGGAGGCCTCACCCTTGGGCTTCTTGCGGGCTTCGAACAGTTCCTCCACACGCGGCAGGCCGACGGTGATGTCGCCGCCGTATGCTACGCCGCCAGTGTGGAACGTCCGCAGCGTCAACTGGGTGCCTGGTTCGCCGATGGACTGGGCAGCCACGATGCCGACCGCAGTCCCGATAGCCACTAGCATACCCCGGCCCAGGTCACGCCCGTAGCACAGCGCGCAGATGCCCAGGCGAAGTTGGCAGGTCGTCGGAGAGCGCACCATGATTGCCTCAACCCCGGATTTCTCAATGGTGGCTGCGATGTCCTCATCAATCTCCTCGTTGCGCCTAACGAGCACCTTGCCAGTCTTGGGGTGGACCACGGGTGCGGCGGCTATGCGCCCGATCAGCCGCTCAGATATATCCTGTCCCCCCACGTAATCCGTGGTGCGGATCCAGATACCTGCCGCGGTGCCGCAGTCGTGGGCATTGATGATAATGTCCTGAGCCACGTCCACGAGGCGACGCGTCAGATAACCCGCATCGGCGGTGCGCAGAGCGGTATCGGCGAGGCCCTTGCGCGAGCCGTGGGTGCTGATAAAGTACTCCAGCGCCGAGAGACCCTCGCGCAGGTTGCTGCGGATCGGCAGCGGGATGATACGCCCGGACGGGTCGGCCATAAGACCACGCATACCAGCCAACTGAGTGATAGGACCAAACCCCCCCTTGGATGCCCCTGATTCGGCCATAATGGCCACCGAACTGGTCGGGTGAAGTGACTCTGATACCGCTTCCGAGACCTGCTCGCGTGCCCGTGACCACAGTTCTATGGTGCGTGTATACTGCTCCTCCTCGGTCAGCAAGCCACGACGATACTGTCGCTCCACTTCGGATATGATTTTCTCTGTCTCCTCGAGGATAGTCACCTTATCGGACGGAATGACCAAATCGGAGATCGCAATGGTGACACCAGACCGGGTGGCATACTTAAACCCGACGTCTTTGATACGATCCACCAACTCCGTCGTCGTCTCGCTGCCTAACCGGCGGTAGCAGAGCCCGACCAGTTCTTGAAGCGTGCCTTTGTTCATCGCCTGGTTGATGAAGCGCAGCTCATCGGGCAGGACATGGTTGAAAATGCAGCGCCCCACAGTGGTTTCTACAAGTTGGGGTGGAGGAGGTTTGTGGTCGTATACCTGCGCCACGACGATGGGAGCATGCAGGTCAATGTGTCCCAGCGAATAAGCCAACTCCACCTCGTCCAGGTCAACGAACGGCCTGCGCTCATCCTTGGCACAGGCTTGGCCCTCCATCGTCAGATAATAGATGCCCAGACACATGTCCTTGGTCGGACCGACGATAGGCTGGCCGTCGGCAGGCTTGAGCAGATTGTGGGAAGCTAGCATCAGTCTGCGGGATTCTTCGACGGCCCTTTGCGAAAGCGGCACGTGGACAGCCATCTGGTCGCCGTCGAAGTCTGCGTTAAAGGCGGCGCAAACCAAGGGGTGGATATGGATAGCTTTGCCTTCGACCAACACCGGCTCGAAAGCCTGGATGCCCAGGCGGTGTAGGGTGGGTGCGCGGTTGAGCAACACAGGGCGATCCTTGATCACCTCCTCCAGCACTTCCCATACCTCTGGCCGCTTACGCTCAATGATACGCTTGGCGGCCTTGACGTTGCTAGCGTAGTTGTACTCGACCAGTTTGTTGATGACGAAGGGGCGATAAAGCTCCAGCGCCATATCCTTGGGCAGACCGCACTGGTGCAGTTTCAGCTTGGAATCAATGACGATGACGGAGCGCCCGGAATAGTCCACACGCTTGCCGAGGAGATTGCGGCGGAAGCGGCCTTTCTTCCCCTTCAGCATGTCGCTCAGAGATTTCAGTTCGCGGCGGCCACGGCGTGAGAGCGCCTTGCCGCGCTGGCTGTTGTCAACCAGACTGTCCACCGCTTCCTGGAGCATGCGCTTCTCGTTGCGCACGATCACGTCGGGCGCACCCAGTTCCAACAAGCGCTTGAGGCGATTGTTGCGGTTGATGACCCGACGATAAAGGTCGTTCAGGTCGGAGGTGGCGAAGCGCCCACCGTCAAGCTGCACCATCGGGCGCAGGTCGGGTGGGATGACTGGCAAGGCGGTCAGGATCAACCACTCGGGCCGATTGCCGCTCCTGCGCAGCGCCTCGATGACACGCAGGCGCTTGGTTGCTCTCTTGCGCCGCTGTTTCGACGTGCCATGACGCACTTCGTGCCACAGTTCCTGGGCCGACTTGTCCAGATCCAGGTTGCACAGAATCTCGTAGAACGCTTCGGCACCCATACCAGCTTTGAAGACCTGGCCCCACTTGCTCTTCAGTTCTCGCAGGCGGGGCTCACCGAGGAACTGGAGCTCGGCCAGTCCCAGCAGTTCCTCCCGGTCGGCTTTGAGCCTGGCATGCAGTTCAGCAATGTCGCCAACCAACTGCTCTGTGATACGAGCGATCTCGCCGACTGTCGCCTCGCGCCAGTGTTCGAGGTCCGCTTCCAGGGGGGCTATCAGCTCCTCCTGCTGCGCCCGTACCTCGGCCTCTAGTTGGCTGAGATGATCCTGGACGGTTTGGTTGAGCAGCGTCAGGTGCTCACGTCCCACCGTGACGCCCTTTTCGGCGATGACGGCACCGGCAGGCTTGAAAACCAGGGGGGCTCGGATAGTCTTGCCCTGGCGATCCTCGATCTTCTTTTGCAGTGCCTGGGCTTTCTTGATCACCGGTTCAGTGGCCGCAGCGAGTTCCTCGTCGAGTCGGACGCGGATTCCCTCCATCTGCTCCTGGATGCGGGCTTTCTCCTGGGTCAACCGCTGCTCCAAGGCATCTATACCCTCCTGGGCTACGGCCTCCAGTTGTTTCTTCTGCTCCTCGAGTTCCCCATCCAGTCGCTTGAGGGCCTTCTGGCGTGCCTCCTCGTCCACGTTGGTGATGACGTACTGGGCGAAGTAGAGGACGCGGTCCATATTGCGCTTGGAGATGTCGAGCAGGATGCCGAGATAACTGGGGACACGGCGGGTGTACCAGATGTGGGCGACTGGAGCGGCCAGTTCAATGTGGCCCATGCGTTCGCGCCGCACAGATGAACGGGTTACCTCAACGCCGCATTTGTCGCAGATGATACCTCTATAGCGGACGTTCTTGTACTTGCCGCAGTAGCACTGCCAGTCCCTGGTGGGACCGAAGATAGCCTCACAGAAAAGACCGTCCTTTTCCGGGCGAAGGCGACGGTAGTTGATGGTCTCAGGCTTGGTGACCTCGCCATAAGACCAGGAATGGATCTGATCCGGTGACGCCAAACTGATGCGCAGGGCACGGAAATCCTGGGCCTCTAGCATTTGTTTATCTTGATTGTTCATCGTCCTCCCCGCTGGGAAAGCTCCCCCCACAACAACATGTGCGAAAGAAGCGCCTGAGACTTCTTGTCCAGCGCTTCGTAGGGTTGTGACCTCATCTATCTATTGGTGAATGTATTATAATAGCCTTTGTCCTTTTGTCAAGTAGGAAACCCTGGATACTCACAGGTTCTGTAGGAACTTGCGCAGAACCGCTGATCTGGTATGATGGGGAGTGTATGGAACGCGGGGGCTGGAGGAGGGAACACGTAGAGTTCCTAACTCCTATAACAAGAATAGTTCGATCTATGGGGGTGGTACTATGTTGACAGATAAACTGGCGCGAGTGTCGATTGCCCACTTACCCACCTTTCTGGAGCCACTCACTCGCCTCACGGCGCATCTGGGCGGGCCAGAGTTATGGATCAAGCGGGACGATCAGACAGGATTGGCGACTGGGGGCAACAAGACCCGCAAGTTAGAATATCTGGTGGCCGACGCACTGGCGCAAGAGGCCGATACGCTCGTCACCGCCGGTGCGGCACAGTCCAACCATGCCCGCCAGACGGCGGCGGCCGCGGCCAAGTTCGGCCTGGCCTGCACGCTGGCGCTGCGAGGAAAGGAGCCGACACAAGTGCGAGGCAATCTGCTGCTGGATCGGCTGTTGGGGGCGGAGGTGGTCTGGGCGGAGGACCAGCCGCTGCCCAATGTGATGGGCCAGGTGGCCGAGGAGTTGCAGGCAGCAGGCCATCGTCCCTACGTCATCCCCTATGGCGGGAGCAACCCCGTCGGGGCCAGCGGCTACGTGGCAGCGATGGAAGAGTTACTGGCGCAGTGCGCGGAGCGGGACCTGCATTTCGACCATGTCGTGCTGCCCTCCTCCAGTGGCGGTACCCAGGCAGGGCTGGCGGTGGGAGCGCGGGTGTTGGGGTTCGAAGGGCACATCCTGGGCATCAGCATAGACCTACAAGCCGATGCCCTCCGGTACCGGTTGGGCGATCTGGCGACGGCCACGGCAGGTCACCTGGAGTTGGAACTCACCTTTGCGCCAGAGGGCTTCAGCGTGGACGATGGTTACCTGGGCGGCGGGTACGGTGTGGTGGGAGACCTGGAGCGGGAGGCGATCCGCACTGTGGCCAGCACCGAGGGGGTGCTGCTCGACCCCGTCTACACCGGCCGGGCCTTCGGGGGCCTGCTGGATCTGATCCGCCGCAGTGCCTTCCAGCCCGACGAGCGGGTGCTCTTTTGGCACACCGGTGGGACGGCGGGATTGTTTGCGTATGGGGGCGAGCTGATCTGACCAATGGCATGTTCAGCAACCGCGCTTGCGCTTGGGATAAATCTGTGATATTCTTTGAGTCAACAGTACGTGAGACTGGATGGCCCAAGTGGGCGGGGTAATGGAGCATGCCTGAATGTATCGTCTGCAAAGGGTACTACGAGGCAGGGCAATGCTGTAAACTCGACTTTGTCCATTTGTATTCGACCCCCATATCTGGGTTTAAATTGTGCTGCGCGCCTATATGTAGGGGGGCAATATTGCTAAAAAGGCTCAAAATCGGCTAAAATCAGTGAAAATTGGCCCAAAAACGCCAAAATGGACAAAGTGGTGGTAAACGCTGTGGTTCTGACAACACCCCCTGGGATAACTGGCGGGCGACACATGTTGAGGAACAAGGGGGGATAGAGGGTCTGCTAGCGTTCTATGAGCCGCACTTCTATCTCCCTTTTCTCATCACCGCTCTTGCCCTAGCGTTCGGTCTGATGGGGATGGTAGGGCTCTGGAAGGACATCACCTCTGCCGCTCGGTTACTGGCGGTGGCAGTCACGGTATGTCTGTGCCTCGTCGCTGCAGTTGCGGGGCACAGCGCACGCCACGAGATACGAGAGCAGGAACTGCTGAATCGAGTGCGGCGGGGATACGGCACATTGCTGAGCGATATTCGGTTGAGGGCAATCGTGGTGCCTGCGTTCTTTCTACTTCTGGTGTCGCTGGTCACGTACAACATGATCACGTCGGATACGGTGTGGAAGCTGGCGCGGTTGTTCCTTCTGGATCCGGCGTATCTGGAGCAGGTGGAGCGGGAAGAAACAATAAGTGACACGACTCCCGAGGATGAACAATCGGATGAAGCGGATGGCTTGCGCAAGAGAATCATACAGGTCCTCCCCTTCGCATTGATGGGTATCTACATCACTTTCATGATCTCTATTACCTATTCGGCATCGCTTCTGCTGGCCCTGTCCTACGCGAAAAAAATGAACGCGGCACTGCCGCAGCCAATTTTCCTGCGGGAAGACTTGCTGAAAGATCGTGCGGCGTGAGGCGGAGCGCACTGTGTGCAAACCTATCACGCCAATAGTGATCGGCGGCAAGGAGACACCGACCGGGACGGAACAAGAACCAAGAAGTTGGACGTGGGACGAGATGGAGCGAACGGTTGACGGCGGGATCAGGCTCAAGGCGATCGTAAGAGCAGGCAGCAAGACGGAGGAAAGTCTGACAGGCAGGCGGACAGAGTACCCTATCTACATCACCTACGTGGTGGAAGCGGATCCCTGGAGCCGAATCACCAAGGTGGTGCGCATGAAAGAGCCGGAGGAGGAAAAGTAGGGACCGTGCAACGATTCCAGTCCCCAGAATAGCGCTCTCCTGCCTACATGGTTCCTTAGTCCAAAGTCGTATTATGAACGCAGCACAGAGTCCACGGGAACAACCCGCTATATGCCAGAAGAGAAAATCTGGTGGGATAGCAGACAAGCCGATCGGACTACAATTCGCACTCACGCGTCAGCGCACGGAGATAGAATATGCTACCACTATCACCTGAGTTTACTCCGCTCATAGCCGCTGCAACAGAGATCATCGCGTTGGGCCTATTTGTCGGTGTAGCGGCCGTGGTCTTGGGGCGCCTTGTGGACGAAATTGTCAGCGAACTCCTCATGGTAATATCTCTCCTTATGGTAATCTGCGTGATGGGTTACATGCTTCTTGGGCTTGTGGGGCTTCTCTTGCCGGCTCCTGATCTGGCCACACGAGCTGCCAAGGCCCAGGGATGGGCAACTGCCGGTCTCGTGATAGCCGCCATTGCTGTGGCCGGCCTGGAAGCTCTTACCGGCAGAGATCTGGGCAGCAGTGAGCCAGGTAAACGGCGAGGAACCATTTTCTTTCCAGGATTGTGGATTGGGTTCTGTCTCGCCAGTTGGATCGGTCACACTGCCGGTGGTTTAGTGGGACTGCTGACCATCACAGTCCCCGCCGTGATGATTTTCTGCCTCTGCTTGCACTATTTTGCGCGTTTTATCCTCCCGCTTGATGAGGATCAGCCAGTATCGCTGGCATTTCGCTGTCTGCTGAGCTTCTCCACAGGCGCCAACTACCCCTTCTACGTCCTGGAGGGCCGGGAAAAAGTGGAACGTGTGCCGGGCAGCCAGTTCGGTCAGTTCTTCGCCGGCCCCGGGATTTTTCTCACCGGGCCAGATCACGTCGTGGTAGCGTCGACTGGGTTAAAGTTCACGGGGGTGCGCGGTCCAGGAGTGGTCTTCACCCAACGCTATGAAGTCATCCAGGAGCCTGTGGACCTGCGGCCCCAGCAGCGGGCGTATACGGTCGAGGCGACTACCAAGGATGGCATCCCCGTCAAGTTCAACACGTTCGGCCCGTTTCAGCTCGACGCAGGGGAACAACAACCCGAGCTGGGGAAACCCTTCCCATTTCGTGCCAGTTCCATCTTCAAGGCCTTCCACGCGCAGCCCGTGGACATCATACGCGACGAGCGTGATGGAGCAGTCGTCGAGGAGCGCACGCGGCGCGGGTGGGACGAACTGTACGAGATGATCGGCACCCACGTGATGCAAGACGTCATCGCTGAGTGCAAGTTCGACGAGCTTTGTGAGCCTCTTGACCTGGATAAAGACCCCCGGGTGGAAATTGTTGAAAAGTACCGGACTCGAATGAGACAGGAACTAGCCCAATACGGCATCAAGATTCCCGGAGGAGGCATCAGCAACCTGCTGCCGGCCGACGATGCGGTGTTCAATCGCCGGGTCCTGAACTGGCAGGCCCAATGGCAACGCAAGATGTTGGAACGACTCGGTGTAGCCGAGGCGGAGGCCGAAGGTATCATCGGGAAGGCACGCGCCGAAGTCCAGGCGGGGGTGATCCAGGATATCAGCGAGGCCATCGCGGAGGTTGCGAGCGGCGACAAAGAGCTCATCATGCACACGGTTACCCTACGTTTCATCGAGTCGCTCAACCAGATGGCTGAACAGCCCCAACTTGGCGAGCATCTGCCTCCCAGCGTAGCTAGAATTATGGGTGCTCTACCGCGCATCATCGGTGAAGAGTAAGAGTAGAAGACCAAGATGGATCCCAAAACGAGAATCATAAAGAGGCTCACATATCTAGGAAAGATGCTGCTGGCAGCGGCGGCATTCTTGACCCTGTTGCTCATTCTGGCGATCTTGACCGAGTTCTATGCAGAGTTCGATAGAGAGCGAACTTTGCTGGGCAATCTATCTCATCTGTTCGCCGTGCCAGGGGTTGGTTGGCGCCTGATTCGCGATACGTTGCCAGGCATACTCGCAGCCGGTGCAGCGCTCTTCCTGGCGTCCAATTTCATTGCGTCACTGTACGAGTTGAACAGTTGGCGTGAGGGGACCGAGCACATCTTGCGTTGCACATTTGGGCAGTCTGCCTTCGCCCCCTTCATACGTGTGGAGGGTGGCAAAGTCGATGCCAAGGTCAGCGACGATGTACTGACGCGCATCGGCGGCCCAGGAAGCGCTTTGGTCTACAACGATAGTGCAGTCGTTCTGGAGCGGGGCGGGCGACTGACCCGCGTGCTGAGACCTGGTCAGTTCGGTTTCGGCTCGCTGCAGCCTTTCGAAAAGGTGTACGACGTCATTGACGTGCGCCCCATGCGCTGGGAATACGCGGTGAACGCACTAAGCAAAGAGGGTATACCGGTCACAGTGTACGCCGACGTCAAGTTCCAGATCGACACAGGTGGGCGCGAACCCACAGACACAACACCCTATCCCGCATTGGACGAGGCCATACTCAGAGCTTCCACCTGCCGGTGGATGCGCGACCCTGAGGGCAGCGAGGATGACCAGTACTTTGACTGGGCTCGGCGCGTGGTCATCAGTGAGACCGAGGGAAGCCTGCGCGGTATCATAGCACGCTACCCGCTTGATGCGCTGATCGGCCTGGATGACACCCCGGTATCTGCCACAGATTCACCGCGCAAGGACATCCAGGAAAAACTCACAGAGGCGCTGCAAAGTTCCGCTGCGAGCTTGGGTGCCCAAATCAATGAGGTACAGCTTGGTACGATCAAGGTGGAAGACAAAGTCACTGGACAATGGCTCGAAGCCTGGTGTAACGATTGGCAGGGTTGGGCTATGACCCAGGAGAAGAAAGGTGAGGCCAGACGCGAACAACTGCGGGAACGCGCCAAGGCCCAGGCGCAGGCGGAGATGATCATTGCTGTGGCAAAGGCATTCCAGGAGCCTGTTTCCAAAGATGTCCATCTGCCACCACGACTATTGTGTATGCGGCTCATTGAAATCTTGGGCCGCTCTGCGATCGAGCCAAATTTGCGCATCTACATGTCCAGAGATGCCATCAAAACACTCGAAGACTTGCGAAAGCTGGTCAGCCAATGATCCATTGGAGTCTACAGCGAGTCTTGTGACGATTGGATCCACGCGCAAGGCTATCATGCGGTCGGATACAGAGATGGCAAGCAGCAATCACGTAGGAGTAGAATAATGGCTACGGTCCTACAAGTGCCCACAGATCTGATGCCCACGGCGTTGGTGTACCAGGACGACTTACCCGCAATTATCGGCGCTGTCATCCAGGAGTGCTCGGTCCATTGGCAGCACGGAGATGTGGATAAAGCGATCCGGTGCGCCGAACAGGCACAAGCACTCGCTACTAAGGCAGACTATCACCCTGTGATTATGAGCGTCGCTTCGGTATGGCTGGCGGACCTGTACCGAGAGGCAAATCAGATGGGGCCAGCGCTGGCGTATTGCCAGAGAGCCCTGGATAACATCCGCTTACAGCCGAACTACAAGCACAGGCATCACGCCGAGGCCGTGATTCACTACCTGCAGGGCCTGCTCCACCATGCGTTGGGAGCCAACACGAAAGCAATGGCCGACTACCAGCAGGCTCTCACGTCTTTCGAAAAGGCCATTGAGCATTGGAACAGCAGCATTACCTGGAATGCGACGCGGGCTGGCAAATGCGAGAAGGCCATCAAATGGATCAGCGCCCTGTATGGGTGCCTTACAGGCGGCCTTTCGCCAGTCAGCGGAGGATCGGAGATGCAAATCCCCGCGGCCAATGGGCAAGACTACGAATTGGCTCGCCTGGAACTGGCGGCATACCTACGCCCGTCGGGGGTTATCATCAATGGTCAGAGCTACCGACTGCATCGTCCAGACAGCGGGACTGCCTTCAGCTCCAGTTTGGCGGTCCGGTGGAATGCGCATCACTTTGCGGTGCGTGTCCCGAAGGATCAGTGGGCCGGGGAACACAGTGCACAGGGAGATTACATCCTGGCGAAACGGGAGCGGAAAGCGGACAATCCGACGGGTGCTGGCGTGTTGTGGGACGATGGTCAACAACAGTGGAAGTACGGCACGCTCACCTACAACGAAAACACAGGACGGCTCTGGTTTCGACCCTTCCACCTGATTGGCGGCGCGCCGCAAGACGCAGAGGTCGAGGATCAGGACATCGGCATCGTACGCGCGCTGCTGAAGCCGACGTAGGGCCGGGATTGGCAGCAGGATTCATGTGCTCCTGCCTGTCATCGGCTGACCTGGGCCTCAAAGGCGTGTCAGAATGATGGCTGGAGCCAAAAACGCCGAGCTGACTTGCAGATTTCAAAGAAATGTGCTATGCTACAAATGTCTCCGTTGTGCGTGTCGTTGAATGAGAGGGCTCTGGAATGAACTCCATTGAGATTCGGCGGCGCTTTGTAGACTATTACAAAGGGTTGGGCTTTCATCTGCTTCCCCGTGCTCCTATGCTTCATCCTTCCATCCCCATGTCTTTCGTGATGAGTGCCGGCCTGGTTCAGGTGGAAACCTCCCTGGCTCGGGCGGAAGAAAGGCCTGGCGATCAGTTCGTTCTCGTGCAAGAGTGCTTCCGGCACTTCGATCTTGACAAGGTGGGAACTGACGACATTCACCTCAGCTTGTTCGAGATGCCTGTCAATTTTCGCCCGACATGGGGCCAGTGATTTTCGGCCAAGATGGTCCACTCG
>CAZMOT010000021.1:0-34968 GCA_964568065.1 uncultured Anaerolineales bacterium
CGGAGGCCGCCCCACCCTTCATCCCCCTGGCAGCATTAGCCTTGGTGTTGCTGGCGAATCACGTTTCACCCCTTCGGCTTTGCTCAGGGCCAGGCTTCAAGTTTCACGTTTTACGTTTTACGCTCCTTTTCACCCTGCTTGTGCTGGCCGCCTCCCTCTTTTCGTACTCCCAACACGATAGTCTTACCTGGTCCCTCAAGTTGTTGACCTTACTTGTATTCACGCTGTCTGTCCCTGCATACATCCACACACCTGTTCAATGGAAGCGTATGGCTCTACTCACCGTCGTCCTAAGCGTGCTTGTTCCCGTATCCCTGTCGGCGGCCAAGTTGATAGACCTGATCTGGCAACTTGGCATCCGGCCCGCTATGCAATACAGAATGGGGCTGACGGAACTGGGCCGGGCCAATCTGATCGCCCGGACGTTGATGATCGGCGCGCCGCTCCTTATCGCCCAGGCCATAACTGCCACACGTCGCACCTGGCCGCGCCCCCTTGATCCCCAACTCTGGGACATCGGCGTCTGTTTAGCACAATCTGATGACGATCCGCAATTCGCAATTCGCCATCCGTCATTCGTCATGTGCTGCAGGGGCATATTTACCGGGCACGTGGGGAGTTGGAGCAGGCGCTGGCGGCTTACCAGACGGCTGTTGATGCCTCCCCCCTGATTTCGGGGGGGATTGAGGGGGGGCTTAGCGCGCCGCACTACTTCCTGGGCGAGACCTACCAGGCATTAGGTCAACCGGAAGCGGCCGAGGCAGAGTACCGCCGGGCGACGGAACTTGACCCGTTGAAATCGTTACCGCTGCTGGCGTTGGGGCGGATGCAGTGGAGGCAGGGGCGACAGGACGCAGCCCTGGAGAGCTTCCGCGCGGCGGTGGAGATGACGCCGGGCTGGGGAGAGGCGCATACCGCGTTGGGGAACGCACTGCTGGCACTGGGCGACCGAGAAGGCGCGGCGAAGCATTACCAACTGGCGCAGGTCGCAGACGGCGCTGTACGCGAGGGTGTGCTCTACGACTTTGCGGCGCACCTGGCTGAGGCCGACGTTCAGTCACCTGGCCCGGACCACGTGCGCAACGACTATTTCACCATCCACGGCGACCAGCGGCGGGTGTTGTTCGCGCACCCTGATTCCCACGTGCGTTACCGCCTGACACTTCCTGCCTCCCCCCTGATTTCGGGGGAGCCTGCCCTGCCACCGCGAGTACTCGTGGCGGTGAGCTTGTCGAAGGGGACTGAGGGGGGGCTTACGCTAGCCTTTGACGTGGCTACGTCGCCGGAGACTTGGTCACTGGAAGGCGACGGCGTCACCTTCGCCGTCTACGTCGAATCGGACCAGGACACCCAACACCCAACACCCAGTACCCAACAACTCTTCTCCACCTACATCGACCCCAAGCGCAACGACTCTGACCGGCGCTGGCATCCCCATGCGATAGACCTCAGCGCCTACGCCGGGCAGACGGTGACCATCATCTTCGAGACCGGCACCGGTTCGGCGGGCGACGAGCGCTACGATTGGGCGGGATGGGGGGAGCCGAGGTTGTTGGGGCGGTGAGAATACCTCGGAGAGCGTACTGCGGATGGGAAATACACGATTGAAAGTGACCGGGGCACACCATGTATTTCTGGGATGGTTCTCTATTCTGTGACATAGGCCAGAGATATTTGCGGCTTTGGCAGGTCTACGGCGCAGAAAAAACCTGATGCGCTGACCTGGGCACGGGGTCTTGGACCACGAAACACACGAAAGGGCACGAAAAGCGCGAAAGGCTTTCGTGGCTTTCGCGTTCTTTCGCGCTTTTCGTGATCCAAACGTCTCCCGCCTGTGAGTCATAGCGACGGCAGGTTTGTCTGTCTGGGCTAGAATGGACTGGACGAAGACTGTGGTCACGCAAGTATCTCGTGCCATATCACAGCGGAGGGAACCGTCCCCGGGTTTCTGGCTGGCCTTTGACGTGGCGACCGCGCCGGAGAACTGGGAGCAGCCCGGCGACGGCGTCACCGCCGTGAATTCCCGTCTTGCCAAACGGCGATCATGTGTGGTATCATAGAGTAGGAGGTGACGAATGAGTAGACGGGAAACGACAGTCGAACTGGAAGCTGCACAGCGCCTTGCGGCCTCTCCAACGTCCGGTGAGGAGGCACTGCGACGCCGGCTTCTGGATGTGCTGTTGGCACCGACGGAGCCACGCAAGATGACCTACGAGGAGTTCCTGGCCTGGGCAGACGAGGACACGTTGGCCGAGTGGGTAGACGGGGAGGTGGTGATGTATAGCCCGGCATCGAAGCGACATCAGAGCATTGCCGACTTTCTGACAGGTATGATGCGTATGTTTGTCGAGCAGCGCGACCTGGGGATCGTTCTGAGCGCACCGTTTCAGATGAAGCTGGAGCATGGGCGGGAACCCGACTTGCTCTTTGTGGCTAAAGCCAACCTGGGACGGTTGAAAGAGACCTACCTGGATGGCCCGGCCGACCTGGTAGTGGAGATCGTGTCGCCGGAGAGTGTAGGACATGACCGTGGGGACAAGTTCTACGAGTATGAGCAGGCCGGCATCCCCGAGTACTGGCTAATTGACCCTCTGCGAGAGCAGGCCGAATTCTACCAATTGGACGCGCAGGGCCGCTACCGGATGGTGATGCCAGATGCGGAGGGGATATATCGCCCGGTTGTGTTGCCGAGCTTCTGGTTGCGGGTGGAGTGGCTGTGGCAGGAGCCATTGCCGGCGATGGAAGATGTATTGTTGGAGGTAGGGGGAGAAACGTATGCCCACCACTGGATAGAAAGGTTACAGCAACACGGCTTTCTCCCGCCGACAGAGTAAGTCACAGGTTGCCCATCCCATCAAGTGCTGACCCTCAATATAGTGACTGCGCCGAAAGTGGGCCGGGCTCTCCCGTCACCCTCACCTTCGCCACCGGCCCCGGCCCCAACGGCAACAGTGACTACGGCTGGGGCGAACCGCGCATCGTCCAGCCCATCGCCTACAATTTCCTGGCCGAGCTGCCCAACGCCGACCGCTGCGGCGCCGATGAAGAACACCTGCGGCAGGACACGCTCACCATTGACTACGAGCCGCGCGCCATCCTGTTCCAGCACCCGTCCAGCCGGGTCACCTATCGCGTGGACGTGCCAGAGCGGGCCGGGCTGCACTTTGGCCTGGGGATGGACCCGGCCGTCTGGTCGCCGGACAAAGGGGATGGGGTGGAGTACAACGTCTACGTGCGCAATCCCGAGAACCCGTACAAACTTTCGCGTTTTCCAACGCTACATTGACCCCAAAAACAATCCCGACGACCGTCGCTGGTTTGACGAGCGCGTGGACCTGAGCCGCTTTGGCGGCCAGGCGGTGGAAATTATCTTTGAGGCTTTGCCTGGCCCGGATGGCAATGCCAATTACGACTGGGGCGGCTGGAGCACGCCGGTGCTCATAGATGAAACTCTGCCCGAAAGCGTCACCGTTGACCCGGACAGTTTTTCCCAACGTACATCCAGGGACTAGAGTTATGGAAATCGTGACTATTGTGGGGGCGAGACCGCAGTTTATCAAAGCGGCGCCGGTGAGTAGAGTGCTACGGCAAGCCCACACCGAGATCTTGGTCCATACCGGTCAGCACTATGATTATGCAATGTCGGCGGTTTTCTTTGAAGAACTGGACATCCCTGAACCCGACTATAACCTGGGAGTGGGATCTGCCAGTCACGGGAAACAGACAGGCGAGATGCTGGGGCGCATTGAAGCGCTCTTGCTTGAGAAAGAGCCTGACCTCGTGCTGGTCTATGGGGACACCAACTCGACTTTGGCCGGGGCGTTGGCCGCGGCCAAGCTGCACATTCCTGTGGCCCACGTCGAGGCCGGGTTGCGCAGTTTCAACCGCGCGATGCCTGAGGAGATCAACCGCGTCCTGACCGACCACATCTCTGGTCTTCTCTTTTGCCCCACCGATACCGCCGTGCAGAACCTGACTGCGGAGGGCATTACATCGGGCGTTCACCAGGTCGGCGACGTGATGTACGATGCGATCTTGCATAATATCGAAATTGCTCACAAGCGGTCGCGTATACTCGATGAACTGCGAGTGGAGCCAAGAGAATACTTGCTGGTCACAATGCACCGGCCACGAAATACCGACAATGCGGATAGATTGATCTCGATTCTAGATGCTCTGAACCAGACGGAGGAACCCATCATCTTTCCGGCACATCCGCGCACACAACAGGCCATTGAGCACATCAACCACCCACTCAAGCCCCACGTCCGATTGATGGAGCCGGTGGGATACCTGGACATGTTGGTCCTGGAAAAGAACGCGCGTATGATCTTGACAGATTCGGGCGGGGTTCAAAAGGAAGCTTATGTATTGGGTACGCCCTGTATCACGCTGCGTGAAGAGACGGAATGGACAGAGACCGTTTCGGGCGGATGGAACGTACTGGCAGGAGCCGATAGGGAAAATATCGTCGCGCTAATTCAGAACCACGCACCGCAAGCCAGACGTCTCCCTGTTTTTGGGGACGGTCGGGCGAGCCAAAAGATACTGGCAATATTGGAGAAAGGCTCGTTGCGTTGATCCTCAAAAGTGGCTATGAATGAGTCCTGCCCCAACAAGCGCTTCCTCCGCGTTCATCTTTCCCAGCTTGCACTGAATATCCTTCTGATAATCGGTGCGATTGTTGTCAGTCTATCCCCACTGAATCATGTTCACATTCTCCCTGCCTGGGGCATTGTGGCCCTGGGCGCCCTATCAAGCCTGGCTATTCGGACCTGGCGTGCCAGACCTTCACGACGCCTCACGCCTCACGCATCACGCCTCACGTTTCACGTTTCACGCCTCACGTTTCACAACCCACCTGGCCCTCTTGTGCCACATCGCCGCCGCGACCACGCAGGCGCTCAACCCCTAACTGCCCATGCTGTTCATCGTCAACGTCGCGCGCAGCCTGCTGGCGGGCACCTGCTTTTACCTGGCGTGGAAGCTGCTGCGCGATATGCCGGCCTCGCGGGGTCATCAAGAAAAAAAGGACGCAGGTTAAGCCGGAAATCCGGGCAGATTTTCGCAGATAAAAAACAAGTCAGCGTTCATCTGCGTCCAGGCTCTTACCGGGACAGGGTTTGATTGGCGGTGGCTGGACAACCAGGCTGGATATGATAGAATTACGTATGTGGCGGGCCGGTATGGAGAGGTCGGGGGTTGGGATGGTGTGAAGGAAAGTGCTCCACCTGGTACGGTTGGGCTATCGCATCAAGAAAGTGCCGGTCGAGCAGCACTATGGAGGAACAATGTCTCAAACAATTAACGACGAGTCAGGAATCGTACCCCACACACTGGGCACGGCTGAAGCATTCTACCGTGTGTTCTGTGCCTTGCCTCAAGAGGAGCGTATTGCAATTGCTCATTACATCCTGGCGGACGAGGAGGTACAACAAAGCCTTGCGCTGTCTGAAATCCCCAACGAGATAACATTGCAAGCGTTTGCCGAGGATAAAGAGCGCATGCCGGTCTTTGATACGGTTGATGAACTGGGAAAGGATTTGCTGTCTTGATGCTCAAAATCAGGCGCACCTCGCAGTTCAAGAAGGACGTCAAACGGATGTTGAAACGAGGCCAGTACCTGGAGAAACTGCTCCTCGTGGTGCAAGACCTATCAGCCAGGCGAAAACTGCCTGCCAGATACAGAGATTATCCACTCAAGGGTCAGCATAGGGATAAGCGAGATTGTCACATTGAGCCTGATTGGATTCTGCTTTATGCCATCGAAAACGACGAGTTGGTTCTATACAGAACAGGCACGCACTCGGATCTCTTTCGGGGGTGAACACCACGCTTTTCTCTATCCTCCGCTGGCCTACTTCGGCAGAGCAGGCGGCCAACTACGCCTACTTCTTCCTGGCCATTGGCGTGCTGGTGCAACTGGAGGAGTTGCTGCTGGAGCACTATGGTTGGCTGGAACACAAACTGGACTTGGCGTATCTGTGGCGTCCAGCAGGTGAGGCGTTTCGTCGCCGCTGGTCGGTGACGGTGCAAGCGGTCGTTCAGTTTGACACCAGCGGACAATGTTATCGACTGCAAAGGCAAGTGCACGCTAGCGGCCGAGTAGAGATCACTGGGGCCCTCGATGGATCAGGAGCCGCACAATTTGAATTACAATGTTCAGCAGGATTGTCAGCACAATACTGAGGATGATCGAACTGGCCAAGGGGATCAGGCAGGTGAAGCCCGGCCTCTCGATGCGGATGTCGCCCGGCAGGTGGCCCAGAAAAGGCACCTTTGATAGCAGCCACAGCAAGCCGCCGAGCAAGACCAGCACACCGCCTGCAACCACCAAGAACTTACCTATGGTCTCCAATCCATTCATGGCAACCTCTTTGCTTCTATCATAGCAGCGTCGGCTGCTCTGGTCGCTGGTAGGGGATATCCAGGTGCTCGTAGGCCCGCCCCGTCGCCACGCGCCCTCGGGGCGTGCGATCCAGGAAGCCCAGTTGCAGCAGATATGGCTCGACCACGTCCATGATCGTATCGGGCTCCTCGCTCACGGCGGCCGCGACAGTATCCAGCCCCACCGGCCCGCCGTCGAACTTCTCGACGATGGTGCGCAGCACGCGCCGGTCCAGGTCGTCCAATCCACGCTCGTCCACGTCCAGCAACTCCAGGGCCCCACAGGCCACTTCGGCCGTGATGCGGCCATCGGCGCGCACCTGCGCGAAATCGCGCACGCGCCTGAGCAGACGCAGCACCACCCGGGGCGTACCCCGACCGCGCTGGGCGATCTCCGCTGCCCCCGCGTCGTCTATTTCTACCTTCAGCACCCACGCGGCGCGGCGCACGATGGTCTCCAATGCCTCCTGGTCGTAAAAATCCACGCGGAAGATGGCGCCAAACCGGGTCCGCAGTGGAGCGGTCAGTAGCGCCAGGCGGGTAGTGGCCCCCACGATGGTGAAGCGGGGCAGTTTGAGCCGAATGGAGCGAGCGCTGGGTCCCTTACCGATGACGATGTCGAGCGCAAAGTCCTCCATCGCCGGATAGAGAATCTCCTCGACGACCCGGCCCAGACGGTGCACTTCATCAATGAACAGCACCTCTTTCTCGTGCAGATTGCTCAGGATAGCGGCCAGGTCTCCGGCACGCTCAATGGCCGGACCGGAGGTGACCCGGATGGGCACACCCATCTCGTTGGCGGTTACGTGAGCCAGCGTCGTCTTGCCTAGACCCGGAGGCCCGTAGATTAGCACGTGATCGAGCGCCTCGTTGCGTTGCCTGGCCGCTTCTATCAGGATAACGAGGTTCTCCCGCACACGATCCTGGTTGACCAGATCGCTGAGGTGCTGCGGGCGCATTACCCGATCGAGCACGATTTCCTCTTCCTGAGATTGGGGTGAAATGATACGATCGTCCATGCCGGTATGATTATACACCAAAAGTGTCTATTGAGAAGCGGCGGTCTTTGGCGAGCGCGAGAACAGAGAGTACGATCGCTATAGACTCCAGGCCAGGGATGGTCTGCGGCTGGGCGGTGTGGCAGAGAGGCCGGGTATCATGGGTCAAACTTTGATCGAAATGAAGCCAATCTCGGCCAGTTGAGCAATTCATCGAAATCCAGCAACCCAGGTACATGCCGACTAAGGGCTTAACTTCGCGTGAGGCGGGCTAGAGAGCCTGCCACACAAATTGTCCCAGGCACACGTGGAATATGATTTTCTTCGTTGCCTGTGGCTGTGTGCGTCCCGCTGTATTAGGGATGTTCCCAATCCCCACCCATAGAGCAACTGTATGACAGCCGTCCAAAAACGGCTATTGACACTCTCGCCAATACCTACTATAATTAGGCGTAACGAATCTGGGCTTGATCGCTTACAACCCGGAACGTCGGCAAGCAACTGACTGGCAAGCGAAAACGAGACGAAAGACAACGAAAGACAATGAACAAACGAACAGACGCAACAGGTGAAGCCCCTCTCATCCAGGTAGATAATATCCACAAATCTTTCCTGATGGGCAAGGAGGCGGTGCAGGCGTTGCGCGGCGTCACGCTGGACGTGGAGCGTGGCGAGATAGTCTGCCTGATGGGACCCAGTGGCTCAGGCAAGACCACGCTGCTCAACATCGTCGGCGGGCTGGAAGAGCCCAGCCGCGGTCACGTGATCGTGGATGGCGAGAATGTGGTGGCGCTATCTGAGGATCGACTCTCCGAGATGCGGCTTACTAAGATGGGCTTCGTCTTCCAGAACTATAATCTGCTGGCCAACTTCACGGCACGGGAGAACGTGGAGGTGCCGATGGCGCTGGCCGGGTTGAGCCGGCGCGAGCGGCGGCGCAGGGTGGAATGGTTGCTGGAGAGCGTCGGTCTGGCCGACCGGGCCAAGCATTACCCCAGCGAACTTTCCGGCGGACAGCAGCAGCGCGTCGCCATCGCTCGGGCACTGGCCAACGATCCGCCTATCCTCATCGGCGACGAGATCACCGGCGAGCTGGACTCGGAGACCGGGTTCGAGGTGATGGAAATCGTTGTCCGGCTCAATCGCGAACAGGGCACCACTATCGTCTACGTCACCCACGACCCGCGTATGGCCAAGTTTGCACAGCGGCTGATCCAACTGCGCGACGGCCGAATCATTGAGGATAACGCTGAACGATGATTGCTCAGTATGTGCTGAAGAGCTTCTCCCGCCACAAGGCGCGCACGATCATCATGGCACTGGCGCTGCTGGTAGTGACCGCTATGCTGGTGACGCTCAACAACGGCGTCGAGTCGCTGCAGCGACAGATCGTCGAGATTGTCGAGCGTGAGGCGGGCGAACACGACGTCACCATCACCCGCGCTGAGACCAGTCCCGTTCAATACATTGACATCGAGCGCGTATCCGCCATCCTGCGCCAGGCCGATCCGGCTGTGGCGGCGGTCTATCCACGCTTTCTGGCGACAGCCGAGTTGGAAGGGCATGTCCTGAGTGAAGCCGAAGGGGCAGGCAACACGGGCAATGCCTCACTGCTGGCGCGGACAGCCGAGGATGACCTGGGCCAGGTGACGATGCTGGAAGGGGAGTACGACCTGGAAGAGGATCACGTTGTTATCTTGCGCGTGACGGCGGACACATTTGGTCTGGAGGTCGGCGACGAGGTGAATTTGAGCTACATCCTGCCACTCTCCCGCATAAAGGGTCACGACCTGCCGGAAGACGCCAGTGTCAGCAGCGTGACGCGCCGCTTCACCGTCAGTGGCATCGCGCTGACCACCGGGCTGGGCGGCGGAGGCCAGAACGGCATCCTGGCCAGCGTGGAGACGGTGCAGGACTGGCTGGGCATACCTGGACAGGCCGAGCGGCTGGTCGTGATGCTGGACGAGGCTGTCTATGGCTCCGTGAACACGCAAACTTCGATCTTCCGCGTGCGGCGCATCGCCGAGAGGATGTACGACGCGCTGGGAAGCGCGGGCGAGATCGAAACCTACCAGTTCTCGCTTGACAAGGCACAGTCGCTGGACTTTAGCGACGTGGCCTTCGCGGTCTTGCGCTCCCTCAGTGGTGTCTACGGCTTCCTGGTGATGGGGGTCGTCGGCTTGCTGGTCTACTCGCTCATCAACACCAACGTGGAGGAGCGGCGGCGCGATCTGGCCTTCCTGCGCGTCCTGGGGGCCAAGCGACGCCACCTCTTCGGGCTGGTGCTGATCGAGGTGGCGTTCATCGGGCTGGTCGGCGTGGGACTGGGGATCGTGGCCGGGCAAGCACTCAGCATTTGGGTAGTCGCACCCGTGGCCAACTACCTCATCACCCACGTTGGCGACTTGGGCGCGGAACTGGGCATCGAATTCCAGATGACTATCGTCGCCGCCGCAATGGTCCGGGCGGCTGTGACGGCCACAGTGGTGCTGGCGCTCGCTGCCATCGCCCCGGCGCGCAAGGCAGCGGGCACCAAGGTCCGCTATGCCATGAACCCAGGCTCCGCCGACAATATCCAAATCGAGGACCTGGCCCGGCTGCGCTCGCGTAAGTTCGACGTACGCATCATCATCGCCGGCGTCGTGCTCACCATCATGTGGAGCCTGATCTTCGTCGGCACCAACTTCCTCTTCGTGCAGGGCAACGAATCGGTCATCAGCGCCTTTATGTTCAGCGGCCTGGTGCTGTTAGTGATCGGCGTCAGTTTGCTTTTCTACGCGCTGACTGTTCCCTTCGAGCGCATCCTGATTCTTCTGAGTGGGGTGGTTCTTCCGAGGCTGACTTTTTTCGCCGGTCCCAACCTGCTGCGCGCCAAACAGCGCAACACAGTAATTTCGCTGATGGTCGTCTTCAGCGCGACGCTGCCGACTTTCCTGGGGACGATGGCTGCACTGTCGCAAAAGAACTACGACGTCGAGCCCCGCTTCCGCAACGGCGCGCCAGTGACGGCACAAGTGTCGCGCTGGGGCTGGTACTTCTTCGGGGAAGACGAAGAGAGTCTGTTGCCAAGTTTTCTGGATGAGTTCCGCGCGGTGCCAGGCATCGCGCGGGCGGTTGGCCTGACGGCGGAGTACCGCGCCGAGGTGATCAACAAGGTCGAACTGCGTAACACACCGGTGCAGGTGCAGGGGGTCACCGGCACGCTGGACGGCATCGTCTACGCCGATCTGACAAAGTACTTCGGCGGCGGCCCGCAGGTCTTTGAAGAGATCCTGACCGAACCGGACACGATCATCCTGGGCGCGGGGTACGCGGAGTATATGGACTTGAGCGTGGGTGACGTGGTGCATGTGCCGGGAGCGGGCAAGGATCACGTGGTGAACATGCGCGTGGTCGGGCTGATCGAGCGTATGCCAGGCTTCGAAGGCTTTTCGCGCAACGAGAACTATGTGCGCTGGGGAAGCTCGCCGGGGTTCGTCTCGCTAGACACATACATCCGCCTGACGCGCGATCCTACCGTCGGGGACATCTGCACGAGTGGGTTTTGCTCGCCCACTGAGCGGGAGCAGCCGGTCATCGTGCACATCCTGGCGACGACTACCGATGACGCAGATGAAGCCGAGGTGATCGCTGATTTGCGAGAACTCTTTGCCGACCGGACTGACGTGTGGGTGCGATCAACCACCGAGGATATCCGCACGACGGAGCAATCTATGCGCACGATGCGCGTGTTGATGCTCATCATGACGGTCCTCTCGTTCATCACCAGCATCTTTGGCGTCTTTGCCGTGGTCTACGTGGCCGTTTACGTGCGGCGGCTGGAGATCGGGATGCTCAAGGCCATCGGCATGCGGCGGCGTGAACTGGTGGGCTCCTTCGCGCTGGAGTCGGTGATGATGACGGTCAGCGCGTCGCTGGCGGGCGTGACGGCCGGGACAGTACTGGGCTACGTCTTCTACGTCACGGGTAATCTGATGCGCAGCATGCCCACGCAATTAACGTTCGATTGGCTGACGACGTTGGCCATCCTGATCATGGTCATCCTGGCGAGTGTTATCAGCGCGTCGCTGGCTGCACGCGGCGTGGTGCGGAGCAAGGTGACGAGGATCTTGCGGGAGGCGTGGTAGGGACTGGAGAATAGAGATTAGAGATGGGAGATTGGAAATGACTAGGTGGACTTGGATATTGCTGGTTGCTGCAATTGTACTGACGGGATGCTGTACGCAGGCAGTGCGCGTCCCGGTGGGCGCGACGCCAGTGGGTGCAGATGGTACCTCACAGCCAACGCTGCCTCCAACACCGCCGGCTGGCAAAGCTGTCGTGGCGGACGGCCAACTGGTCTCTCCCTATCCTGGCCTTCCACTGGGCTTCGGTGGCGGGGTGAGTGGGCAGGTGCTGACGATCACTGTCAAGGCCGGCGACGTGGTGCAGGCTGGCGACATGCTGGCGCTGCTCGACGACACCGAACTGCAGCGTGCTGTAGACGACGCGCAACTGGCGCTCGACCGGGCTCTCACCGACCGCGAGCGGGCACTCCAGCAGTGGGAGCGGGACGTCGCTGACGCCGAGCAGGCCCTTGTGGATGCCGAGCGTGCGCTCACCACTGCCCGCCTGCAATTCTCAGACACCAGCCTCGAGGAGGCTCGCACGGCCCTCGACCGGGCACGGAGGGCCGAGTCGGACGCCGAGGAGACACTCGAGAAGGCGCGCGTTATGTGGCCTCCGGTTCCGCTTGATAGGTATCATGACGCCTTGGAGCGCGCTATACGCGATCGTGAGCTGGCGGAGATGCGCCTGGCCGATACAGAGGACGCCCACAGCGTCAGTCACCTGGAGTTGGAGGCCCGTGAGGAGGACGTGGCCCAGGCCGGACGGGCGCTGGCTGCACTGGAGGAAGGGATCGCACCGACCTACGAGCGCGCGATCGAGGACGCGGAGAGCCAGTTGGCTCAGGCAGAAGAGGCGTTGGAGCACGCCCGTCTCACCGCGCCGTGGGCGGCTATCGTGCTTTCGGTGGACGTGGCACCGGCGACAACTGTCGGCGCGGGCACGCCGGTCGTCACTCTGCTCAACGTGGAGGACGGGCTGCGTTTCGTCACGAAGAACCTGAGCGAGCAGCACATCGCCGATATCTACCCCGGCCAGCGGGCGGTCGTGACGCTGCTCGCATTCGTCGAGACCCCGCTGGAGGGGATGGTCGAGGCAGTCGTCCCCCAGGTTGAGGAAGTGGTAGCCACGGACGCGCGCTTCACCGTACACGTGCGCCTGGCCCCTACCGACCTGCGGCTGCTGCCGGGGCTCACGGGGCGGGTGGAGATCTTCACGGAGGACTGAGTGATGGTGCCCCGGGAGGCGATGGCCTACAGCACCCTCGTCCTCGCCTCCGATGGGGGTGGGCTGGCCTACTTGGTTGGCCGAGGAGCGCGCTTGTCCCCTCATCGCCGGCCACGGCGAGGCGGTGTATGCCGAACTCGTCCCCGATCCAGGCTCCCCTTCCTAAAACCTCCGCTGTGGTCTTGACACCCAACGCATTATGGGTTAAACTGGCATTGAATACAAATTGTCTTGGGGCGGGGTTTCCTCTACGAGCGATCCCCTCCTGACTTTCTGGCTGACTACAAGAGGACTTCCCGGAACCCATCCTCACTGGGATTCCATTCTTTTCGATGTTCTTCAAAGTCATGGAAAGCGCAGCTACTGTGTAGTTACCAAAAAACGAAGAAAGGAGACAAGACCATGCGTAAGAGAGGATTGTGGATCGTTCTAGGTGTGGTGGCGCTCCTGGCGCTGACCACGACGGTCGCCTGGGCGGCTCCCACGATGCAGGAGGAGGGAGAGACTACAGCGGATGTCCTGTGGACCACCCTGGCCCCCATCGTCGCCATCGCCACCTTCGTCGAGCGGGTGCTGGAGACGTTCTGGGAACGCTACGAAAAGAAAGGGGCCTGGCCCAACAAGGAGGGCGTGCTGGACAAATCGGCCTCGGACCATGTGGCGAGCAAGAAGGCAGGTTCCCCCTGGATCGGGACCGGGATCGCCTTCGTCGCCATCGGCTTGACCAACGTCACCTTCTTTCGCTTGCTGGGCTTCGATGTCCTCTTCTCCTCTCCAGAGTTAGTGCTCTTCGATCTTGGCATCGGCGGCATTTTCGATGATTTCACCGTGGGCACGCTGATTGACTGGCTGGCGACTGCCGCCGTCATCGGCTGGGGCGGGACGGAGCTGACCCATAGCATTATCGAAGGGTTGGTCAAGGGTCGCAATCTCTGGAAGGAGATGCAACAGGTGCAGGAAGGCCGCAAGTCCATCCTGGACGTCAAGTTCGTCAACGACTACATCATCCCGAAACTGAAGGAGAGTGGGATTCCGCCAGAAAAGCTGCGTCAGGCCTTCCAGTTCTTGAACAGAGTTGGGGTGTCGCCAGATAAGATCATCGCTCAAATGACGAAAGGCCAGGCGGACGAGTTCCTGACCGAACTGGAGGCTGATCCAAAGAAGGCCCAGGCAGTTCAGGCCGCGCGTACCCTCCTGGAAGGTGTGCCGCCCGAAAAGGCGGTGGAGATTCCCAACATTCTCAGCTTGCTCACTCCTGACCAGCTAAAGGGTTTCCTGGGAACCTGACGGCAGAGGCGCAGAACCTGTCTGAACTCTTGTCTCTACCTGGTGCGGGGTAGTGCGGGATTGAACCCTGTTCGATGACGCGGCGTTTGTTGCGTTGCTGCCTGTGCGTCTATCGACGCGGATTGTGAAAAAGCCACCGGACGTTTCGCCGGTGGCTTTGGTCTTTCTCGCTCTAACCGAGGAAGTCGCGCAGTTTGCGGCTGCGGCCGGGGTGTCGTAGCTTCCGAAGTGCCTTCGACTCGATCTGTCGCACACGCTCCCGTGTGACACCGAAGGCTCGCCCGACCTCCTCCAGAGTGTGGGCTTCCCCGTCCTTCAGTCCGAAGCGCATCTCCAGCACCGCGCGCTCCCGGTCGTTGAGCGAATCAAGGATGGAGTGTAGTTGTTCCTTAAGCAACTGGTTAGATGCTGCGTCAACCGGTCCCAGGACAGTTTCGTCTTCGATAAAGTCACCTAGCAGGCCGCTATCCTCCGAGCCCACGGGCATCTCCAGCGACATCGGCTCCTGCGAGATATGTATGGTACGCCGCACTTTGGCCGCAGCACGGCGCAGCCGGCGCCCCAGCGCAGGCGGCAGTGGTTCCCCTGTTGCAAATGCAGAGCGAATGACTTCCCTATCCTCTGGCTCCAACATGTCCGACTCCAGAGCCAGTTCTTCCATCGAGGGCTCTCGCCCCAGTTTCTGCACCAGCCGTCGCTGGAGGCGGAGCAGCCGGTTGATCGTATCCACCATGTGCACAGGAATGCGGATGGTGCGGGCCTGGTCTGCGATGGCGCGGCTAATCGCTTGCCGAATCCACCAGGTAGCGTAAGTCGAGAACTTGAATCCCTTGGTATGATCGAATTTCTGAGCCGCCCGCAGCAGCCCGATACTCCCCTCCTGGATCAGGTCGAGGAGTGAGATGCCACGCCCTGTGTAGTATTTGGCAACGTTGACTACCAGGCGCAAATTCGCCTGGGTCAGTAGTTGCTTGGCATTTGCAGCGCGCTCCTCCATGTTGATCCAAGTCGCCACGATCTCCTCTTCGTCCGGCATCCTGTTCTTGATCATGCGCGGCGTTGGAAATCTCTGCCGCCTGCGCCACTCTGTGCGGATGATGTCGAGTGTGGACTCAGGCAGCAGGTAGAGCAGGATCAAGGCATCGAAGAGCTGGCTGCTGAGCGCTGTCCACGTGCTATTCTCCGACTCCGACCAGTCTGCCTGCCCCAGGAAATCATGGAGGTGCGAGGATATTTCTGGCATCGGTGCGTAGCGGATTGCTGCGGCTTCATCCGCTAACGCAGCCAGGTCAGGCACCGACATGTTCAGGCGTCTACAATTCCTGTGTACGGCTGACCATGCCTTGCGAAGCAAATCCAGCAGGGCCGTAAGAGCTTCTTGCTCCGTTGGTGTTTGTCTGCTCTGCTCGCACAAGCGGGCCTGTAAGTCCTTGAGATAAATAGCTGCCTCTCGCTGGGTGGAGAGCCATATCTCATGATACGGCTCCAGGAGCGGTACCCGCCCAATCTCTCGCAGGTACATGCGCACCGGGTCATCAATTGATTCAAGTGGAGCTCCGCGTGTGGTGTCTGCTAGTTCTAGCTCCCTGATCTCTTCCAAATCGTCGGGAGAAGGTTCATTCGCCTCATCCAGGATAGCGGCGTTCTCCTGACCGTCTGGCAACTCATCATCTATCTGTAGTAGAAGCGAGTCGGTCTCAGACGGTACCGGTGCGGTGTTTTCCAACGCATCAGGGGTATCTTCTGGCGTTCGTCCTAATGGCTTGTCTGCCGTGTCAGTCTGTCTGGATTTATGTCTCTTTTCGCTGCTCATTGGCACTTAGGCCTCACAAGTAGGGCACGATTGAAGCCTGCTCCTATCCCCGGCTAACCCAACCCCATCGCTGCGCCAGCGCTTGTTGCGTGCGCAGCAGTGTCTCCTTGTACGTTCGCAGTGCCTCGACGTATTGTTCCGCTCGTATATCCCCCGCCTCCTGAGCCTCGAGGGTCAGGAAACCCAGTTCCTGGCCCAGGCGTCTGAGATTACGTTCCCGTAGTCGCAACAGCGTCAGCGCGACGTCGCGCACTAGCTGCTCGTCAGCAAGTGCAAGCCCGGTTCTGTCTGGCGTGAGTAGCTCCTCCAGCCGCGCCTGCAGGTTGGCGGGCAATTGTGCATGGAGTGCCTCTATCGGGGCAGGATGCTTGGCCGCCAGGAGTGCCTCCCACGCTTCGAAGAGTGCCCGACAGCCCACGTCCTGGAAGTCTTGCCCTCGCAGGGGCTCCAGTTGATTCTCCTTGAGCGCCTCGTTGATCTGCGAGAGAAGGCCAGGCCGCTGCAAGAGCACCGACAGGCAGTGGCCCTCCAGATCGGCCTCCACGATTCCCCGTGGCGACTTGTCCTGGATGTGGGCCGCGCCGCGCTGGCGTCGCGCGGCCCGGCGTTCGGTGCCGCGCAGACGGGACCGCACGGCGCGTGCCTCCACCCGCAACGCTCTGGTGATCTTCTGAACGTGATCCTCCCGTTCGACCGGGTTCGCTACGGCCCGCAGGACCGGTAGTAGCGTGTCCACCACGCGAGCCTTGGCCTTGGTGTCGTCCAGGTCAAGCCCCTCCAACAGGATTTGGAGGTAAAAGTCCACTACGGGGACCGCTTCCTCGATCAACGCGGCCCAACGCTGTGGTTCTTCACGGATCAGATCGTCCGGGTCCTGGCCACGGGGAAGGCGGAGGACGCGGATCTCTGCCCCCAGTCGGCCTTCGTATCCCACCAGTCCGCGCGGGTCGAAAACCGGCTCCCATTTCTGTTCCAGCGCCTCACGTGCCACCTCAACGCCGCGCAGCGTCGCTTGCACGCCCGCCGAGTCAGGATCGAGCGCGAGTACGAGACGCTTGGTATAACGCTGAAGTTGCCGTAGTTGTGATTCCGTGAGCGCGGTCCCCATCTGGGCCACCACGTTGGCAAATCCTGCTTGATGGGACTGCATTACGTCCACATAGCCCTCGACGATGACAACCCGATCCTCTCGGCGTATGGCTTGCCCTGCCAGGTCGAGTCCATAGAGCGTCCGGCTCTTATCGAAAAGCGACGTCTGGGGGGAATTGAGGTACTTGGGCACTCCCTCTGGATCAAGCGTCCTCGCCCCGAAGCCGATCAGGCGCCCTTTTCCATCGCGAATCGGGATCATCAGCCGGTCACGGAAGCGGTCGTAGGTGCTGCTGCCATCCTCCCGCTGCACCAGTAGCCCGGCCTTAACGAGTTCCTCGACTGTGTACCCACGCCCGGTCAGGTAGGCTCGCGTTCTCTCCCAACCTGGTAGGCTGTAGCCTAGTAGGAAGCGTTCAACCGTCCCTTCATCCAGATCGCGCCTGGCGACGTAGGCTCGCGCTGCTTCGGCTTCTGGGGCGTGACGTAGGAGGTGGTTGTAGTACTGGGCTGCTGCCATCAAAAGACCTCGCAGCCGGTCGGCTTCTTCCTCCGCCTGCTCCTGCGCCGGGGTACGCGGCTGCAATTCGACACCCGCCCGCCGCGCTAATTCCTCCAGCGCGGTGCGAAAGTCCCAGCCTTCCCGTTTCATCACGAAGGTGAAGATGTCGCCCCCCTCGCTGCAGGCCCCGAAGCAGTGGTAGCGCTGGCTGTTGGGGAAGACGACGAAGGAGGGGGTCTTTTCGGAATGGAAAGGACACAGGGCCTTGTAGTTCTGCCCCGCCTTCTGGAGCGGAATGTATGAGGAGATAACCTCGACTATGTCTAGGCGATCCTTGATCTCGTCAATAACGCTCATCGCTCAACACCATAGCTTATTGTACTCATCCTTGGCTTTCAGGCAAGTGGGGCCAGAGAGTGGAGGAGGAGGGAGTAGAGGAGTATACGAGGCTTCTCAGGAGGCCTCCTCAGTCCTCATTTACCCACTACCCGTTTACTCACTTAATAAGACGTGTGGCAGGCAGCCTGCGCCACCTGCCACACGGAGTTCACAGCAGACGCTACTACTTGCCGTGCAAGAGCGTCGCCTGGGCGGCCGCCAGCCGGGCCACCGGCACCCGGTAGGGGGAGCAACTCACATAGTCCAGGCCCACTCGATGGCAGAAGTCTATTGAGGCTGGATCTCCACCGTGCTCCCCGCAGATGCCAATCTCCAGGTCAGGCTTGGCGGCTCTACCTTCCTTCACGCATATCTCTACCAGCCGGCCCACGCCAACCTGATCCAGTGACTGGAAGGGGTTGACGGCCAGGATCGGGGACTTGATCGGGTCACCGTTCTCGTCCACCTCGCCGGTGTCGAAGCCCTCAATGTACTTTAGCAGGAACTTGCCCTCGGCGTCGTCGCGGCTGTAGCCGAACGTCATCTGTGTCAGGTCGTTGGTGCCGAAGGAGAAGAACTGGGCATACTCGGCGATTTCGCCGGCGGTGAGAGCAGCGCGGGGCACCTCGATCATCGTGCCAAACATATACTCGACTTCGACGCCCTCCTTCTCCATCACCTGCTTGGCCACGGCTTCCAGCTTCTTCCGCTCCATCTTTAACTCGTTGACGTGGCCAACCAGCGGGATCATCACTTCCGGGATCACCTCGACGCCGCGCTTGGTGCAGCGGCAGGCGGCCTGGAAATAGGCGCGGGTCTGCATCTCGGTCAACCCCTCGTACATGATGCCGGCGCGACAACCGCGCAAACCCATCATCGGGTTCGTCTCCCACTGGCTGGTGACGAGTTCGAGCATTTTCTCTTTCTCGGCCAACTCGGGCGAGTCGGGGTCGGTACAGCGCAGCCTGGCAACCTCCTCGATCAGTTCCTCGCGCGAGGGCAGGAACTCGTGCATCGGCGGGTCAATCAACCGCATGATGACCGGCTTGCCGTCCATGGCCTCAAAGACGCCCTCAAAGTCCTGCTCCTGGAAGGGCAGCATCTCGTCCAGCGCGGCCAGGCGTTCTTCGGTGGTCCTGGCCATAATCATGCGCACGACGGCATCGCGGGCACGTTCGTCGAAGAACATGTGCTCAGTACGGCAGAGGCCGATACCCTCTGCCCCGAAAGCGACGGCTCGCCGCGCATCCTCGGGCAGGTCGGCGTTGGTGCGCACACCCAGCGTGCGGATCTCGTCGGCCCACTCTAGCAGCCTGATCAGAGCGGTCTGCTTTGCATACTCGGTTTCGATCAAGGGGACGGAGCCTGCGTATACCTCGCCGACGAACCCATCAATCGAGATCGTGTCGCCTTCTTTGATCACGACATCGCCGATGGTGAACTGACCGCGTGTCACGTCGACCGAAATGGCCTCGCAGCCAGCCACGCAAGGCAGGTTATTGCCACGGGCAACGACGGCAGCGTGAGAGGTCGCGCCACCCTTCTGGGTCAGTACGCCCTTGGAGACCAGCATACCGGGCACATCGTCTGGGGCAGTTTCGGGGCGGACGAGGATGACGTCCTTGCCCTCGTCGGCCAACTCTTTGGCGCGCTCGGCGTCGAAAACGGCGATCCCGACCGCCGCGCCTGGAGATGCATTGAGCCCCCTGACGATCAGGGTTTTATCTGCCTGGGGATCGAAGCTGGGGCGCAGGAGCAGGTCAACGTAGTCGGGGTCAATGCGCATGATGGCTTCTTCCTTGCTGATTAGCCCCTCTTCGACCAGGTCAACCGCGATCTCAACCGCCGAGGCTGCCGTGCGCTTGCCGGTACGAGTCTGAAGCATCCACAGTTTCCCGTGCTCGATGGTGAACTCTACGTCCTGCATATCACGATAGTGTTTTTCCAGCGTGCCCACGATCCCCAGGAACCGCTCGTATATCCCGGGCATCGCTTCTTCCATGCTGGGATACTCGCTGGCGCGTTTTTCCTCGGGGACGCCCTGGCTCTCAGCCCAAGCGCGCGAGCCCACCAGACTGACACGTTGGGGGGTGCGGATGCCGGCCACCACGTCCTCGCCCTGCGCGTTGATCAAGAACTCACCGTACAGGTACTCGTGCTTGCCGGTGCCGGGGTCGCGGGTGAAGGCGACGCCAGTGCCGCTCTTCTCACCCAGGTTGCCAAAGACCATTGTTTGGACGTTGACGGCGGTGCCCCAGTCGTGAGGGATGCCTTCGTGATTACGATACGCGACCGCGCGCGCGCCGTTCCACGACCTGAAAACAGCCTTGATGGCCAGTTCGAGTTGCTTGAGCGGATCGGTGGGAAAGTCCTCGCCGAGGTGAGCCTTGTACATCGCCTTGTACTCATCAACCAACCCCTTGAGACCTGCCAGGCTCACTTCGGGGTCGGTGGAGACGCCTTCCTTCTCCTTGAGCTCTTCCAGCTTCTCCTCAAAGTGCTCGCGCGAATAGTCCATCACGATGTCGGAGAACATGGCGATGAAGCGGCGGTAGGCGTCGTAGGAAAACCACTCGTTGCCGGTCAGCCGAGCCAGGCTCTCACGAGTCTCATCGTTGAGCCCCAGGTTGAGGACGGTGTCCATCATCCCTGGCATTGAGACCCGCGCGCCGGAGCGGACGGAGACAAGCAGCGGGTTTTCCGGGTCACCGAATCGTTTGCCGGTCTGGCGCTCAATCTCTTTGAGCGCTTCCAACGTCTGCTCCCACATTCCAGGTGAGAACTCGCCGGTCTGCACGTACTCGACGCAGGCCTCGGTGGTGATGGTGAAGCTGGGGGGCACGGGAAGCCCGGCTTCTGTCATGTCGGCCAGCCCCGCTCCCTTGCCGCCGAGGATGATCTTCATCTCACTAAGTTCCGGCTCGTGGCCCAGTGTCTCGGCTAGTTCTCCTCCGGCTGAATGAGATAGGTATACCCATTTCTTGGTCACAGTGTCCTCCTTGCCCATGGATTATCGCGCATTGAAAAGCCGGAGCACGGTGAGGCTCGCAGGTAGCCTCAAATGCCCGGCCTCATAAAGTGGTACCAATTATACCCACCTCAGTCGAGTTTGACAAGGAGAGCATGTTGAGTATAATTGGGCAAGTTTTGCGGGCGAATCCTCACAAAGAAGGAAAGGAGGCGTGGATAGAAGAACTTGAGTTAGATGAAATGACGAGCTACTCTTTAGGCAAGCTTCTCAAGTATACAGCACAAGATTAAGGAGGAGAGAAATGCGTATGCGAACGTTATGGATTTTCGTCCTGGTGGCGGCTATAGTTGCACTTACGGCCTGTAGTTGTCCGCCCACAGAAGAAGAGGTGGCTCCCACACCCACAGCAGTGGCTCCCACAGCAGTGCCTCCCACAGCGGTGCCAGAGCCCGAGTATGAGTGCACCGACGAGTGGGGCTGCGTTACCTTCGAGCCGGGCCAGACCATCAGAGTGGCCTTCGTTGGTCCGAACACGGGTGACTATTCTGCCTTCGGCATCGACATGACCCGTGGCGCCGAACTGGCGGTTGTGGATCATCCCACCGTGCACGGTTTTGATATCGAGTTGCTCTCGGAGGACACGCAGGGAACTCCGGAGCAGGGCGCGTCCGTCGCCAACAAGCTTGCTGCCGACCCCCAGGTCGTGGCCATTGACGGCCACTCCTTCTCCGGCTCGACCGAGGTCGCCATACCCATCTACGGAGATGCTGGCATCGTGATGCTGTCGCCTTCGGCGACCAACCCTGATCTGACCAAGCTGGGCTCGCCAGTGTTCAACCGTGTGGCTTTCCACGACGAGATGCAGGGCGAGCATGCCGCCAATTACATCTTCAACGTCCTGGGCGTCACGAGCATAGCCGCCATGCACGACGGCGGCGCCTACGGGCAAGGCCTGGCGGAGATGACGGCCAGCTTCTTTGAAGGGTTGGGTGGCACCGTGGTAGGCTTCGAGGCCATCACTCCCGGCGAGACCGACTACAGCGCCCCGCTGGCCGCCATCGCCGCCCTGGAGCCTGAGCTGATCTACTACGGCGGTTACGATGCCGACGCGGCTGTGTTGGTCACACAGATGGCGGCCGTCGGCCTGGAAGACGCGCTGTTCTTTGGCTGCGATGGCACCTACGGCGTGAACTACCTTGATCTGACTGGCGAGGCAGCAGAGGGCACCTTCTCGACCTACGTGCCGATCCCCGAGTCGGAGGCCTTCGACCAGTTCATGGCGGATTACGAGGCGGCCTACGGCGAGGAACAGGGCAAGCTGAGCCCCTTCAGCCCGCACTCCTACGACGCGACGTCTATCCTGATCAATGCCATCGAAGTGATCGCGGTAGAGAGCGGCGACAATCTGATCATCCCGCGCAAGGCCCTGGCCGACGAGGTGCGCAGCACGGCAGGCTATGAAGGTCTGACCGGTACGATCACGTGCAGCGATATAGGTGAGTGCGCCGCAGCGTCCATCCTGTTTATGATCGTAGAGGGTGGCGAGTGGGTGGCGGGACCGGGTCAGTAATCCCGATACCCACTGCATGAACATACGAAAGCGATGAGGTAGGCCTGATGACCTATCTCATCGCCTTGTTCTATCTGCTAGTAGTGACCTACGGAAATCACCTACACACACAAGCCACTCTTGAACCCCGTTCGAAGAGGGTTTTTCATTATGGATAGATTCGTTCGTCCCCAGCGCTCCTTTAATCTTGGACGATTGGTCCGCCCAGCAATAGGCGTGCTTGTTATCGCCTTCCTGGTGTGGCGGCTGTGGATCGTCTTTTTTGTTCAACAAGCTTACGGGCCGGAAACCTGGGTGCGCTTTGCTATCTCCGGCATCATCTTGGGCGGCGTCTACGCCGTGATCGCCCTGGGCTACACACTGGTCTACGGCATCCTGTTCATGATCAACTTTGCCCACGGCGATGTGATGATGTTGGGTGCTTTCACTGGTTATTTCACACTGGAGGCGCTCAACGGCATAGATCTGCTGAACAGGAGTATTGCCTGGTCCATCATTTCAATCGCCGTTGCCTTCATCGTGGGGATGCTCGTGGCTATGGTCGTCGCCATCGCACTGGAGCGCATCGCCTACCGTCCACTGCGCGCGGCGCCCCGTCTGGTGCCGTTGATCAGCGCCATCGGGGTTTCCCTTTTCCTGGAGAACGCAGCCCAACTTGTGTTCGGCCCCGCTCGTCACACTTTCACCAACCCCGAGGTGATGGAGCGCAACATCGGCTGGATCCTGATGGTGAATGATAAGAAGGTGCTGGTTACCTACACCGGTGTCCTCACCTTTGTCCTGTCCATCCTCTTAATGATTGGGTTGTACGTTTTGGTGCAACGCACCAAGATGGGCAAGGCCATGCGCGCCGTGGCCGAGGATAAGCAGATTGCAGCCTTGATGGGTATAGACGTGGATCGCGTCATCGCCAACACCTTTGCCATCAGCGGTGTGCTTGCTGGCGCGGCGGGCGTGATGTGGGGCCTGCACATGGGCATCATCTACCACTTTGTGGGCTTTATCCCTGGCATCAAGGCCTTTACGGCTGCCGTGATGGGCGGCATTGGCAACATCCCTGGCGCGATGCTGGGCGGTCTGGCTCTGGGGATCATGGAGGCTGTGGCCCCGGCCGCGCTCGGCATACCCTTCCAGCTCAAGGACGTGCTGGCTTTCTCCATCCTGGTGCTGGTCCTCATCTTCCGACCCACGGGTCTGCTGGGAGAGGTCCTGGCCGAAAAGAAGATGTGATGGGTGCACACACCTTTCGCCGCTGTGTATAGGAGAGACACTCATGAACATTCGTTTGATCCTTCGAGATGGGCTTCTCGCAGGCATTATCAATGTATTCATCGTACTGCTCGGTCTGACAGGCCTGGTGGGCACGATGGTGATAGGATGGTTCGAGCTATCTTCCCCCGAGCCGGGGGCGTGGACCTTATTGTTGATCGTGGCTTTGTGGGGTGGGATGACGGCTGTCCGACACGCCGAGTGCAAAGCGTGGGGAGAAGCCCTTATTGCGGGTTTGTTGGCAGGCGCGTCACACGGGTTAATACTTGCGGTGCTTACCTGGGGGGTGAGTTCCCTCGTGAATTCTGGCGTTGACGTGCGCAGATGGTTGGTGCAGCTCACTCCCGATGCTGCCCAATTGCTCACCCTCGGGCGTCCACCGGTAGCGGGTGCCATCGTGATGTTCGCTGCGCTGGCGGCGGCGGGGTTGGTTGGTGGTGTATGGACTCACGTTTCGGCACACTACAAAATGAGAGAGTCTTTAGGGAGCAGGTGGAGTGAGACGCGCACAAGATTCTTGGCCGTGCCCGCCGTACAGAACGTCACACAGTCCAGGTACTCGCTGTACGTCCTGTATGGCATCGGTCTGCTGTTGCTGTTCGCTGCGCCTCTCAAACTGGGTCAATACTGGAACTATACGCTGGGCACGGTGGGCATCTATGTTATACTAGGGCTGGGGTTGAACATTGTGGTCGGTCTGGCTGGCCTCTTGGACTTGGGTTACGTGGCTTTCTTTGCCATCGGAGCCTACACTACCGCTTTGCTGACAGCGCCTACACCCCATGGCATCATGATGGACTTTTGGCCGGTGCTGCCTCTCGGCATCGCATTTGCTGTTGTTTCTGGCGTTGTGTTGGGCATCCCGGTGCTGCGTATGCGCGGCGACTACCTCGCTATCGTCACCTTGGGGTTTGGCGAGATCATCCGCATCCTTTCGAAAAGCGACGCGCTCACCGATTTCACCGGCGGGCCACGCGGCGTCCGGGCTGTTGCGGGGCCAAGCCTGTTCGGCATCAATCTCAACAACGAGTTCTACTTTATGTACTTTATCATCCTGGGCATCGTCCTGGTGATCTTTATAACTTATCGCTTGCAGCACTCGCGGGCTGGCCGAGCCTGGATGGCCATGCGAGAGGATGAGGACGTGGCGGAGGCCATGGGCATCCACACTCTCAAGTACAAGTTGCTGGCCTTTGTCATCGGTGCTGCTTTCGCCGGACTCGGCGGTGTGATCTTTGCCTCGCGCAACAAATTCACCGGCCCCGAGGACTTTACCCTGCTCGTATCCATCAACGTGCTCTGTCTGGTCATTATCGGCGGCATGGGCAGCATCCCGGGTGTGGTGATGGGCGCGTTGGTGCTGAAGGGCTTGCCGGAGGTGCTGCGCGAGCTGGATGACTACCGCATGTTGGTCTTTGGCACTCTGCTCGTGGTAATGATGATCCTGCGCCCGGAAGGCCTCTGGCCATCCACGCGCAGGAAGATGGAGTTCCGCGCCGAGAACGAACAGACCAGCGAACGCGCTGGCGAGCAATTGGAATTGACAGGGAGCTAGATTGTGAACATCCTAGAGGCAGCCAAAGTGACCAAACAGTTTGGCGGGTTGATCGCTGTCAACGCGTTTGATGTCGTGGTTCCAGAGGGCAGCATCGCCAGTATCATTGGCCCCAATGGTGCTGGCAAGACCACGTTTTTCAACTGCGTCTCTGGCTTTTACCGGCCTGAGGGAGGCTCCCTGAGTTTCAACGGTGTTTCAATCACTGATCGCCGTCCAGATCAGATCGCCGCGATGGGTATCGCCCGCACGTACCAGAACATCCGTCTGTTCGAGGAGATGACAGTCATCGAGAATATCCTGGTGGGCCAACATTATCATCTCCGTTCAGGAATTTTGGGAGCGATTTTCCAATTCCCTCGCACCCGTCGTGAAGAACGAAAGGCCCTCGATGAAGCGCTCGCCATGTTGGATTTTGTAGGACTTCAGGGAAAGGGAGACGTGTTCGCCAAGAACCTACCCTACGGCGACCAGCGACGCCTGGAGGTCGCCCGTGCGCTGGCCAGCAAGCCCATGCTGGTGCTGCTCGATGAACCTACTGCTGGCATGAACCCCGCCGAGACCATAGAGATGATTCATTTCATCCGGCGGCTGCGTGACGAGTTGGGTATCACCGTCCTACTCATTGAGCACGATATGAGGGTGGTGATGAGCATCTCGGAGCAGATATCGGTCCTGGACTACGGCGTCAAGATTGCTGAGGGGACACCGGCCGAGATTCAGAGCAATCCTCAAGTGATCGAGGCTTACCTGGGGCATGGCGCTGCCGACCAATGATGATGGGAAGGGGTAAACGCCAATGGCGATGTTAGAGATCAACGAGGTTCATACTTACTATGGCAACATTCACGCCCTTAAGGGGATTTCGCTGATGGTTGATGAGGGCGAGATCGTCACATTGATCGGGGCCAATGGCGCTGGGAAAAGCACGACGCTGAACACGATCTGCGGACTGCTCAAGCCTCGTTCTGGCACCGTCAGGCTGGAAGAGAAAGAGATCCATAAGATGCCGGCTCACGAGATCATCGGCATGGGAGTGGCGCAGGCTCCCGAGGGACGGCGCATCTTTGGCCGGCTCACGGTGCGAGAGAACCTGGAGATAGGAGCCTACATCCGTGACGATGACGCAGCGATCCAGCAGGATATGGAACGAGTATTCGAGATTTTCCCGCGTTTGGAGGAGCGCATCAGCCAGTTGGGCGGCACCCTCTCCGGTGGCGAACAGCAGATGCTGGCCATAGGCCGGGCGCTGATGGCTCATCCCCGTGTTCTCCTCCTCGATGAGCCCTCCATGGGCCTGGCGCCATTCCTGGTGGATGAAATCTTTCGTGTCATTCGCCAGTTGAACGAAGAGGGCACGACGATCTTGCTGGTAGAACAGAACGCGCTCATGGCCTTCTCTGTCGCCAGTCGGGGCTACGTGTTGGAGACAGGGCGGGTGGTGCTGGAGGGCACCGTAGATGAACTGCGGGAGAACCCGGAGGTCCAGAAGGCCTACCTGGGTGGAGATTAGTTCGTTGGTTGGGTAGCAAAAGCCTCCCGTCGGTGTGCGCCGATGGGAGGCTGTGCGTTTACCTGCTGGTAGCAGGCGGGTGAGATCAGCGCTTGATCTCCAATGGACGCAGGTGCTCACGTACTCAGGTCGTCACCGCGTCTTTGTCCAGTTGTCCGCTAGCGATGTCTATCGTGAACTGATACAGATCCTCGCTTTCCACATCCAACGTATCCCGTTTCTCTCCAGAAACCAGAAGCAAGCAGACAGAGCTGTGCGCTTATTCCCGTCCACAAAGGGATGGTTCTGGGTCAAAAGGTACAGGAGGATCGCCGCCTTGTCCGCCAACGTGGGGTACAATTCCTCACCGAACATGGTCTGGCGGGGGGCTGCCAACGCTGATTGGAGCGCTCCCAGGTTGCGCAGGCCAGCAGAGCCGCCATAAGCGCCCAGGGCCAACCGGTGCAGTGTCAATACCTCGTCGAGTGCGGGATAGCGCACTATGACTCTACCTCAGCGTTAGCCAATCGGCGCAGGACATCACCATACCGCTGGCGAAAACCCTCAAACCACTCTAACAATTCCTGCTGGTCAGGGGGCTGTGGGCGAATGATCACCTCACCGGGCAGGAAAAACAACGCCAACGGTGTCGTCAGTGGTATATCGCTAGCGGCCAGTCAATCTTCCAGCGTTTGGGCCAATTCTTCCTGTTCGACAATTTTACTGATCGTCATCTTACCTCCTCCTGCAAGGCAGGAGACTACGCCGGAGGTCTTTGCCCTGTAAGTTGGTCAGAACCCCTCCAGCCGGCTCAGGTCTACGATACCATCGGCCAGCGCCGCAATGTGCTGAAGTTGCGCCAGCCGGTTCTCCCGCAACGCCCGTTCCTCCGCCATCACCAGCACCCCCGACTCCCTGGCAAAGTACCTGTCAATCACATCTACCAGTGGCAGGAAGGCGGTGAGGAACTCGTCCACCGTGCTCTGCGGCGTGACCTGGGTGCGGACCCCCTGGTAAGCCGCGTGCAGCTCCTCCTCTGCCGGCTGGACGAAGCGAGCCGGGTCCAACGCAAACTGCTCCTCAAAGTCGCGCGTGATGCGCACGCAGCGGGCATAGTTATCCAGGATGCGGTTCCAATCTTCACGGGCCACCCAGCGGGAGAGTCCCTCGACGGCTTGACGGGCGCGAAAGGGATCGTCACCCCGCACCGCCAGCACACCGTCCACCACGTCGTAGCGGAACCCCTGCTCGCGCAAGAGGCTCCGCAGCCGTTCGACGACAAAGTCCAGCGCCGCTGATAGTGCATCCTCGGAGATCTCGATCGGTAACAGACGGGCTGCTGCCGCCAACCCTTCCAGCACCGAGAAGGGGAGTTGGTGAGCGAGCAGGTTCTGTACCAGGCCAAGGGCGTCCCGCCGCAGGTGGTAAGGATCGGATGAACCAGTGGGGGCCAGTCCCACTGCGAAGAGGCCCGCCATGCTATCGAGCCGGTTGGCCAGCCCTACGACCAGGCCAGGCCGGGTCCGCGACACTGCGTCGCCGGCGAAGCGAGGCAGGTAATGCTCAAAGATCGCCTCGGCCACGGCGGGGTCTTCCCCCAACCCCGTTTTCAAGGCATACTCTCTTCCCATAATCCCCTGCAGGCTGGTGAACTCCACCACCATCCGGGTCGCCAGGTCTGCTTTACAGAGTTGAGCTGCCCGCCGTGCGATCCCCTTTTCCTCCTCGCTCAGCCCCAACATCTTGGCCAGTTGAACCACCAGTTGCCCCAGCCGATGGGTCTTGTCGAGCATCGAACCCAGTTGTTCCTGGAAGGTGAGCGTCGCCAGGCGCGGCAGGAATTCTTCCAGCGGGTTCCTGGTGTCCTCGCGGTAGAAAAAGTCGGCGTCAGCAAAGCGGGCGCGGATGACTTCTTCGTTGCCACGGCGCACAATGTCCAGGTGGTCGTCACTCCCATTGCGCACGGCGATAAAGTGCGGCAGCAGCTTGCCATCGGCGTCCACCACGGGGAAGCACCGCTGCTGCTTCTTCATCACCGCGATGAGCACAGCGGCGGGCAGCCGCAGATACTCCTCCTCAAAGTGGCCCAGGAAGGGGGTGGGCTGCTCGACCAGGTTTGTGACCTCGTCCAACAGCGCCGGGTCGTCGGGGATGCGCCCGCCTACGCTCTGTGCCAGGCGCGCGGCTTGCTCGGCGATGATGGCGCGTCGCTCCTCAAAGTCGGCCACGATGTGGTGCTGGGCCAGCAACGCCGGGTAATCCTCCGCCTGCGCGATCTCGAACTCGGGGGAGCCCGCCGGTCGAGGGCCCCGGCTGGTGCGGTCGCTGGGGACGCCAGCGTATTCGAAGGGCACGACTGCGTCGTCCAGCAGGGCCACCAGCCAGCGGATGGGCCGCGAGAAGGCGACGCCGCTCTCGTTCCAACGCATGCTTTTCCTGAAGCGCAGGCTCGCGATCAGTTCGGGCAGCAGGATGGTCAGTACTTTGGCAGTCGGTCGCCCTTCCTCGCGCCTGGTCGCCACCACGTACTCGCCGCCGTCTATCTCTTGCACCTCCAGCGCGTCCACGCTCACACCCTGCTTGCGGGCAAATCCCGCGGCGGCCTTTGTCGGACGGCCCTCAGCGTCGAAGGCCACGCGCACCGGCGGCCCTTTCGCCACTTCCTCGACCGGCCGCTGGCGCGGTGCCAGTCCCTCAACGAGCACAGCCAGCCGCCGGGGGGTGCCCAGCACGCGCAAGCCATCGTGGTCGAGCCGCGCCTCCGCCAGGCGGGCGGGGACCAATTCGCGCAGTTGCGCCAGTGCGTCGTCCAGGTCTCCGGCGGGCAGTTCTTCGGTGCCCACTTCTAGCACGAAGGTTGATGGGTATTGGATATTGGGTATTGGGTGTTGGGCGCTCCTTGCTTCCTGCTTTCTGCCTCCTGCATCCTGTATCCAGGGGTACTCCATCCGCTGCCTCTGCTCCACGTAAGCCTCCGCCACCTGCCTGGAGAGTTCGCGCATGCGGCGGAAGTAGGTCGCTCGCTCCGTCACGCCGATAGCGCCGCGCGTGTCGAGCAGGTTGAAGGTGTGAGAGCAGCGCAGGACGTAATCGTGGGCCGGGATGACGAGCCCTGCATCCAGGCAACTGCGAGCCTCGGCTTCGTATAGGTTATACATCTGGGCCAGCCGCTCCACGTCGGCCAACTCGAAATCGTAGCGGCAATGCTCGATCTCGGGCTGGAGGAGGACTTTGCCATAGGTGTGGGTGGAATCCCAGTCAACCTCCCAGACCGAGTGCACACCCTGGAGCGCCATCACGATTCGCTCCAGGCCGTAGGTCAATTCCACTGAGACCGGGTCGAGCGCGAAGCCTCCCGCCTGCTGGAAGTAGGTGTACTGGGTGATCTCCAGCCCGTCCAGCCACACCTCCCAACCCAACCCCCAGGCCCCCATGGCAGGCTGTTCCCAGTTATCCTCGACGAAGCGGATGTCGTGCTCCTCGCGGCGGATGCCCAGTGTGTACAGGCTGTCCAGATAGAGTTCCTGCGGATTGCCGGGGTCAGGCTTGAGGATGACCTGGAACTGGGTGTGCATCTGCATGCGATTGGGGTTATCCCCATAGCGGCCGTCGTCGGGCCGGTAGGAGGGCTCGACGTAGGCCACGTTCCAGGGTTCTGGCCCCAGCGCGCGCAGGACGGTGGCGGGGTTCATCGTCCCCGCGCCGACCTTTTCGCTGTAGGGCTGCCAGATCAGGCAGCCCCGTTCGGCCCAGAACTCTTGCAGGTGGAGGATGACTTGTTGGAATGTCAGGGGTTTTGTCATGGGCTCCTCAACTCGGCTTTGGTTCTATCCATCCGCGGATTCTCAGCTCCTGTTTTCCTGCTTCAACTGTCGTAGAAACACTCCAGACTTCACACCCCGCTCCAGGTGGTAGGTGATGTAATGCTGCATCACGCGCTCCACCTCTGCGTGCAGCGCGGGCGCGATCTGCTGCGTGCGCAGCCTGGCGTAGGGACGCCGCTGGCACTCCTGTAGAAACCACAGCCCGTCGGGTGAAAGTGACACAACCCCCTGACGCGCCCCCCTTTCGGCACGGCAACTCCGGCACAGAACCCCACCCCGTTCCGGGTCGAAGCCGTAAGGCCTCTCGTCCTCCGTTGACTCGCGGGGCCGGAGCGATACGTGACCATCGTGCTCGCCCACACAGCGAAACAGTTCCGGGCGGAAGCCTGCCAGCCCCAGCATGTGTTGCTCGTAGAAGCGAGCGATCAGGTCCGGGTCATTGTCACCGTCCTCGCACAGCCACGTGAGCGTGTGGTCGAGCAAGTCGAAGAGGGCCAAGCTGCCCTCCCCCTCGGCGAAGAAGCGGTCGAGCAGTTCGACGGCGTAGCGAGCGTACGTTCCGAGCAGCAGGTCGCTGCGCAGCAACTTGTGCGCTTCGACGGTCTCCACCTGGCTGACGATGTCCCAGGAATTCGGCACACGTGAAATCACGAAACTGGAGCGGCTGAACAATTCCACGTGACCTGCTTTGCGGCTGCGCAGTTTGCGTGCCCCCTTGGCGATGACTTCTATCTTGCCCAACGGCGTGCACAACGTCATGACCCGGTCGGCCTCGCCCTGTTTGCGCCGCCGCAAAACGATGCCCTCGGTGCGATATAGCCTTTCGGTGCTCACGTTCGATCTCCTGGTGCGTCATTATACCATCGTGACGACGAAGTGCAAACACTGAACCTCCCGAAGGTGGGGACCATTCGGGAGGTTCGATGGCCGATGCCTGGCTGAGGATAGACGTTTAGTTGTTTCGCAGCACCAGCCCTTCAGTTCTTCAGGACAAGCGGGAGGTAGACCTTGCGCTCGCTGATGACTTCTGTGACGACGGGCACGCCCCCCACCCCACTGACCCCCTCGACGCAAGAGACGCGGTAGTCGGTGTTGGTGATCGTGTCGGTGGCAGTGACGGTGAAGGTGCGGGTCAGCCAATCCAGCGCCCCCAGGCTATCCACCGCCCAGGAGACCACGTCGCCGACCAGTTCTCCACCATCGCTGGCGATGACGAAGCCCGCTCCGGCGGGCAGTGCGTCGGTGATGACCAGGAAGGAGGCGGCCACCGGCCCGCTGTTGGTCACGACGAGTGTGTAGGTGATGGGCTCGCCGGCGTCAACCTCATCGGGGCCAGACTTGGCGACCTCCAGAGCCGGCAGGTTCACAGTCACGTTCGTGGTATCGGAGTCGGCTGCGCCGAAGGTGTCGCTGACGGTGAGGGTGAAGGTGTAGACGCCGCCGAGCGGAGGAACGTCGAAGGTCGCCGTCGTCGTGTCGGCGTCGGTCAGAGATACCCCCATCGGACCACCCGTCTGCTGCCACAGGTAGAAGAGGGGATCGCCATCTGGATCGGAACTGCCAAAGCCACCCAGCGTCACGATACCAGAAGTGACGGCCTGGGGGCTGCCTGCTTCGGCCACGGGCGGTGCGTTGGTGACGGTGACGACGGTGGTGTCGGAGTTGGCCTCGTCGAAAGTGTCGGTGACGGTGAGGGTAAAGGTGAGTACCCCCGTCGTGATCGGCGCGGGGAAGGTGGGGCTGACGACCGCCGGGTCGCTCAGTGGGACCGTCGTCCCACCAGTTTGCACCCAGCCGTAGATGATGTCGTCGCCGCCATCGGGGTCGTTGCTACCGGAGCCGTCCAGCGTCACCGTGCCGGTGTGGACGCTCTGGGAGCTGCCTGCTTCGGCCACGGGCGGGTGGTTGACGAAGATACTGACCGCAACCAGGCCCTTCACGCCCGGCAAGCCTTGGGGCGTGGCCACGTAGTCGTCGTTGGTGATGGTATCGCTGGCGGTGACGGTGAAGGTGCGCACGACTGCGCCGCCGCTGGGCAAGAGGTCGAAGATGGGCCAGGAAACCACACCGCCCGCCTTGGAGCCATCGTCGCTGGCGGAGACGAAGAACGCGCCGGAGGGGAGCGTATCGGTGAGAAGAACGTTGTAGGCGGTGATCAAGCCGCTGTTGGTGACGCGCAGGGTGTAGGCGATGGGCGTGCCCTCGTTGACCCAGGCCGGGCCGCTCTTGGCGACTTTGAGGACAAAGGTGGACTCGTCCGCGCCCAGGTCGGGGGCCAAGCTGATGGTGCGTGCATCCCCGTCTATGTCGGTGGAGACCCACGTGGGGACTCCCTCGTCAATGGCCGCCGATGCAGGGGTGATGTGGTAGTCGCCGCCCTCAGGATTCACGAAGGCCGGATCGCCGGTCATGTTGGTGCCGCTGACAATGTGGCCACTGCCACCCCAGGGCAGGTTGTTGGCCCAGGCTCCGCTGCCCCACAGCGTACCCTCCAGCGTGGCGGTGTTGCCATCCGTGACCGTGATGCCGACGGTGTGGCTGACCAGGATGGTGTTCGTCATCCGCAAGGTGTACCCGCTGCCGGAGACGTAGACCCCCTGCCCGTTTCCACCGCTGTTGCGGGCGAGAGTGGTGTGCAATAAATGAGCATGGGAGCCAAAGACGTAGATGCCGGCCCCGCTGCCGCTTGTGATCCGGTTCTCCAGAACCATGTTGTTCACCAGATTGGCATCTCCGCTGTTGTATAGGTAGACCCCGCCGCCAGACGCAGCTGTGTTATTGTGGAACGCGTTGCCCACCAACGTGACGTCATTACTGATGGCGATATAAAGCCCACCCCCAGAGCTGGTACCAGCACTGTTGCTATACACCCGGTTATTCACCAACGCAGCGTTGGGACCGCCATCAATGTAGATTCCACCGCCGAACTGATTAGCAGAGGTGTTGTTGTAGATATGGCAGCCACTGATGATGGTGCTGGCAAACCGCGAGAGAACGCCGCCACCCCAACTGCTGATCCTGCCGTTGACCAACCGCAGTCCTTCCAGCGTGGGTGTGATGCTCCCGGGGGTGGTGCCGGCTATACGGATCACGCGGCCCTGTCCCTGGGCGTCCAGCGTGGTCAGGTAGACTAGCGGGTCCCAGGCGAAAAAGTCGCCGCTGTATCCGCCGCGCACGGTCAGCGTCTTGCTGATGTAGGCCATCTGCTGAGTGGAACCGCGCGTCTCCACGCCCTGGCACGTACCGGCCACCTGCACGACGTCACCCTCGTTGGCACCGTCCACACCGGCCTGGACGCTGCGGTAGTACGTGCTGCCCACGCGCACGTGGCAGCCGCACTCGTCCGCTCCGATGTCCTTTCCAGCGCCGAAGGGGCGAGAGTCGCCGTCAATGTCGTCGGTGACCACCGTGCTCACCGCGACATCCCGCCCGGCCGACGCCCCTGTGATGTGGTAGTCACCGCCATCGGGGTCCACGAACGAGGGATCACCGATCACGTTGGCACTGCTGATGATAGTGCCGTTCACGAACGCAGGCACCTCGTTGGCCCATTCGCCCTCGCCCCACAGCGTCCCCGCCAGCGTGGCCGAGCAGCCCACCCCGACGGTGATACCCACCGTGTGGCTGACCAGGATAGTGTTGGTGAGGATCGCGGCGGTGGGGACGCCTACTCCCCTATAGACGAGTATGCCGCTGCCGTCGCCGCCGGTGTTGCGCGCGACGGTGGTGTGAAGCAGGCGGATTTCTGATTGGCCAACAAAGATCCCGGCTCCCTTGCCGCTGCCGGTGATCCGGTTTTCCGCCACCAAGTTGTTCACCAGCATAGTGTTGCTGTTGTTGAAGAAGTAGACGCCGCCACCGTTGCCGGCCGTGTTGTTATAGATGACATTGCTTGTCAGTGTAGAAGTGGGGCTCTCGGAGAGATAGACCCCGCCGCCGCCGTCGCCGGCCGCGTTGTTGTAGAACCGGTTGTTCGTCAGCGTGGCGGTGGGGCTTTCCTGCAGGCGAAGCCCGCCGCCGTAGCTGGTAGCGGCCGTGTTGCTGTAGATCCGGTTGCCCGTCAGCCTGGCGCTGCTGCTTTGATTGAGATAGAGCCCACCGCCTTGGCCGTTGGCCGTGTTGCTGTAGATCTGATTGCCCGTCAGCATGGGATTGCTGCTAAGGTTGAAGTATATCCCCCCGCCGGCCTGGTTGACCGTGTTGCTGCAAACGCTGTTGCTTACCAGCGTGGCTGTGGGACTGCTTATAAAATATATCCCGCCGCCCGTCCCGTTGACGACGGTGTTGCTGTAGATCTCGTTGCTTGTCAGCGTGGCGTTGTCGCTATTATCGAGATGGATGCCACCACCGCTCATCTGGGATGTGTTACTGTAGACCTCGTTGTCCGTCAGTCTGGCGCCGGGGCTGTCGCTGACTTGGAGCCCACCGCCGCCAAACTGGGTAGTCCTGTTGCTGTGGATTCTGTTTCTCGTCAGTGCGGCGTCGGCGCTGTTGTATAG